>JBBSEC010000018.1:0-50854 GCA_038240075.1 Acidimicrobiia bacterium
CGCGCCGGCGCGCGCCGTCGACGGTGTGAATCTCGACGTCCGTGAAGGTGAAGTGCTCGCGTTGGTCGGTGAATCGGGGTGCGGGAAGACCACCCTGGCCCGCACGATCATGGGCCTCGAACGTCCGGTGCAGGGCGAGGTGCGCTTCGAGGGGCAGCCGATCCTCGGCCGGAGCCGCGGCGCGCTGCGCGCGTACCGCAAGCGCGTGCAGATGGTGTTCCAAGATCCCACCGGCGCGCTCAACCCGCGCCAGACCATCTACGAGGCCGTCGCCGAAGGGTTGCGGGTGCACCGCATCGGCGGCGACGAAGAGGCGCTCGTCGCGGGCGCGCTCGCACGCTCGGGTCTGCGGCCCGCGGAACGGTTCGTCGGGCTCTACCCGCACGAGGTCTCGGGCGGTCAGCGCCAGCGGGTCGTGATCGCCGGCGCAATGGTGCTCGAACCGCGCCTGCTCGTCGCCGACGAACCCGTCTCGAGCCTCGACGCGTCGGTTCGGGGCGAGATCCTGAAGCTCATGCGCGGCCTCGTTGACGAGACCGGTGTCGCGATTCTCGTCGTCACGCACGATCTCGGGTTGGCGTGGAACGTGGCCGACCGCGTCGCGGTGATGTACCTCGGTCGGATCGTCGAGCTCGGGCCGACGGAGGAGATCCTCGGCAACCCGCAGCATCCGTACACGCGCGCGCTGCTCTCGGTGGTGCCCGAGACCCGCAAGGTCGAGCAGCAGATCCTGCAGGGCGAGACCCCGGACCCGAAGCGCATCCCTGCCGGGTGCCGGTTCAACCCGCGGTGCCCGCTCGTCGCCGGCGGCGAGGCCGAGCACCGCGGCATCATCACCCGCTGTCTCGGCGACGACCCCAAGCTCGTCAGCGTCGGCCCCGCGCACTCCGCCGCCTGCCACGCGGTCGCCGCGACGCCCTAAGCCCCGTCGTCACGGTCGCGTCTTCGCTCGGCTCGGCGCGAGACTTCAGCGTGGTTCCCGCGGTGAACGCTCACCCGCTCCGTAACCGCCGCCGCCGGGGGTCTCGATGACGAAGACATCGCCGGGTTGCATCGTGACCGACGCGAGGTGGTCGAGCAGCTCCACCGTGCCGTCGGCGCGCTCGACCCGGTTGATGCCCGGGAGCCCGGGTGACCCGCCGGCCATGCCGAACGCACCCGCGCGCCGGCCGTTGGAGAGGATCGACGCCGTCATCGGCGCGAGGAACCGCACGCGGCGGACGCCACCGTCTCCACCGCGGTGCCGGCCGGCGCCGCCGGAACCCTCGCGGATCGCGTAGCCGTCGAGGCGCACGGGGAACCGCGATTCCAACACCTCGGGGTCGGTCAGCCGCGAGTTGGTCATGTGGGTCTGCACGACCGCGGTGCCGTCGTAGTCGGGGCCTGCGCCCGACCCGCCCGCGATGGTCTCGTAGTACTGGTACTGATCGTTGCCGAACGTGAAGTTGTTCATCGTGCACTGCGCCGCGGCCATCGCACCGAGTGCCCCGTAGAGCGCGTTCGTGACGCAGGTCGACGTCTCGACGTTCCCGGCGACCACCGACGCGGGCGGGCGCGGGTTCAGCATCGATCCTTCGGGCACGATGATCTCGAGCGGCCGGAGACAACCGGCGTTGAGCGGAATGTCGTCGTCGACGAGGGTGCGGAACACATAGAGCACCGCCGCGGTGCACACCGCCCTCGGCGCGTTGAAGTTGTTGACGAGCTGGTCCGACGATCCGGTGAAGTCGATCACCGCGCGCCGCTCGGCCGCGTCGACGCGGATCGCGACCGTGATCTGGGCCCCGTTGTCGAGCGGGAGCGTGAACGTGCCGTCGGACAACGCTGCGATCACCCGGCGCACCGACTCCTCGCCGTTGTCCTGCACGTGCCCCATGTACGCCCGCACGACCGGGAGGCCGAACTGGTCGACCATCTTGGAGAGCTCGTGGCGGCCGGCCTCGTTGGCCGCGATCTGCGCCTCGAGATCGGCCAGGTTCTGCTGCGGGTCTCGCGCCGGGTACCGACCGCTGCCGAGCAGCGTCAGCATCTCGGCTTCGCGCAAACGTCCCCGTTCGACCAGCTTCACGTTGTCGATCTGCACGCCTTCTTCCTCGACGTTCGTCGAGAACGGCGGCATCGAGCCCGGGGTCACGCCGCCGATGTCGGCGTGGTGCCCGCGGGACCCGACGAAGAAGAGGATCGTCTCGTGGCCCGCGTCGAACACCGGCGTCACCACGGTCACGTCGGGAAGGTGCGTCCCGCCGTGGTACGGATCGTTCAACACGAACACGTCGCCCACCGCGATCTGTCCCGCGTTGCGCGTGATCACCGTCTTGATCGACTCGCTCATCGAGCCCAGGTGCACCGGCATGTGCGGTGCGTTCGCGACGAGGTTGCCGTCGGCGTCGAACAGCGCGCACGAGAAGTCGAGACGCTCCTTGATGTTCACCGAGTACGCGGTGTTCTGAAGCTGCAGCCCCATCTGCTCGGCGATGTTCATGAACAGGTTGTTGAACACCTCGAGCATCACCGGATCGACCGTGGTGCCGACGGCCCGGCGGGCATCCCGCGGGCGCGCCCGGCCGAGCACCAGATCACCCCGATCACTCACTCGCGCCCGCCACCCGTCCTCGACGACGGTCGTCGCGTGCTCGTCGGTGATCACCGCGGGCCCGTCGATCACCAGGCCGGGCCGAGACTCCCCGCGCGCGACGAGGCGCGCATCACGCCACCGACCACCGCTGAACATCGGCACCGAGTCGGTCTCCGATTCCGATGGCGACGGCTCCGTTTGCGCGGCGGCGACCGCGCCCGACGTGGCCGCCGCGACCGTGTCTCCGGCGGCGACGGCCTCGACGGAGACGGCTTCGACAACCAGACCCCGATCGGGCATCAGGAACGCGAACCGGCGCTGATGCGCATTCTCGAACGCGGCTCTCATCTCCGCCTCGGAGCCGAACGCGACGATCAGCGCGGAGTCGGTACCCTCGTAGCGGAGGTGCACGCGTGTGTGCAACCGCGCGTGGCCGCTCACCTCTTGGCGTTCGAGCTCGGCCACCGCCTCACGACCGAGCGCACCAACCCGCTGCGCAAGCTCAGACTGCGCACCTCCGAGTGGCTCCTCGACCGAGGCCTCGCGCATCACGCTCTGGTCGGCGAGGCCCATGCCGTAGGCCGACAGCACGCCCGCGAGCGGGTGCACCAGCACCGTCTCGATGCCGAGCGCGTCGGCGACCGCGCACGCGTGCTGCCCGCCCGCGCCGCCGTAGCACTGCAGCGCGTAGCGGGTGACGTCGTAGCCGCGTGCGACGGAGATCTTCTTGACGGCGTTCGCCATCGCGCCCACCGCCACCTCGATGAAGCCTTCCGCGACCGATTCGGGAGCAAGTGTTCCCCCGGTCGCGAGCGCGATCTCCGCCGCGAGATCGGTGAACTTCACGCGCACGATGGCGGCGTCGAGCGCTTCGTCGCCGCGCGGACCGAACACCTTCGGGAAGAACGCGGGCTGGATCTTGCCGAGCATCACGTTCGCGTCGGTAACGGTGAGCGGTCCTCCCCGCCGGTAGCACGCCGGCCCCGGATCCGAGCCCGCGCTCTGGGGTCCGGCGCGGAAGCGCGCCCCGTCGAAGGTGAGGATCGAACCGCCACCGGCGGCGACGGTGTGGATGCTCATCATCGGTGCCCGCACGCGCACGCCCGCCACCCGGGTGTCGAACGCGCGCTCGAGCTCGCCGGCGTAGTGCGCGACATCCGTCGAGGTGCCGCCCATGTCGAACCCGATCACGCGGTCGAACTTCGCGACCTGCGCCGTCTTCACCATGCCGACGACGCCCCCCGCCGGTCCCGAGAGGATCGCGTCCTTGCCGCGGAAGCCGGCCGCGTCGATCAAGCCGCCCGACGACTGCATGAAGTACAGCGGCACGCCGGGCATGGCCGCGGCGACCCGTTCGACGTAGCGCCGCAGGATCGGCGAGAGGTACGCGTCGACCACCGTCGTATCGCCCCGGCTCACGAGCTTGATCATCGGGCTCACGCGGTGCGAGACGCTCACCTGTGTGAACCCGACCTCGGCGGCGAGCGCCGCCGCCGCCGCCTCGTGCTCCGGATACCGGTAGCCGTGCATGAACACGATCGCAACGCTGCGCAATCCCGTCGCGAACGCGTCACGCAGGCCTCTGCGCAGGTGATCGCGGTCGAGCGCGCGAACCACACCACCATCGGCACCCACCCGCTCGCGCGCCTCGATCACGCGCGCGTACAGCAGCTCCGGCAGCACGATGTGACGGTCGAAGATGCGCGGCCGTTCCTGATACGCGATGCGCAGCGCGTCCCGAAACCCTTCGGTCGTCACGAGCAGGGTCGGTTCGCCGGTGCGCTCGAGCAGCGCGTTGGTCGCGACGGTCGTGCCCATCTTCACGCTGCCCACGAGCTCGGGTGTGATCGCGGCCTCCGCGCGAAGGCCGAGCACCTGCCGGATGCCCGCGACGGCCGCATCGGGATACCGATCGGGGTTCTCGGAGAGCAACTTGCGGGCGACGAGGGTTCCGTCGGGTCGTTTGCCGACGACGTCGGTGAACGTGCCGCCCCGGTCGATCCAGAACTCCCAGGCCGACGCGGTCATGGCGGCGTCATCGCTTACTGCAGGTTCCTGGGGATGTCGCGCTTCCAGCGGCGCCGGGCGAACGGCTCGACGCCGTCGTCGACATCGAGCTCGACCTCGACGTGGTAGGCGTGGGCGTCGCTCTGAAAGCGCAGGCGCACCTCCGACGAGCACCGTGCGCCCGGCCACGAGATCTCGTAGCGCGTGGTCGCCCGCGCGCCCGCATCGCCGGGATCGACGGTCGAGACGCGCACGGCTCCCTCGTACTGCTCCGACACGTGCGATCCGAGCTCACCGCGGTATCGAGATCCGTGGCGCACGCTGGCCTCCGTGCGGCGATCCAACACGTCGTGCGCGAAGCGCCAGGTCATCTCGGGTTGCGGCTCGCTCGACTCGCCCGGATGCCAGCTCCCCGCTTGGGGCGCGACGAACACGGGAGCCGGGCCCGGCTCGATCGGCGCCGGCAGCTCGGGAAGCGAGAAGCGCAGCGACGACCGATCGACGTGCAGCGTGACCGATTCGGGTGGCGGCCACGCGTTGGGCCAGTCGGTGCCCGCCAGCACCAGGCGGACGCGGTGAGCGGGCTCGAACACCCACGACGTCGCTTCGAGCTCGACGGCAACATCGACGGGAACACCCGGTACGAGGGCTTCGGGACGCACCGACGACGTTCGGTGGGTGAGATTGAGCATGCCCCGCGCGACGAGGGCCGAGGTGCCGTCGGGGAACACATCGCAGAGCTTCACGGAGAGAAACGCAACGGGAACCGAAGCCGTCACCCGCGCGCGCAGCTCGCAGTGCCCGAGGATCTCGAACGCGGTCTCGACCGGCCACTCGTAGCAGCGCGACCACGCGTCATCGGCCCGCTGATCGGACGGCTGGCCCCACGGCAGGCTCGCCGCGCACGAGATCCACGCGCTGACACCGACATCACCGCGTACGGGAACGAGATCGTCTCCCTCTCCTTGCGGACAGAGCTCGCGCGTCGTCGCACGCGCGGCCGGCCACGTGTCCTCGTAGCGCCACTCACCCGCGTGCTCTGCCAGATCGGGTTCCGGGCGCGTCGCGTGCCGGACGAAGATGGTGATCGGCGGCTTCGGCGCACCACGAGCCGCGCCATCGCCCCGCAGGTGACGGTCGAAGAAGTCGATCATCTCGACAACGAGGTCGATGTGCGGACCGGGCAGTGAGGTCGCGGTCGCCATGTGGCTCCACGGACCGATGAGCAGGTGCTTCTCGCACTCCAGGGCCGCGAACGTCCGCAGGGTGTTGTTGCGGTACCCGTCGGCCCAACCGGCGACGATCATGGTCGCGCACTCGATGCGGTCGTAGCCCGCCGTCGTGCCCGGTCGGCTGTCGAGCCGCAGCGAGCCCTGGCGCCAGTACTCGCCGTCGGTCTGCTCGGCCAGCCAGCGCAGCAGCCACGGCTCGGTGCCGTCGACGCGCCGCCGCCACTCCTCGCGCCACCCGTCGCCGAACACCGCGGGTACCGGCGGCAACGCGTTCATCGCCACCATGTACACGACGTAGTCGACGAGATCGACGGCGCGCAGCACGCCGCCCGCGTAGTGCACGTCGTCGGTGTACCGGTCGTCGCTCGAGTAGATCGCGCAGACGGCACCCAGCTCCGGGGGCCGTTCGGCCGCGACCTGGAGCGAGTTGAAACCGGAGTACGACGTTCCGTACATCCCGACGCGGCCGGTCGACCACGGCTGCGCACCGCACCACGCGATCAGCCGCACGAGGTCCCGCTGCTCCTGCGGCGGGTACTCGTCGGTCGCGATCCCCTCCGACGAACCGGTGCCGCGCACGTCGACGCGCACCACGGCGTACCGACCCTCGTCGACGAGGCGGCCGTATTCCGCGCGATAGGACGCGGTCAGATCGTCCTTGCGGTACGGCAACGCCTCGACGATGACCGGCCACGGGCCACGGCCGTCGGTCGGCTCGAAGCGCGAGATCGCGAGCCGGACGCCGTCTTCCATCGCGACGAACTCCCGGATCTCGGCCATGACGGCGAACTCTAGAATGTGCCCGTGCCCGTCGCCGATGCTGCGATGACGCTGCCCGCGTCGATGTATCGCGACCCCGCGGTCTACGAGCGCGAGCGGCCGGCGATCTTCGCCCGCGAATGGATCGTGTTCGCGCGCGCGGAGCAGCTCGCCACTCCCGGCGCGTGTGTTGCGGCCGTCGTCGCCGGCTATCCGATCGTCGCCGTGGTCGACCGCGCCGGCGAGCTGCGCGCCTTCCACAACGTGTGCCGGCACCGCGCCGGTCCGCTCGTCGACGACGGCGAGGAACGCGCCTCGGGATTCGTCTGCCGGTACCACGGCTGGTCGTACGACACGGCCGGCCGGCTGCTCAACGCGCGCGACTTCGACACGTCGGGCGTCGACGACCCGCTCGATCCCGGTTCGTTCGATCCCACAGCGTTCTCGTTGTTCCCCGTACGCGTCGAGCGCTGGCGCAACCTCGTGTTCGTGAACCTCGACACCACCGCGCCCGACCTGCTCACCGACCTCGGTGCCTTCTTCGCCGAAGCCGAGCCCTTCCCGATCGAGTCGTTCCACTTCGGAGGCGATCTCGCGCACGACCTCGAGTGCAACTGGAAGACCTACGTCGACAACTACCTCGAGGGGTACCACATCCCCTTCGTGCATCCCGAGCTGAACCGCGAGATCGACGCGCGCCGCTACTCGGTCACCGTCGGCGATCGCTACTGCCGGCACTCGGCGCCGACGCGCGACGGCGCGGTCAACGCCGGCCGCTGGCTGTTCCGGTGGCCGAACCTCGCGCTCAACCTGTATCCCGACGCGATGGTCATCGAACGCATGCTCCCGACCGGGCCGCATTCCACGCGGATCGCGTACTCCTACTTCTTCGCCGACCCCGACGACCCGGCCAACGACGACGTCGTGCGGATCTCGAAGACCGTGATCGAAGAAGACCGCGCGATCGTCGAGGCGGTACAGCGCAACCTCGATGCCGGTGTCTACGAGCGGGGCCGGTTGAGCCCGCACCACGAAGCGGGAGTCGCGCAGTTCCAGCAGCTCGTGCGCACCGCACTCGAGCGGGAACGCGCGTGAGCGTGCTCGAGCCGGCCCTTCCCCGCGCCGCGTACCTCGACGCCGCCGTGTGGGAGAACGAACGCGAGCGCATCTTCGCCCACGAGTGGTCGGTCATCGGGCGCGCGGCCGACGCACCGGATCCGGGCGACTGGTTCCTGGGTGAGGTCGGTGGTGAGTCGTTGCTCGTGGTCAGGGGCGACGACGGCGCGCTCCGCGCGTTCTTCAACGTGTGTCGGCACCGCGGTGCGCAGCTCTGCGCCTCCGACGGCCCGCCGACCGGACACGCGCCCGGGGTCCTGCGCTGCCCGTACCACTCGTGGACCTACGGCCTCGACGGCGGGTTGCGGCGCACGCCTTTCATCGCGGACGCCGACCTCGATCACGCCGCGTTCGGACTGCATCCTGCGGGCGTCGACGAGTGGGGCGGCTTTGTCTTCGCGCACCTCGAACCGACGCGCGCCGCACCGCTCTCCGACCAACTCGGCCCGATTCCCGAGCGCATCGAGCGCTACTCGCTCGGCGATCTGCGGCGGGGTGCACGCCTCACCTACGAAGTCGCCGCGAACTGGAAGGTGCTCGCCGAGAACTACAACGAGTGCTACCACTGCGCAACGTTGCACCCGGAGCTGTGCGACATCGTTCCCGACTTCCGACGCGGCGGCGGATCGAGCCTCGATTGGGAGCGCGGCATCGCACAACGCGACGGCACGTGGACGTTCACTGCGACGGGAACCAGCGAGCGCCGGCCCCTCCCCGGTCTCGACGCCGACGAACGCGTGCGTCACAAGGGCGAGTTGGTGTATCCCAACCTCTTGCTGAGCCTCTGCGCGGATCACGTCGCCGCGTTCGTCCTCGTGCCGCACGGCCCGGCCGCGACAACCGTCGAGTGCGACTTCCTGTTCCATCCCGACGAGATCGCGCGCGCATCGTTCGACCCAACCGACGCGGTGTCGTTCTGGGATCTCGTCAACCGGCAGGACTGGTCGATCTGCGAGAGCGTGCAGCGTGGCATGAGCTCGCGCGCGTTCACGGGTGGCTACTTCGCCCCGATGGAGGACCAGAGCCTCGACATCCGCCGTTGGTACGAGGCGCGGATGGGTACGAGGCACCGACGCGACACTCGGCCGTCGGATTGACCACGCGCGAGTTCGACATCGCGGTCGTCGGCCTCGGCGGCATCGGTAGCGCGACCGCGTACTGGGCCGCACGCGAGGGTGCGTCGGTGATCGGCTTCGAGCAGTTCGAGCTCGGCCACGACCGCGGCGCGTCCGACGACCACTCGCGAATCATCCGGCTCTCGTACCACACGCCCGGTTACGTGGAGCTGGCGCGCGCGGCGTACGAATGCTGGGCCGCGCTCGAGGCCGACGCCGGCGAAGCGCTCATCGTCCGCACCGGCGGTCTCGACCTGTTCCCGCCCGACGCGGCCATCACACCCGACGACTACCGCGATGCTCTCGACGCCGCGGGCGTGGACTTCGACTGGCTCGACGGCGCCGAGATCCGCCGGCGCTGGCCCCAGTTCCGGGTCGCGGACGACATCAACGGCCTGTTTCAAGAGGCCGGCGGGATCGCGCCCGCGGCCCGGGCCACCGCGGTGCATCAGCGCCTCGCCGTCGAGCACGGCGCGACCCTGCTCGCGTCGACACCGGTCGAGTCGGTGCGCGCGGCCGACGGCGAAGTCGACATCGTCGCGGGCGGTGAGACGTTTCGCGCGCGTCGCGTCGTCGTCGCGGCCGACGCGTGGGTCAACGAGCTGCTCGTCCCCCTTGGTGTCACCCTCCCCTTGACCGTGCTGCGGGAGCAAGTCACCTACTTCAATTCGCCGGTGCTCGAGCAGTTCGCGCCCGACCGCCTCCCGGTGTGGATCTGGATGGACGAACCGAGCTTCTACGGGTTCCCCGTCTACGGCGAGCACGCGATCAAGGGCGCCCAGGACTGCGGCGGCCGGCCGACGACCGCACGCGCCCGCTCGTTCGACCCCGATCCGGACGAGCTCGCGCGCCTCGTCGAGTTCATGGGGCGGCTCTTCGGAACCGAGGCGATCGGCGCACCGCTGCGCACGAAGACCTGCCTCTACACGCTCACACCGGATCGCGATTTCCTGCTCGACACGGTGCCGGGTCGTCCCGAGGTGATCGTCGCGCTCGGCGCCGCACACGGGTTCAAGTTCGCGTCATGGTTCGGCCGTACCCTCACCGAGCTCGCGCGCACGGGCACCGCGACCTCCGACATCTCACCCTTCACGTTCGATCGCCCCGCGTTGACCGACCCCACCTACGTAGCGAACTGGATGGTGTGAGGTCCCGCTAACCTGAGGGTTCATTCGCGACGGCGGGGTCGGTAGCTAGAGGAGCAAGATGCCGTTCGACGTTGCCCGGGCGCTCGAGGAACGCCACGGAGACAACTTTTCGCTTCACGAGCAGTATCTGAACCCGCAGCTGGCGAGGGTGCTCAAGACGCTCGGTTTCGATCGCTACTTCGTGCGCGGCGAAGGTTGCTACCTCTACGACGACCGGGGCGAGAAGTACCTCGATTTCCTCGCTGGATTCGGTGTCTTCGCGCTCGGTCGCAGCCATCCCGCGATCAAGGCCGCGCTGCACCAGGCGATCGACCTCGACCTTCCCAACATGGTGCAGATGGACTGCGCGTTGCTGCCCGGCCTCCTCGCCGAGCAACTGCTCACGCGCACGCACCCCGGCATGAAGCGCGTGTTCTTCTGCAACTCGGGTGCGGAGGCCGTCGAGTCGGCGATCAAGTTCGCGCGGCAGTCGACGAAGCGCGCCGGCATCGTCTACGCCGAGCACGCGTTCCACGGGCTCAGCACCGGCGCCCTCGCGCTCAACGGCGGCGAGGAGTTCCGCGAGGGCTTCGGCCCGCTGCTCCCCGACACCGTGTCGGTTCCCTTCGGCGACATCGACGCGCTGCAACGCGAGCTCGCGAAGGGCAAGACGGCCGCGTTCATCGTCGAGCCGATCCAGGGCAAGGGCGTCTACATGGCGTCGCCCGAGTACTGGTTGGCGGCGCAGGCGCTCTGCCACCGCTACAAGACCCTGTTCGTCATCGACGAGGTGCAGACCGGCCTCGGGCGCACCGGCACGTTCTTCGCGTACGAGCACTACGGCCTCGAGCCCGACATCATCACGATCTCGAAGGCGTTGTCGGGTGGCTACATCCCCGTCGGCGCGATGATCACGAGCGAGAAGATCTTCGCGAGCGTCTACAGCTCGATCGAGAAGGCGCTGAAGCACTCGACGACGTTCGGCCGCAACCAGCTCGCCATGGTCGCGGGCCTCGCAACCCTGGCGGCCTTCGACGACGAGAAGATCATCGAGCGCACCGCGGAGACGGGCCGCGCCTTTCAGGTCGCGCTACAACCGCTGCGCGAGCGCTACGAGATGCTCCACGACGTGCGCGGCCTCGGGCTGATGATCGGCATCGAGTTCGGTGCGCCCGAGTCGCCGGCATTGCGCCGCCGTTTCAACACGATGGAGCGGTTGCGCAAGGCGATGTTCGCCCAGCTCATCGTGGTGCCGCTCTTCCACCGCCACCGCATCCTCACGCAGGTCGCCGCCGACAACGTCAACATCGTGAAGTTGCTGCCACCCTTGATCGCCGGGCAGGAAGAGGTCGACTATTTCGTCGCCGCGCTCGACGATGTTCTCGCCGACGCGCACCGCGGCTCGAGCCTGATCTTCGAGTTCGGGCGCACGATGGCCAAGGGCGCGCTGCGTCGCAGCTACCAGACGCCGCAGGGTGTCGGCCGATGACCGAGACCGCCATCAACCCCGGCGACCGCGTCGTGATCACCGGGGCCGCCGGCTTCATCGGCTCGGCCGTCACGCGCGCGGTGCTCGCGCGTGGTGCGCATGTCGTCGCGCTCGTCGAGCCCGGAGGCGACGAGCGCAACCTCGACGACATCAGCAGCCGCGAGCACGGAGCGGTCATCGAGCGCCGCACGGTCGATCTGCGCGACGCGCACGATGTCCGCAACGCGTGCGCCGACGCGCGCTTCGTGTTCCACCTCGCCGCCATCTACGCGTTCTGGGCGCGCGACCCCAAGCTGTTCGCCGACGTCAACGTCGGCGGGACGCTGAACGTGCTCGAGGCCGTGCGTGACGCCGGCTGCGAGCGGATGGTCTACACGAGCACCGTCGGTGTGCTGGGCGTCGAGGGAACGGCCGCGGGCCGGCCCTCGGACGAGACCGCGTACGCCGACATCGCCCATCTCTTCGGCTCCTACAAGCGCACGAAGTACGTCGCCGAGCACGAAGTACTGCGCGCCGCGGCGCAGGGCGTACCGGTCTCGATCGTGCTCCCGACGTTTCCCCTCGGCCCCGGCGATCGGCGGCCGACCCCGACCGGGAAGCTCATCCTCGACTTCCTCAACGGCCGGATGCCTGCGTTCGTCGACACCGCGATGAACGTCGAGCACGTCGACGACCTCGCGGGCGGACACGTTGCCGCGCTGCAACGGGGCGCCAACGGCCGCAGCTACATCCTCGGCGGCGAGAACCGGTCGATGCAGTCGATCCTCGCGGTGCTCGCCGCGTGTACGGGGCTCCGGGCACCGAAGCTGCAGGTCCCGAAGGCGATCGCACTCGCGGCGGGCCTGGCGTCACAGCTCGTCGAGGGCCGCCTGCTCCACCGGGAGCCCAACGTGTCGATCGAAGCCGCGCGCATGTCGACCACACACATGGCCTTCGACGACAGCCGGGCCCGCACCGAGATCGGGTACACCTCGCGGCCGGCCGAGGATGCGATCGAAGACTCCGCGCGCTGGTTCGTCGACCACGGCTACGTCACCGACAAGCGCCGCGCGCGCATCACCTGGGTGAAGTGACGGCGACCGTCAGCCCGGCTTGCGCCAGACGCTGACGGCCCTCCCCGACGCAGCCGTGAAGGGCTCCTGCGCCCATCCGCCCTCCCGGCTCTCGAGGCCGAGGCCCGCGAGCCGCGCCATGAGATCGAGCTCACTCGGGAACGCGTAGCGCAGTGAGCCCGGAAGCAGGCGAACGCCGGATCCGCGGATGAGCACGTGCTGGAAGTCGACCCGCTGGTTCACGGAGTCGTGCACCGACACGTCGATGTCGACCGACTCGACGGTGAGCGACAGCGCGGAGGTGCGCTGGTTGCCGTTGTAGCGCGCGGGATCCGGAATGAACCCTTCGACCGCGAAGCGCCCTCCGGGTACCAGCCGGTTCGCCACGTTCGCGAAGCACTCGATCTGCGCTTCCTGGTCGGTGAGGCCGAAGAAGGTGTTGAACACGACGTAGATCAACGAGTAGCCGTCGCCCGGTGCGTCGACCGCCTTCATGTCGCCGAAGCTCACGGGGATCGCTTCGCCTCCGGCCCGCGACCGCAGCTTCGCGACCATCGCCGCCGACGCGTCGATCCCGTGCAGCGCGATCCCGGTGCCCGCCAGTAGGGCCGAGAGCGGCACCGCGACGCGCCCGGTGCCGATCCCGAGCTCCAGAACCGGGCCCGATCCCGCGAGCCCGGCGAGGCGCGTCACCTCTTCGGCGGGATCGCGCTTCGCGTACATCTCGTCGTAGATGTCGGCGATGTGGTCACCGTAGGTCGCGGGTCCGTACGATTCCATCGCTCCATCGCAGCAGAGCTGTCGCCCCCACGCCAACGAATTGGAAGAACATGAAGATCGACGGACCGCTCGTCACGCAACGGCTCGCCGATGTGCCCGACGCGGCGCGGCGCATGGAGTCCGACGGCTACGACGGTGTGTTCACGTTCGAAGGCCCGCACGACCCGTTCCTTCCGCTCATGCTCGCGGCCGAGCACAGTGAGCACCTCGAGCTCACCACGGCGATCGCGGTCGCGTTCGCGCGCAGCCCGATGACGATCGCCGCGACCGCGAACGATCTGCAGGCTGTGTCGAACGGCCGTTTCGTGCTCGGGCTCGGCACGCAGATCCAGCCGCACATCGAGAAGCGGTTCTCGATGCCGTGGTCGCACCCGGCGCCGCGCCTGCGCGAGCTCGTGCTCGCGATCCGCGCGATCTGGGCAACGTGGAACGACCGGGTTCCTCTCGACTTTCGCGGCGAGTTCTACCGCCACACGCTCATGACGCCGTTCTTCGATCCCGGCCCCAATCCCAACGGCCCGCCGCGGATCGCGCTCGCCGGTGTCGGCCCGCTGATGACCGAGGTCGCGGGCGAGGTCGGCGACGCGTTCATCGTGCATCCGTTCAGCACCGCGCACTACCTACAGACGACGACCATCCCCGCGCTCGAGCGTGGGCTCGCCACCGCCGGTCGGGCGCGCGCCGACTTCGAGATCTCGTTCCCGGTGATGATCATCACGGGCGACACGACCGAAGCACTCGACACCGCCCGCTTCGCGGTCATGACCCAGCTCGCGTTCTACGGCTCGACGCCGGCCTACCGCCCGGTGCTCGACGCGCACGGGTGGGGCGATCTGCAACCCGAGCTGCAGCAGCGGACGCGCGACGGCGACTGGGCCACGATGGCCGCGCTGATCCCTCCCGAGCTCGTCGAGGTGTTCACGGTGAGCGGGCGGCCGGAGGAGATCGCCGGGCTCGTGACGCAGCGGTACGGCGGGCTCGTCGATCGCGTGGCCTTCAATGCGCCGTATCCGGCCCCTCCGGAGCTGTGGGCGCGGGCCCTCGCCGGATTTCGCGCAACGTAGGTCTGCTGCTCCCTGGTCCGGATCGGAACGCTTGTGGGGAGAGCGGGCGCGGCCCAGACTGGGCGCATGAGCGACCTCGTTGCCCGCACCCAACCCGAGCTCCTCGTCGATGCGCGCGGTCATGCGTTACGGGCCACCTGGCATCCCGACGACCGTGAGGTCGTGCTCGGCGTGTGGGACGACCGCCAATGTGTCGGCACGGTGCGCCTCGACCCGACCGCGGCCGCGCGGTTGGGCGCGTTCCTCATGGCCTCGCTGGGCGCGGCGGCGGAGGCGAACGCGCCGGTCGTCGCGCTGGCGAGCGAGTCGTGGACCGACCGGTGGCAACGGCTGCGCGACGGGTGGTTGGCCCGCCTCGCCCGGCCGAACGACCGCTAGCCGAGGCGCTCGTCGAGGAGCTGCGCGAGCACGCTGCCGTTCGCGCGGCCCTGCAGCGCGCGGGTCGCCTGTCCCATCAGGAAGCCCCGCTTCTTCTTCTTCACCGCATCGTCACCGGCGCGGTACTCGACAACCGCGTCGGCGTTGGCCTCGAGCACCGCGTCGATCGCGGCGCCGAGCGCGTCGGTGTCGCTCTCCTGCTCGAGACCGCGCGCCGCGACCACGGCGGCCGGCCGGTCGCCGGAGCGCAACGACTCGGCGAGCACTTCCTTCGCCTGCCCGCGGTTGATCGTGCCCTTCGCGACGAGACCGACGAGCTCCGCGAGCGCGTCGGGCGCGAGCGCGACATCCGCGATCGTGCCACCGGAATCGTTGAGGTGCGCGAGCACCTCGCCGCTCGCCCAGTTGACGACATCGCGTGGCGTGCCATCGGTCAGCGCGCCGACCGCGGCGTCGACGTAGTCGGTGAGCCCCGGAACGTCGAGCAGCACCCGCGCGTCGTGCTCCGAGATGGCCCACTCAGAGACCAACCGGGCGCGCTTTGCCAGCGGCAACTCCGGCATCGTGGCGCGCACGCGTGCGCGCAGCTCGTCGGTCGGGACCACGGGCACGAGATCGGGCTCGGGGAAGTAGCGGTAGTCGAACGCCTCTTCTTTCGACCGCATCGACCGCGTGAGACCCTCGGCCTCGTTCCAGTGCCGCGTCTCCTGCACGATCCGTTCGCCGTCCTCGAGCCGCTCGGCCTGGCGCTCGATCTCATACTCGATCGCGCGCTGCACCGAACGGATCGAGTTCATGTTCTTGATCTCGGTGCGGGTGCCGAGCTTCGACGTGCCGACCCTGCGCACCGACACGTTTGCGTCGACACGCATCGAGCCCTCTTCCATCTTCACGTCGGAGACACCGAGCGCGAGCAGCGTCGCGCGCAGCTCGGTGACGTAGGCGCGCGCCTGCTCCGCCGAGAAGATGTCGGGCTCGGAGACGATCTCGAGCAGCGGAACCCCGGCGCGGTTGTAGTCGACGAGCGAGTGGTCGGCGCCATGGATGCGACCGCCACCCCCGCCAACGTGCATCGACTTGCCGGTGTCTTCTTCGAGGTGCGCCCGCGTGATGCGCACCCGCACGCCGTCGACCTCGATCTCGCCGGCCAGGCAGATGGGCTCGTCGTACTGCGAGGTCTGGAAGTTCTTCGGCATGTCGGGATAGAAGTAGTTCTTGCGGTGGAAGATCGACTGCGGCGGCATCGTGAACTGCAGCGCCTCACCCAGCCGCAACGCGAGCTCCACCGCCTTCTCGTTGAGCACCGGTAGCGAGCCGGGAAGCCCGAGGCACACGGGGCAGACGTTGGTGTTCGGCTCGGCTCCGAACTCGTTGCGGCAGCCGCAGAACAGCTTCGTCGCGGTCGCGAGCTCGACGTGCACCTCGAGCCCGATGACGGGCTCCCAGTTGGTCGACACGTCGGTCGTGGTCATGACGCAGCAACCTCGATCGCGCGCGCAACGCGGAACATCAGTGGTTCGGCCAGCGCGGGTGCGAGCACCTGCGCGCCGATCGGCAGGCCGCTCGCGCCGGTTCCCCACGGCACGCTGATCGCGGGATGGCCCGACAGGTTCGACGGGATCGTGCACACGTCGCTGAGGTACATCGCGAGGGGGTCGGAGGTCTTTGCGCCGAACTCGAACGCGACCGTCGGCGACGTCGGTGAGAGCAGCACGTCGAACCGTTCGTACGCGCGGGCGAAATCGCGCACGATCAGGGTGCGCACCCGCTGCGCCTGTGCGTAATAGGCGTCGTAATAGCCCGCCGAGAGCGCGTAGGTGCCCAGCATGATGCGGCGCTTCACCTCGGCGCCGAAACCCGCGTCGCGCGTCGACGCGTTCATCGTCGCGACGTCGGGGGCGTCGACCCGCAGCCCGTAGCGCACACCGTCGTACCGAGCCAGGTTCGAAGACGCTTCGGCCGGCGCGATGAGGTAGTACGCGGAGAGGCCGTACTCCGACGACGGCAGCGACACGCGGTCGACGGTCGCGCCTTCCTTCTCGAGCGCGAGCGCGGCCGCTTCGACGGCCTCGCGCACTTCAGGGGCGATGCCGTCGACATCGGTCAGCTCTTCGACGATGCCGACCCGCAGGCCGTCGACCCCACCGTCGAGCGTCGCGCGCAACGACGGTGTCGGCTGCGCGATCGAGGTGGAGTCACACGGATCGTGACCCCAGATGGTCTCGAGCAGGAGCGCGGCGTCGTCGACACTCGTCGCGAACGGCCCGATCTGATCGAGCGACGATGCGAAGGCGATGAGCCCGTACCGCGACACGGTTCCGTAGGTCGGCTTGGCTCCGACCACGCCGCACAGCGCCGCCGGCTGGCGGATGGAGCCACCGGTGTCGGAGCCGAGCGCCAAGGAGGCGAACCCCGCGGCCACCGACGCGGCCGAGCCGCCCGACGACCCGCCCGGCACCCGGGTGGGGTCGTGCGGGTTGCGGGTCGGACCGAACGCCGAGTTCTCGGTCGACGATCCCATGGCGAACTCGTCGAGGTTGGTCTTGCCGACGATCACCGCGCCGGCGGCGCGCAGCCGCTCCACGACCGTTGCGTCGTACGGCGGCTTCCACCCCTCGAGGATGCGCGACGAGCAGGTGGTCGCGACCCCGCGGGTGCAGAGGTTGTCCTTGAGCGCGACGGGCACCCCGGCGAGCGGACCCGGATCACGGCCCTCCGCGACGGCTGCGTCGATCGCGTCGGCCGTGGCGCGCGCGTCGTCTTCGAGCACGGTGTTGAACGCGTGGATCTCGGCTTCGCGCCCCGCGATCCGGGCGAGGTGCTCCTCGAGCACGTCGATCGCGCGCGTGTCGCCGCCGCGGACCGCCGCCGCGATCGCGCTCGCGCTCGGCGACGTCGTCATGGTTCCTCGCCCAAGATGCGCGGGACCCGGAAGCGGAAGTCCTCGGCCACCGGTGCTTCGGCAAGTACTTCAGTGCGGTCGAGGCCGGGCCGGGGAACGTCGGGCCGCAGCACGTTGGTCAGCTCGATCGGGTGCGACGTCGGCGGCACGTCGGTGGTGTCGAGCGCACTCACGAGCGCGGCGTGGTCGAGGATCTTCGCGAGGTCGACGGTGAGCTGCTCGACCTCGTCGTCGGTGAGGGCGAGGCGCGCCAACTGGGCCGCGTGCTCCACCTCGGCGCGCGAGATCCGTGCTTCACCGTCGGCCATGACCGAGGTTACCTATACGAGTCGAGCGGACTGAGGGGGTTTGACCACCAGTCCTCCGGGGCGGGCGACCAGTCGGGATCGGGGTAGATGCAGTCGACCGGACAGGCCGGCAGGCACTTGTCGCAGCCGCTGCAGAGCTCGGGAATGATGATCACGTCGATGCCGTGGTTGAAGATCGCCCCGAACTGCGGCGGGCAGTGGCGCAGGCACGCGTCGCAGTTGATGCATTCCGACATCTCGATGCGCAACGGCGGCTGGCGCCACTTGCTGCTGCGTTCCCGCGACTCCACTCGTTCGAGCCGGCCCATCCCAGAAGCGTAGCGACCGGCTTGCTGGGTAAGCTCCGGCGCCCGAAAGCGTCATCGAGCATCAATGTCACCAGCATCAATGCAGCATCAATGTCACCAAGGCATCAGGAGGTCGGTGTGGCCGGCAAGCAAGTGTTCTTGTCCGACGAGTGGTTCACCGCAGTCGGTGCGGCGATCGCGGAGCACGGCGCCGCGGCCTCGCCTCCCGGGCCCAACGTGTTGATGAACCTCGTCATCACCGGGACGCCGTTCGGCGACCGTGAGTTCCACATGGGCTCGAGGGACGGCAACGCGCTGTTCGGCCAGAGCCACCTCGACGGTGCCGACGTGACCCTCACCACCGACTACGCGACGGCCCGCGACGTGTTCGTCTCGGGAAATCAGGCGGCCGGGATGCAGGCGTTCATGGCAGGCAAGGTGAAGGTCCAGGGCGACATGACGAAGCTCATGGCCTCGCAGGGTGGCGGCGGCGCGAACACCGAGCTCACGACCGCGATCCAGGAGCTCACCGAGTAGCGCGTCTCACCGAGACACGGCGCCTCAGCGGGGACGGGGGTCGCCGCTGCGCGCGTCGAGCAGCGAGATGTCGTCGAGCAACCGGATCGAGCGCACCACGTCGGGGCCCGGGCGGATCGAGCGGCCGTAACCGTTCCCGGGCCGTTGCGCGATCGGGCGCGTCGTGCTGCCGTGCGGGAAGCGGCGCATCAGTGCGCCGTCCCTGAAGGAAGCGTTGTCCAGAACCGACTTCGCGTGCCCACGCCCCAACCCCGTCCCACTGCCCGGATGACACCTTACCACTGTTCGCGAGCATCGACCACGGACAGCGTCAGGTTGAGAGGCGTTCGGTCGAGGGGCGGTCGCTCGAGGGTGCCCGGGTCAGGGCAGCAGTTCGGGTGCCCGGACGGCGAGCTCGGCCACGGTCCAGCGGTTGCCCTTGTCGATCTTCTCCACGGTCGACCACGACTTCACCCGCTGCACGACGCCGCCCTGAACGATGAACGTCTCGCCGCTCAATGGGCAGTCGGCGGTGCCGAGGTAGGCGACGAACGGCGAGACGTTGGCCGGGTCCCAGATGTCGAAGGCGCCCGGGTCGTCCGGCGGCTTCACCGCGTCGCCGAGGCCGGGGGTCTCGAGCGTGAGCCGGGTGCGGGCGCCGGGCGCGATCGCGTTGCTGCGGACGCCGTAGCGCACGAGCTCCTTCGCGCAGACCTGCGAGAACGTCGCGATTCCCGACTTGGCGCTGTCGTAGTTGGCCTGCCCGGGGTTGCTGAACAGCCCCGAGGTCGACGACGTGTGGATGATCGAGGCCTTCACTTCCTTGCCCGCCTTCGTCTGCTCCCGCCAGTAGGTCGCGGCGTGCCGGGTCGGGCAGAAGTGGCCCTTCAGGTGCACGGCGATCACCGCGTCCCACTCGGCCTCGGTCATGTTGATGATGACCCGGTCGCGCAGGATGCCGGCGTTGTTGACGAGCACGTGCAGGTCGCCGAACGTATCGATGGCCTGGCGCACGAGGCGGGCCGCACCGTCCCAGTCGGCCACATTGTCACCGTTGACGACGGCCTCGCCGCCCGCGGCGACGATGTCGGCCACGGTCTGCTGCGCGGGGGTCGCGTCGGCGCCTTCACCGTGGGCGTCGCCACCGAGATCGTTCACGACGACCTTGGCTCCCTCGGCCGCGAAGAGCAGCGCGTGCTCGCGGCCCAGGCCGCGTCCCGCACCGGTGATGATCGCGACGCGTCCGTTGAGGGCACCCATGAGCAACTCCTTCGCATCGAGCCACCGGAACTCGTGGCCGCAGGCTGAACCGGCGCATCGTACGCGCAGAGCGCGGTCTAGAAGATCAGCGTGATCGTCGAGCCCTTCGGCACCTTCTGCCCGTGCTTGGGTGTCTGGTCGAAGACGTGGCCGTTCGGGCTGTAGTTCGGGCTGACCACCTTGAAGCCGAGGCCTTTCAATTCCGCGAGCGCGACCGCGCCCCTGAGTCTCCGCACGTCGGGCACGGTCACGAGTTCGGGTCCCTTGCTGACACGGATGGACACCACCGTGTTCTGCTTCACACTCGTGTTGGCCGCCGGCACCGTCGCGACGACTTCGCTGATCGGCACGACCGGGTCGTTCACCTGCACACAGGTCCCCGTCAGGTGATGGAGGGTGAGCTGCTCCTTCGCCGCCTCGCACGACTCGCGGTGCACATCGGGAACGTGCACCGGCGGCGGCCCGTCGCTCCATTTGATCGACACGGTCGCGCCCGGGAAGATCGGTTCTCCCACGTCGGGACGCTGCTCGAACACGGTGTCGACCTTCGCGGTCTGGCTGAAGCCGTGGAGGGCCCGGTACGCGAGCCCGGCGTGCGCCAGTGCGGCGATGGCCTGCTCGCGCGTCAGCTTGAGCAGGTTCGGAGTGCCGATCTGCGACGGCCCCGAGGAGACGACGACGTCGATCGTGCTCCGGCCGTAGAGCCAATCGCCGGCGGCCGGATGCTGTGAGAGCACGACGCCCTTCGGATCCGGTGCGGCCTGGTTGACGACATGGAGCGCGAGGCCGTCGTGCTGGGCCGTGCTGACCGCGGCGGTGTTCGTGAGGCCGACGAGACTCGGCGTCGGGTGACCGGACGCGCCGACCTGCGCGAGCGCCGTGGTACCGAGCGCGGTGGCGACCGCGAACGCCGCGAGCACCGCGAGCGGCACCAGGCGCCGTTGTCGCGCGCGCTGCTGCGCGGTGCGGGGCGGGAGGCCGAGGCGGCCGCGGATCGTGCGGGTCGCGCCGATCGGCGTGAAGTCGGGCGGCTCGGCGTCGACCGCGATTGCCTCCGCGGCGGCGTCCTGATCGAACAGCGCCGCGGTCGCGTCGGTCTTGGCGTCCGCGGGCTCCGACGCGGGCGCGGCCGCCGCGGGCCGGACCGCCTCGGTGGGATGCGGGTCGGTGCCGTCGGAGACGCCGGGCAGCACGAGCGGCTCCGGCTTGGGCTGCGCTTCGACCACGTCGGCGAGCGCCGCCTCCATGGTCGCGGCGTCGGGATAGCGGTCGTTGGGGTCGATGTGACCCGAACGCTCGACGACCGCCTGCAGCGGACCCATCTCGGGCGGCGCGACGATCGGCCGCTGCGTGCGCGCCGCGAGCGTGCCGAGCGTGGTGTCGGCGCCGAACGGGATCCGGCCGGTGACGCTCTCGACGAGCACCAGCGCGAGTGAGTACAGATCGGAACGCGCGTCGAGCTGCACGCCGCGCGCCTGCTCGGGCGATGCGTAGCGCGCGGTTCCGAACACCGCGCCCGCCGGCTCGGTCCACGAGGCCTCGGCGAGCGCGCGGGCGAGCCCGAAATCGGCGATGCGCACGACGCCGTGCTCGTCGAAGAGCAGGTTGGCCGGTTTGACGTCGCGGTGGACGATGCCGCGTGTGTGCGCGTAGTCGAGCGCGTCGGCGACGTCGCGGCCGATGCGCGCCGCTTGCGCGATCGTGAGCAGGTTGCCGCGGTCGAGCATCGTCCGCAGGCTTCCGCCCTCGAGCAGCTCGACGACCATGAAGGGCTGCTCGTCCTCGCCCCAGTCGTAGACCGCCATGATGTTCGGGTGGTGCAGCGCGGCGGCAACCTGCGCCTCGGCACGGAACCGGCGGAGGAACCCGACGTCCTCGGCGAGGGCGGAGTGCAACACCTTGACCGCGACCCGGCGCCGGAGCCGGATGTCATCGGCTGCGTAGACCCGGCCGCTCGCACCGGTGCCGATCGCGGCGAGGAGCCGGTACCGGCTCGCCAGCACGCGGCCGGACAGGTCGTTCGCCCCGTTGGTTGCCATGGGGCTTCCACGGTATCGGCCGGTCCGTCGGGCGCGGTGGCAGCCAGCGGAGGGGCCCGCACTAGCGTCGGAGCATGGCCCACGGGCGCGCGGCGCGTAAACGCAATCCGATCCGGGTGCTCATCGTGGTCGGTGGTCTGCTGCTCGCCGCCAACATCTGGATCATCGCGGGCGTCTCGCAACGCACCAACAAGGAACCGGTGCTGCCGATCGCCATCGAGGAGCTGATCCCGAAGCCCGGCGACCTCGTCTCACCGCAGAGCACGATCGGCGTCAACCTGAGCAACACGCTCTCGGGTGAGCTGGA
Source organism: Acidimicrobiia bacterium (assembly GCA_038240075.1). GTDB lineage: Bacteria > Actinomycetota > Acidimicrobiia > IMCC26256 > PALSA-610 > DATBAK01. Next base: position 22,314 of record JBBSEC010000018.1, read on the forward strand.
GTTCGACGGCGCGATCATCCCCGACGATCAGGTCACGAAACAGCCGACCGAAGGCATCATCACCTTCTCTCCGGGCCCCGACAAGGAGCTCACCAAGCTGCCGCAGGGCCAGCACACCCTCACGGTTGTCTATTGGCCGCGAACATCGACCCAGGAGAAGGGCTCGACCTCGTACTCGTGGACGTTCAAGGTCGGCGCCTAGCTCCGCGCCGTCACCGCTCAGGTGTCGTCGGTCGGCTCCGCGACCGCATCGGTACCAACGGCCAACAGCTGCTCGAGCCCGGTCTCGTCGAGCACGCGCACGCCGAGGCCCTCCGCCTTGGCGAGCTTCGAGCCCGGGCTCTCGCCCGCGACCACGAAGCTCGTCTTCTTGGAGACGCTGCCGGTGACCTTCGCGCCGCGCGCCTCGAGCGCGGCGGTCGCCTCGTCGCGCGTGCACCGTTCGAGGCTGCCGGTGAGCACGATGCTCAAGCCCGCGAGCGATACGCCGCCCACGTCGACGGGCTCGGCGACCGGAGCCGCGAAGTTGACGCCGGCCGAACGGAGCTTCTCGATCACCGCGCGGTTGCGGTCGAGCGCGAAGAAACGCTGCACGCTCTCGGCGATGATCAACCCGACGCCCTCGCAGGCGACGAGGTCGTCGACCGACGCGTCGGCAATGCGGTCGAGGTGCCCGAGGCTTCGCGCAAGGGCCTGCGCCGCGGTCGGACCGACGTGCGCAATGCTGAGCGCGACGAGTACGCGCCACAACGGCTGTTCCTTCGAACGTTCGATCGCGTCGAGCAGCAGCTGCGCCGATCGTTGCGCGAAGCGCTCGAGCTCGACCAGTTGATCGAGGGTCAACGTGTAGAGGTCACCACCGTCGTTGAGCAGGCCTTCGCGGACGAGCTGCGACACCCGTTCGTCGCCGAGACCCTCGATGTCGAGCGTGCCGCGGCTCGCGAAGTGCACGATCCGCTGCACCCGCTGGGCCGGGCACTCGACGTTGATGCAGTGGTGGTTCGACTCGCCTTCCAGCCGCACGAGCGGTGAGCCGCAGATCGGGCAGTCCTTGGGGAAGTGCCAGGCGGGCTTGCGGCGCTTGCCCTTCACCTTCACGGGCCCGACGACCTCGGGGATGACGTCGCCGGCCTTGCGGACGATCACGGTGTCGCCGGGGCGCACGTCTTTGCGCGCGACCTCGTCCTCGTTGTGCAGGGTGGCCTGCGCGACGGTGGAGCCGCCGACGAACACGGGCTCGAGCTGGGCGAACGGCGTGGCCCGCCCCGTCCGCCCGATGCTCACGAGGATGCCGCGCAGCACGGTCGTGCGTTCCTCGGGCGGGAACTTGTACGCGATGGCCCAGCGGGGCGCCTTGCTCGTGGACCCCAGCTCCTCGCGCTGCGCGAGATCGTCGACCTTCACGACCACACCGTCGATCTCGTAGCCGAGCGAGTGCCGCTGCTCCTCCATCGATCCGCAGAACGCGAAGACCGACGCGAGATCGTCGTGCGGCGCGATGAGCGGGTTGACCAGGAAGCCGAGCTCGCGGAGCCAATCGAGCATCTGGAGGTGGGTGCGCAGCACCGGACCGCCGCTCTTGGCGCCGAGCTGGTAGCAGAACATCGCGAGATCGCGCGACGCGGTGATGGAGACGTCCTTCACCCGCAGGCTTCCGGCCGCCGCATTGCGGGGGTTCGCGAAGAGGCGGCCTTCGGCCTCGGCCTGCCTGCGGTTCAGCTCCTCGAAGGACCGCAGCGGCATGTACACCTCGCCGCGCACCTCGAGCACCGCCGGCGGTTGCTTGCCGAGCAGCTTCTTCGGCACGTCGGCGATCGTGCGCACGTTGGCCGTGACGTCCTCGCCGACACGTCCGTCGCCCCGGGTCGCGCCGTAGACGAGTTGGCCGTCCTCGTACAGCAGCGACATCGCGAGGCCGTCCATCTTCGGCTCGGTGACGTAGCGGATCGGCCCGATCAACGCGCGTTCGACGCGCTCGCCCCACGCGACCAGCTCGTCGTTCGAGAACGCGTTGTCGAGCGACATCATCGGGACGCGGTGCTCGACCGGCGCGAACGTCGACTGCGCTGCGGCGCCGGGCCGCTGCGTCGGCGAGTCGGGATCGACGAGCGACGGGAAGCGCTGCTCGAGGTCGATCAGCTCACGCAGCAACGCGTCGAACTCGGCGTCGGAGATCTCCGGCGCGTCGCTTCCGTAGTACCGATCGTTGTGATACTCGATCAGCTCGCGCAGCGCCGCCGCACGCGTCGCGCTCTGCCGATCGGGTTGGTCTTTCGCCACGCCGTCGAATCTACGCTCAGGCTCCGACAGTGAGCTTCGTCGCGACCGACTGGTCGTGAATGCGGAACCCGATCTCGCGGGCCAGCTTCATGGCCCGCTCCGCCTGGCTGATGCCGTGGCCGGCCAAACCGCACGCCGGGGTCACGAGCGACTGACGCCGCAGCCGCACCCCGTCGCAGCCGCGACGGGTGAGCTCGCACCAGCACTCGACGAGGTTCTTCCACAGCGGCGCCGCCTGCTCGCCGACGGGGCGGTCGGTCGGAACCGCGCCCCACGCGATCCACCCGTCGCCCTCCAGGTGCCGGCCCAGCGCGGCTGCATGCGCGAGCAGCGCGGACGACGTCTCGACACCGAGGATCTGGGGGCCCGCGTCGAGCGCGATGCGAAGGTCGCCCTGTCCGCACACGTGCACGCCGACGGTGCAGGCCACCGCGGCCAGTGCACCGGAGAGCAGATCGGTCGCGCGCTCGCGGTCGATCGGCGCCGGACCATCACGGAACGCGACGAGGCCGGGCTCGTCGAAGAAGAGCACGAGGCCGGAGTCGGGAAGCCGCTCGGCGACGACATGCTCGAGTGCGCGCGCCCAGGCGCGCGCGAGAAGACCGGCGCGATCAAAGGCCATCGGCGCCGGCACTCCGGCAGCCGCGAGCGCGATACCGATGGTGAGCGGTCCGGTGAGTTGCAGCTTGACGAACGCGGGTGCCTGCGGCTGGCGCTCCGCTTGCGTGAGAAACGCGAGCAGCCCGCCGTGCGCGATCTCGTCGAAGCCGACGACGATCGGCGCCTCGATCGCGGAGAGGTCGATGCTGGCGATCGTGCCGTCGGCCGCGAGCACCACCTCGGGCAGCGCGCGCACCCACTGCGCCAGCATGCCTTCGAGCGGCGTGCGCACCGGAAGTTGCGGCGCGGCAGGGAGCCCGGGATGCAAACGCAACACGCTCGCCGCGGCCGCCATGGGATCACGGTGCGGGAGGCTTCCGATTCCCGTCGCGAGTCCGGCGGACAAGAGGATGGGCGGCATGAGGTCCGTAGTATACGGACGACCTGTTCACCTCCGGCCAACGGAGCCGAGCCGTGCTCTGGACCGCGCGAGTCGCGTGGATCGTGCTTCCATTCACGAGCGGCGCCGCACTCGGCGACGTGATCGAGCCGTGGGCGCGCGCACCCGAGACCGTCGCCGCGATCCTGCTCTGGGCCGCGTGGTTCGCAGGCCTCGTCGCGTTGCTCACCCCGAAACCATGGGGGTTCACGACGCTGCGCGTCGTCGCACCGGTTGCCTTGACAATTTCTGTCATCAGCGTCTGGTCGGCACCCGGAACAACGGCCGCCCTCGCGATCGCGTTCACGGCGATCGCGGTCGCCACCGCGCTCTCATCCCATGTCGCGCACGCGTGCGCGGCGAGCACCGCGTACGGACCCGAACAACGCTTCCCGCTGCGCGTGCCGACCTCGCTGCTCGCGGGCACGCTCCCGGTGAGCGTTGCCGTCGTGGTAGCCGGCATCGCGAGCGGACCGTTGCTCCTCGCGAACCGCGACTACATCGCGGGCGCGATCGCGCTCGTTGCCGCGATCCCGATCGTCGCGGTGCTGATCCGCTCGCTCGTCGCGCTCGATCACCGGTGGATCGTGCTGGTGCCCGCGGGGTTGGTCGTCGTCGATCCGTTGACGTTTCCCGATCCCGTGCTGCTCCCGCGTGAGCACATCGCGTCGCTCGCTCGCGTTCCCAGAGGCTCACGTGCGGGCGCGCACGAGGGCGCGGAGATCCTCGTCGGTGGAGCGGGGCCGTTGCTGCTCACGTGCCGCGAACCGGGCACGTTCCTCCGGCGTTCGGGCCGTGGCCGCACGACCGTGGAGGCCGACCGCCTGCGGCTCACACCGCTGCGTCCGGGCCTCGTGATGGCCGCGGCGGGCGACCACCGCATCGCGGTCAGCTAGCCGCGATCGGCACTCACGCACATCCAGATGCCCGGCGGCCGGAGCACGCGGCGTGAAGCGCGGCGTCAGGACCGATCGGACACGATGCCTCCGCCGAGGAGGAGATCGCCGGCGTAGAGCGCGACGACCTGGCCGGGGGCGACGCGCGACTGCGGACGCGCGAAGGTCACCGTCGCGCGTCGAGCGTCGTGGCGCAGGACCGACGCCGCGACCGGCTCGCCGTGTGCACGCGTCTGGGCCATCACCGCGTCGCTCGGGTCGAAGCTCTCGTCGAGGACGACATCGTCGAGCTCGACCGAGTCGCGCAAGAGATCGTCGCGGCGGCCGAGGGTGATGGTCGCGGTCGTGGCGTCGACGTCGACGACGAAGCGGCGTTCGCCCACGGCGACACCCGTACCTCGCCGCTGCCCGATCGTGAACCGCGCGGCATCGTCGTGCTCACCGAGATGCTCGCCGTCGACCGAGACGATCTCGCCAGGACGCGGTTCGTTGCGCGCCGCCAGGAACTCGGCGCGCCCCCCACGCGTGATGAAGCACACGTCCATGCTCTCGGGCTTGGTCGCGGTGCGCAGCCCGCGTCGTTCGGCCTCGACGCGCACGTCGGCCTTCGTGAGCTCACCGACGGGCAGCAGCACCCGGTCGAGCTGATACGGCTCGAGCATGTAGAGCACATACGACTGGTCTTTCGCGTGGTCGCGGCCACGCGCGAGTCGAGCGACGCCGGTGACCGCGTCGCGCACGATACGAGCATGATGACCGGTCGCGAGGGCGTCGAACCCGAGCGCGTTCATCCGTTCGAACAACGCGCCGAACTTGATCGACCGGTTGCATTCGACGCACGGATTGGGCGTACGCGCGTGCGCATGCGCGTCGACGTAGGGAGCCACGACATGCTCGTCGAACGCATCGGTGAGGTTGAACACGTAGTGCGGGATGGCGAGCTGGGCGGCAACACGACGCGCGTCCTCGACGTCGGCGACACTGCAGCATCCCGAATCGCTGGGTCCGCCCCAGAGCTTGAGCGTGACGCCGGTGACGTCGTGACCTTCGTCGAGGAGGCAGGCGGCCGCGACGGACGAATCGACGCCACCGCTCATCGCGACCAGCACGCGCGCCATTGCCGGCTCAGACCTTTGCGGCGGCGCGGAGGCGCGCGACCTGGTGCGGCACGACCGCGAGCGCGGCGTCGACGTCGGCGTCCACCGACGCGTATCCGAGACTGAACCGAATCGACGAGCGCGCCGCGAGCGGGTCGAGTCCCATGGCGACCAGCACATGCGACGGATCGATCGCGCCCGACGAGCACGCCGAGCCCGACGCGGCTTCGATCCCCTCGTGGTCGAGGGCGACGAGCAACGTCTCGGCTTCGACGCCGGGGAAGGCGACGTGGAGGAGTCCGCCCACGCGCCGGCGCGGGTCGCCGTTGACCACCACACCGGGGACCGCGGCGGTCAGCCCGGCTTCGAGCCGGTCGCGCAAGCCCGTGATGCGCGCGATCTCCTCTTCGCGCCGCTCGTGGGTCGCCGCCAGCGCGGCGGCCAACGCGACGACTCCCGCGACGTTCTGTGTGCCGGCGCGCAGTCCCCACTCGTGGCCGCCGCCCTCGACGAGCGGCACCAGCTCCACGCCGTTGCGGCACACGAGCGCGCCGACACCCTTCGGGCCGCCGAACTTGTGTCCGGAGATCGCGACGAGGTCCGCGTCGGCGGCCGCCGTGCCGGGATCGAGCCACTGCGGCGCCTGCACGGCATCGGTGTGGAACGCGGCTCGGGGCGCGCGGTCACGCACCAACGCCGCGACGTCGGGCAACGGCTGGACGATGCCGGTCTCGTTGTTCACGAGCATCACCGAGACGACCGCCGTGCGCTCGTCGAGTGCGGCCTCGAGCCGGTCGAGATCGACCGTGCCCGCGAGGGTCGCGGGCACGACCGTGACGCGGGCACCCTGGCGGCGCAGGCGCTCGACCGCTCCCAGCACCGCCTTGTGCTCGATGCCGGTGGTGACGACCGCGTCGGTCTCGCCCCGTTCGAACGCCGCCCACGCCGCGCCCTTCACGGCCAGGTTGTCGCCCTCGCTGCCGCCACCGGTGAAGACGATCTCGCGAGGCGCCGCGCCGAGCAGCGCGGCGACCCGTTCGCGGGCCTCTTCGAGCGCGTTCTTGGCGACCTGCGAGGCGCCGTGGCTGCCCGACGGGTTCGCCGCGTGCCGCGTGAGGAAGGGCTCCATCGCCTCGACGGCTTCGGGTCGCATCGGCGTGGATGCGGCGTGATCGAGGTAGGCCATCACGGCAATGGTACGGCGAGGATTAACTGTCACACCTCACGGGTTGAATAAGACCATGACCACGAAGCAGTCGACCAAGAGTGCCGGCCCGAAGCCCGCCGCACGGCGCGCGACTCGCTCGGCAGAGCCGACCCAGCTCCGCCTGATCGACGGTGGCCGCACCACTCCCTGGGCCTGGCAGCTCGACGCCCGCACCCGCCGCATCGGCCGCCAACGGGTCGCCGAAGCCCGCGAGATCCTGCGCCGCGCCCAGCCGCCCGCACCCACGGAGCCTCGTCACCAGAAGGCCGGCTGAGCCGACCCGAAACCACCGACGCTCGGGAACGAGCGCGGAGCCGAGCCGTATCATCGGCCCCGTGACGGTCTCGGAGATGCCGCTCGTGCCGATCGCGGCGACACCCGTCGGCGAGCCCTACCGGAACGTGCGCGTCGAGCAATGGGCGGGGCCGTGCGGCGCCGTGATCGGCGGGGTCGACCTCGCCGCCGATCCTCCCGACCCCGTCATCGCCGAGATCCGGCGCGCGATCCTCGACCACGGTGTCGTGTTCGTGCGCGGGCAGTCGCTCACTCCGGCGCAGCAGGTCGCGTTCAGCCGCCGTTTCGGCCCGGCGAGCCCGGTTCCCTTCGTCCAGCCGATCGCCGAACACCCCGAGGTGATCGCGGTCGTGCGGGACGCATCGGAGCGTCAGGGCTTCACGTTCGGCGGGATCTGGCACTCCGACTTCTCGTTTCTCCCCGAGCCGCCGATGGGCTCGATCCTGCACGCGCTCGAGGTCCCTCCGTTCGGCGGCGACACGCTCTGGGCGAACCAGTACCTCGCGTTCGAGACGCTCTCCCCCGGCTTGCAACAGACGTTGCGGGGCCTGCGCGGCGTGCACAGCGCGCGCGACGCCTACTCGCCGAAGATGCAGGGCGTGCACGACCAGTTCGTGGGCATGGCGGTGCAGACGAGCGACGACGCCAACCGCGTGCAGCTCCATCCCGCGGTGCGCGTGCACGGCGAGACCGGACGCGAGGCGCTCTTCGTGAACGCGCAGTACACGCTCGGTCTCGACGGATGGTGGCCCCACGAATCGAAGCTGCTGCTCGACCACCTCTTCGCGCACGCGACGCAACCGGCGTTCACGTGCCGCTGGCGGTGGGAGGTCGGCGACGTCGCGTTCTGGGACAACCGGGCGGTGCAGCACATGGTGATGGCCGATGCCACCGGTCACCGCCGTGCGATGCACCGCACCACCGTCGCCGGCGAACGGCCGAGCTAACTCAGAAACCGTTTGAGGATGCGTTGCGCCGCGGCGGCGGGCGACACGGTTCCGGCCAACACGTCTTCTTCGAGCGCGCTCATCTCGGCCGCGACCGCGGGGTCGGCCGCCAACGCGTCGAGCAACCCGTCGTTGACCTCCGACCACATCCACTCGCGCGCCTGCTCGGCGCGCCGCGCCTCGAGCACACCGGTCGTCTTCAACATGGCTTCGTGCGCCTCGATCGCCGACCACACGCGGTCGATACCCTCACCGAGCAGCGCCGAGGCCCGCTCGACCCGCACCTCCCAACCTTCCGTGCGGGAGCGCAGGAAGTGCAGTGCGTTCGCGTAGTCGGCCGCGGTGCGTTCGGCCGCCGCCGTGAGGTCGCCGTCGGCCTTGTTCACGACGACCACATCGGCGAGCTCGACGATTCCACGCTTCACGCCCTGCAGGTCGTCGCCCGCGCCGGGCGCGAGCAGCAGCACGAACACATCGACCATGCCGGCCACCGCGACTTCCGACTGCCCGACACCGACCGTCTCGACCAGCACGACATCGTGACCGGCCGCCTCGCACAGCAGGAGCGCCTCGCGCGTGCGGCGCGCGACACCGCCGAGGGTGCCGCCCGAGGGCGACGGGCGGATGAACGCTTCGGCGCGACGCGAGAGCATCTCCATGCGCGTCTTGTCGCCCAGGATCGAGCCGCCGCTGCGCCGGCTCGACGGATCGACCGCGAGCACAGCGAGGCGGTGGCCGTGATCGACGAGATGGAGCCCGAGCGCCTCGATGAACGTCGACTTTCCCGCGCCGGGCGCACCACTGATGCCGACCCGGATCGCGCCGCCGGTCGACGGGAGCAGCTCGTCGAGCAGCGCGACCGCTTCCTCACGATGATCGGGTCGCGTCGACTCCGCGAGTGTGATCGCGCGGGCGAGGCTGCGCCGATCGCCGCCCCTGATCGCGTCGGCGAGTTCGCTCACTCAGGAATCACTTGTCGGCTGAGGCGTCAGGAGCGGCGAGCGACTCGTAGTAGCGAAGTCGAACCGTCCTGCCGCGCCGAGCGAGCGCGACCATGAAGACCGTCATGCGTGTCGCGACTGCAGCAGCGCGACGACCTCGGCCGCCGCGGCCGGGATGTTGGTGCCGGGTCCGAAGATCGCGCTGACGCCGGCCTTGCGCAACGCGTCGTAATCCTGGGCCGGGATGACACCGCCGACGACCACGAGGATCTCGCGGCCACCCTGACGCGCGAGCTCGTCGATGAGCTCGGGAACGAGCGTCATGTGCCCTGCGGCCTGGCTGGAGATGCCGACGACGTGCACGTCGTTCTCGATCGCGTCACGCGCGGCTTCGGCGGGCGTCTGGAACAGCGGGCCGATGTCGACGTCGAAGCCGAAGTCTGCGAACGCGGTCGCGATGACCTTCGCGCCCCGATCGTGGCCGTCCTGCCCGAGCTTCGCGACCAGGATGCGCGGCCGCCGGCCTTCCACCTTTGCGAACGCTTCGACCGCGCTGCGGACGTTCTGCAGCTCGTCCGATCCTTCGTACGCCCCGCCGTACACGCCGGTGATGCTACGGATCACCGCGCGGTGACGGGTGAACACCTGCTCGAGCGCGTCGGAGATCTCGCCGACCGTCGCGCGTGCACGCGACGCCTCGACCGAGAGCTCCAGCAGATTCGCATCACCGGCCGCGCCCTTGCTCAACGCTTCGAGCGCAGCCTCGACGCGTGCCGAGTCGCGGTTCTTGCGCAGTGCCTCGAGGCGGACGATCTGCTGGCGGCGGACCTCGGTGTTGTCGATGTCGCGCACGTCGACCGTCGTCGCGTCGGTGGTGCGGTACTTGTTGACGCCGACGATCGTCTCGTCGCCCCGGTCGATCGCGGCCTGCCGGCGCGCGGAGCTCTCCTCGATACGGAGCTTCGGCATCCCCGACTCGACGGCCTTCGTCATGCCGCCGAGACCTTCGACCTCCTCGATCAGCTTCCACGCTTCGGCCGCGAGGCTCGCAGTGAGGGCCTCGACGTAGTACGAGCCGCCGAGCGGATCGACCACGTGGGTGACACCGGTCTCCTCGGCGAGGATGAGCTGCGTGTTGCGCGCGACGCGCGCGGCGGCCTCGCTCGGGAGCGCGATCGCCTCGTCGAACGAGTTCGTGTGCAGGCTCTGCGTACCTCCGAGCACGGCGGCCATGGCTTCGTACGCCGTCCGCACGATGTTGTTGTACGGATCCTGCTCGGTGAGCGAGACGCCCGACGTCTGACAGTGCGTGCGCAGCATGATCGAGCTCGGCTGCTTGGGATCGAACTGCCCGATGATGCGCGACCAGAGCAGGCGGGCCGCGCGCAGCTTGGCGACCTCCATGAAGAAGTCCATGCCGATCGCGAAGAAGAACGAGAGCCGACCTGCGAACGCGTCGATGTCGAGCCCGCGCGCGAGCGCGACGCGCACGTACTCGAGGCCGTCGGCGAGCGTGAAGCCGAGCTCCTGCACCGCGGTCGCGCCGGCTTCCTGCATGTGGTAGCCGGAGATCGAGATCGAGTTGAACTTCGGCATGTTCTTCGCCGTGTACTCGATGATGTCGGCGACGATCCGCATGCTCGGCTCGGGCGGATAGATGTAGGTGTTGCGCACCATGAACTCTTTGAGGATGTCGTTCTGGATCGTCCCCGCGAGCTTCTCCGGCGTGACTCCCTGCTCCTCCGCCGCGACGATGTAGCCGGCGAGCACGGGCAACACCGCGCCGTTCATGGTCATCGACACGCTCATCTTGTCGAGCGGGATGCCGTCGAAGAGGATCTTCATGTCTTCGACCGAATCGATCGCGACTCCGGCCTTGCCGACGTCGCCCACGACACGCGGGTGGTCGGAGTCGTAGCCGCGGTGGGTCGCGAGATCGAATGCGACCGAGACGCCGGTCTGCCCGGCTTCGAGGTTCTTCCGGTAGAACGCGTTCGACTCTTCCGCGGTCGAGAACCCCGCGTACTGGCGGATCGTCCACGGCCGGTTCGCGTACATCGTCGCCCGGACGCCCCGCAGGAACGGCTCGAATCCGGGCAACGAGCCGACCGCCTCGAGATTCTCGAGATCCGCGGCCGTGTAGAGCGGCTTGACCGGGATCCCCTCGGGCGTCGTCCACACGAGGGTGTCGGGGTCGGCGCCGCGGAGCTCCTTGGCCGCCAAGTCCCGCCAGCGTTCGGCTGCAGCCTCAGAATCTCTCTCGCTCCCGCTCATGCGCGAAAGGCTAGAGGACTCGTCTCGTCCGGCTCCGGTGGCGGGGCCGAATGACTCCAGTACGCCGGTAGAGTTGCCGATCGGTGGGACCGAGAGAGAGGGTTCACCATGGATCTAGGACCGACCGAGCTGTTGATCGTGCTCGCGATCGCCTTGTTGCTGTTCGGCGGGGCCAAGCTGCCCAAGCTGGCCCGCTCGATGGGTGAGGCGTCACGCGAGTTCCGCAAGGGTGTCGACGGGCACAAGGAAGACGCGGTTGCGAGCGCCAAGGACAGCGTGAGCACCAAGGAAGGCGAAGAGCCCAAGCCGCTCACCTGAGCCGCTCCCAGCCGACGGTGAGGCGTCGGGTGGTCAGCCACGCGTCCGGCCCCGCGCGACGGCCACGGACGCGCCAACCAGCAGGACGGCCACGAGGATCAGCGGTCCCCGGCCGAGGTGACGGGCGAGCGCGGCCGCGGCGAAGACGCCCGTCGCGAGACATCCGTACGTCACACCCAGCTTGAATCGCGCGTACGCCCGACTCGACACGGGCCGACCCTACGCCCGCAGTTTCGTTGCTTCGTCGGGCCGTCGGGACGCCCCGCGCGCGGACAAGCCGGCCGAGTGGGCGCAGAATGAGAGCCGGGACACGCGTGTACCCGCCCGGCCACGCGTGCGCATCCTCGGCCCGGGTCGGAGTCGCCAACCCCGCTCCGACCCGCCGGGGATGCTCCCCTCGACTCGCGAAGGCTTGCCCGCTCCGCAGGTGGGGGTCCGGGCTAGCCGTTCGGCTCGATCCATGCGGCGGCCCAGATCTGATCGGCGACGAGGGTCGGTCGGCGATCGCCGACGTGCCAGCGGTACAGCGCGCCGTGGCGGATCGGGGCGTTGACGGGCAGCAGGCCGACGGCCAGCACGTCGCGACCGGAACGGTCGGCAAGCAGCGCGTCCTCGGGCCCGTCGAAGCCGTTGCTCACCGCGAGGCCGCCCGGAACGGTGAAGAGGGTGCGGATGACGGCGCCGGTAGTCGGGTCGAACTCCACGACCGTTGCCGGCTCCTTGAAGCTACCGCTCCCCTGTGTCGCACCCATCGCGCTCGTCGCGCCGAGGAACCCCGCCCATTCGGTGTCGGCAACGTGCGGGATCGGCACGGCTTCGTCGAGCGTGCCGGCGGTAGCGGTGTCGATCAGCTTCGGGGATGTGGGCGACTCGGCCGAGTACTCGTTGTACCCGAGATGCACGGAGTCCGGCGCCCACGACAACTGCTCGAGGTCGAAGAGCGACGTCGCGCGGCGAAACGTGAACGTGCGGCGCACGCCGGACTTCAGGTCGACGAGCACGAGCTCGTCTTTGTTGCCGGCGCAGGGGTTCGTCGCGTTGCGGCTATACGCAAGCAGTCGCCCGTTCGGGCTCACGGCCGGATACAAACCCGGACCGACGACGGTGACGCGTCCGCCGCGGATCGAGACCCTCGCGACTTCGTCGACCTCGCCGCGAGCGAGCGACGAGCACTCCCCCTGCCGCGGTGGCCGCACGTCCGTGAAATACACCTCCGCGCCGTCGGGCGTGACCGCCAGCGTCGGATCGCCGGCTCGGGTTGCGGCGAGGACACGCACGGTGTTGCCGTTCGCCGCGGAGATGACCGCAACCCGGCTGCCGTACGCCTCCACCGCGACGATCTGCGTTGGAGTGCGCGCCGCCTCGGTGCCGGGCGTCGTGGTCGAAGCTGCGCGGGCCGACGGACCGATCGCGCGGACCTGGTCTCGCGAGCTGGAGCCGGCGACCCAGAGCATCGGGGCGGCAAACGCGGCGGCGAGGAGCAGTCCCGCCGCGCCCGCCAGCAACCGGCGTCTCGTCAACCGCCGCTGCCCGCGACGCCGCGTCTCGGTCAGAACGTCGTCGAGCTCCTCGGAGCTGAACTGCTCAAGCGTCGTCATGAAGGAGCTCCTTGATCACGTCGTCGCCGAGCGCGCCTCGCAACGCGTGCGTCGCCCGGTGCAGATGGGATTTGACCGTGCCGATGCTGAGTCCGAGCGCGAGGGCGGTGTCGGCCTCGCTCATGTCGGCGAGGTAACGCAGCCCGATCGCCTCACGCTGTCGTCGGGGTAGCAAGGTCAGCGCCGCAACGAGGGACACTCGGGTCGCGAGCGCGTCGTCACTTCCGGGTGCGGGGCGCCCTTGGTGCCGGTCGGCGGCCGCACTTCGTTTGCGCCGACGTAACTGCGTCAGCGCCTCGTTGATGACCACGCGCATGACCCACGCGTCGCGGTGCGGCAACGTTCGCAGGCTCGGCCAACGCACGAACGCCCGGGTCAGCGCCTCGATCGAGGCGTCTTCCGCGTCACCGCGGTCGCCGACGATCCGCAGCGCCGCCCGATACGCCGCCGGATACATCGACCGGAAGAACTCGTCGTAGTCGGCGTCCCGGGTCGAGCGCATCCGACCCTTCAATGCTGGAGCAGACCCAACTGGTTTACACATCGGCGCGATCTCTCCCCCTCCGCTTGCGTCGTTCCCCGTAACCATGACACGATTACACAGTCTTATACATCTAGAGATGCTCAGAGGTGCTGGAGATGCCGACGGTGATGGTGAAGCCCTGGAACGACCCGATCCTCGACGTGCTGGGCCACGACCCGCGCTCGTGGTACGTCGAGACCTTCTGGTTGCCGACCCTGGGCCCGACGTGCGTCCTGCTCATGCGCCATCTCGCCGACCGGTTCGACCGCACACCCGACGGGCTCGCGCTCGACGTGACCACCACGTCGGAGTGCCTCGGGCTCGGCGCGCGTGACGGCACCAGCTCACCCCTGCGGCGCAGCCTCGCCCGCCTGGAGCAGTTCGACCTCGCGGTGAGCGGGCCCGAGTCGATCGTGCGCGTGCGCCGCAATCTGCCGCCCGTCAATCGCCGTCACGTGAAGCGGCTCCCGGAAGCGCTCCAGACGCGGCACGCGGAGTGGGTCACGGGCGCGCTCGCGCAGAAGCCGCTCGAGGTCGCCCGCCGGCGCGCGCGGCGGGTCGCGATCACGTTGATCGAACAGGGCGACGAGGTCGACCGGGTCGAGCGTGCGCTCGCGTCGGTCGGCTTCCATCCCGCGGTGTGTCGAGAGTCCGCGCAGTGGGCGTGGGACCAGCTGCACGACGCGCCGCTCACGGCTCCGGCCGCCGTCCCGCCCCTTGGCGGCCGGTAGGACGGGGCGCCCGCTCCCCCTGCGGGCGCCCCGTCCTCTGACCACGTGACTCGCCGACGGGCTCAGCAGGTGACGACGAGGTGGAACGACTCGTCGAACGGGTTGCCATCGATCTGCTGGACGAGGACGAACAGACCCTTCACGTTGCCGTGCAGCGGCGCCGTCGTGATCGTGACCGGCTCCGTCGCGAGCGCGGTGGCGTCGGGCCGGCCGACCGTCGCCGTGTGCGAGCACTGCGTGATGTCGACGGCGCCGCGTGCGCGACGGCTGGTATCAGCACCGGTCCGACGAGTGCACAACCCATCACTGCGACGGCGCGCGATATCCAGCGCTTGAACACGACCATGGTGACATTCCCTACTTCGAAGACGGGGGGTCACCTCGGTACGGTCGCGAACCCGGTTGCGGTTCGCGCGAGGTCAGCCGACGAACGCGGTCGTCGCGGTGACGGTGCTCCCTGCGGTGTCGAGCTCGGTCACGGTGTCGAAACCCGCGATGAACGCGTCGATGTCGTCGCGCGGTGACGTCACCTTCGACGAGCAATTGACCTTGTTGACGTCGCGACCGGAGAGTGCGGTGGCCGCGGGCACCTGCTTCAACCCGCGCGCGGCCTTCGGCGTGCACGTCGGGATGTTGATGTTGATGACGTCCGCGGTGCCCGAATGCGTGCCCGTGTACGCGCTGCGATGCGACGTGATCCAGATGTCGGTGAGCGTCGCCGCGGCGGAGTAGTCGGGCGGACTGCCGAAGCCTGCGCTCACGGCGATCGCGGGAATGCCACTCGCGGCCGCGGCCTTTGCGGCGCCGATCGTTCCCGAGACGGCAATGAACGGGCCGAGGTTCTGACCGTTGTTGATCCCGGAGACGACGAGATCCGGTGGCGTTTTCATCACCGCGCTCAGCGCGTACCGGATCGTGTCGGCCGGGTAGCCGTCGACCGCGGTTGCCGCGTGGCCGCTCGCAAGCTTCACCGAAGTGGCGGTGAGTGTGCCGGCCGTCGTCTTGCCACCGGAGCCGCTCTGGTTCGCGAGCGGCGCGACGACGGTCACGGTGACACCGGGCAGCCTCACGAGCGACTGCACCATCGTGTCGATGCCCGGCGCGGCGTACCCATCGTCGTTGGTGACGAGGATCGAGAGCGGCGGCGGAGGGCCTGTCGTCGTGGCGACGGGCCTCGTCGTGGAGGACGTGGATTTCGGCGCCGTGCTCGGCGCGCTCTTCGCGCCTTTCGAACCACTCGAGCTGCACGCGGCGACCGCGAGAGCCAGCACCGCGACCGTCGTCACCAACCGAGCGTTCATGCGGGCATTCTGGCAGGCGCCCTGATCGCGAACGCAGCATGCGGCGCTACCCTGCCGCGCGCATGGACGGCATCGACGAGGTCGCGCGGCTGCTGCGCGACGCGCGCACTGTCGTCGTGCTCACCGGGGCCGGCATCTCGACCGAATCGGGGATCCCCGACTTCCGCGGGCCGAACGGCGTGTGGACCAAGAACCCCGCCGCGGAGAAGGCCGCGAACATCGAGTACTACGTGAACGATCCCGAGGTGCGCGCGCGGTCGTGGCAGAGCCGGGTCGGCAGCGAGATCTGGCAGGCCGAGCCGAACGCCGGTCACCGCGCGCTCGCCGACCTCGAGCACCGCGTGCCGCTCGCGGCGCTGCTCACCCAAAACATCGACGGGCTCCATCACGCGGCGGGCAGCAGCGCCACACTCATCGTCGAGCTCCACGGGAACGTGCGCGAGGCAAAGTGCCTTGGATGCGATTGGCGCGGCCCGATGTCGGAGACGCTCGACCGCGTGCGCGCGGGCGAGACCGATCCGCGCTGCGCGGAGTGCGGCGGGATCTTGAAATCGGCGACGGTGTCGTTCGGCGAGTCGCTCGACGCCGCCGACCTCGAGCGGGCGATCGAGGCCGCGCGCGCGTGCGACCTCTTCCTCGCGGTCGGTACGTCGCTCGGCGTCTACCCCGCGAACTCGCTCCCGACGATGGCCCTGCGTCACGGCGCCCGCTTCGTGGTGATGAACGCCGAACCCACACCGTTCGACTCCCACGCCGACGTCGTCGTGCGCTCCCCGTTGGGAGAGGCGCTGCCCGCTCTGGTTGCGCTGCTTGGGAATACCCGACCCGGGCGGTAGGCTTTATCGCACTATGCCGAGTTTTCGTGAGCTGCTGAACCAGACCAAGGGCCAGATCCAAGAGATCGACCCGGCCGAGGCGGAGCGCCGTCTCGACTCCTGCACCTTCCTCGACGTCCGTGAGCTCGACGAGTTCGAGCAGGGCATGATCCCCGGAGCCGTCTTCATCCCGCGGGGACACCTCGAGAGCCAGGCCGAGAACAAGCTGCCCCAGCGCGACGCCCCGATCGTCATCTACTGCGCGGGCGGCACCCGTTCGGCGTTCGCGGCGAAAACCCTCAACGACCTCGGCTACACCGACGTCGTGTCCATGACCGGCGGCTTCAGCCGCTGGAAGAACGAAGGCCGCACGTGGATCACGCCGGCCGTGCTCACTCCCGAGCAGCGCAACCGCTACGGCCGCCACATCCTGCTGCCCGAGGTCGGAGAGGCCGGCCAGCAGCGACTGCTCGAGTCGAAGGTGCTCCTCCTGGGCGCCGGAGGTCTCGGATCTCCGGCCGCGCTCTATCTGGCCGCAGCCGGGGTCGGCACGCTCGGCATCGTTGACATGGACGTCGTCGACGCCTCGAACCTGCAGCGCCAGATCCTGCACAACATGGAACGCATCGGGGACCGCAAGGTCGACTCCGCGAAGAAGACGCTGACCGCACTCAACCCCGATGTCGACGTCGTCACCTACGACGTGCGCCTCGGCGCCGACAACGTCCGCGAGATCATCCGCGGCTACGACGTCGTCGTCGACGGCACCGACAACTTCCCGACCCGCTACCTCCTGAACGACGCGTCGCTCCTCGAGCACGTGCCGGTGGTGCACGGATCGATCTTCCGGTTCGAGGGCCAGGTCACGGTGTTCAAGCCCTACGAGGGACCGTGCTACCGCTGCCTGCTCCCCGAGCCGCCGCCGCCGGAGCTCGCGCCGTCGTGCTCGGAGGCCGGCGTGATCGGCGTGCTGCCGGGCATCGTGGGCTCGATCCAGGCGCTCGAGGCCATGAAGCTGGTGCTCGACCTCGGCGACCCGCTGATCGGGCGGCTGCTCGCGTTCGACGCGCTGGAGGAGAGCTTCCGCACCTTCAAGGTGCGCCGCGACCCGCAGTGCCCGGCGTGCGGCGAGGGCGCGAACATCGTGATCGCCGAGTACGACGACCTGTGCATGCAGCACGCCGTCGCGCCCGACGGCAGCGTCATCGGTCACTAACGGCGAGCCGACGCGCACGCTCCGGCGGACGGTTCAGATCGACCGCTCGCGGGCCGATTTGAACCGTTGATGACTCACACCGCGCCCACCCGCCGACGCCGGCGGTTCCTCACGCCCGCTCGCATCGGTTTCATCGCCACGCTCAGCCTGTTGCTCGCGGTCGGGGCCGAGTTCGTGCTGCCCGCCCCGGCCGGCGCCTCGGGGCCGTCAGGGGTGACGGTGCACGCGCTTGGCGGCGCGCCCGCGCTCGGTGCACCCTCGATGGCGCTGAACGCGCCCGTCGTCGCGATGGCGGCGACGCACGACGGGAACGGCTACTGGCTCCTCGGGCAGGACGGCGGCATCTTCAGCTACGGCTCGGCCGCGTTCTACGGATCGACGGGCGGCATCCACCTCAACCAGCCCGTGGTCGGCATGGCGGCGACGCCGAGCGGCAAGGGCTACTGGCTGGTCGCCTCCGACGGCGGTGTCTTCAGCTTCGGCGACGCGAGCTTCCACGGCTCGACCGGCGCCATCCACCTCAACCAGCCGATCGTCGGCATGACCCCGACGCCGAGCGGCAAGGGCTACTGGCTCGTCGCTTCCGACGGCGGCATCTTCAGCTTCGGTGACGCCAGCTTCCGCGGCTCGACCGGCGGTATGAACATCGGATCCACGGTGGCGGGCATCACCGCCACCGCGAGCGGCCACGGGTACTGGATCGCGACGGCGAGCGGCCACGTCTACGCCTTCGGCGACGCGCACGCGGTTGCCTCGGTGCCGGCGTCGTCTCCGATTGTCGGGCTCCAGGTCGCACCCGGAGGCGGGCTGTGGCTGGTCGCGAGCAGCGGCTCCGTCTACGCGACCGGCGGCGCTCCGTACCTCGGCGGCGCGAGTGGTGGCGCCATGCAGGCCGTCGGGATCACCCGTGCGGCTCACGGTTACTGGATCACGATGGTGCCGTCGGGACCGCCGCTGCCGGCGAACTCCGGCTCGGGCCGGCGCATCGTGTACTCGAACGCCCAGCAGCGGATCTGGCTCGTCGAGGCCAACGGGCAGGTGTCGCACTCGTTCCTCGTCTCGGGAAGGCACGGGCTCCCGGCCGTCGGCACCTACCACGTGTACGCGAAGTTCGTGCTCGAGCCCGACGGCTCGCTCTTCCTTCCGTGGACCCTGAAGTTCGACCCGCTGCCGAGCGGCGGCGTCGTCAACATCCACGGCATCCCGCTGAATCAGCAGATGCAGCCCATCGAGCCCGACTTCCTGCTCGGGACCCCCGAGTCGCACGGCTGCCTCCGCCTGAGCCAGGTCAACGCCGAGTTCGTCTACAACTGGGCGCCGCTCGGCACCACGGTCGTCGTCATGGACGTCGGCTAGCTCCAGGCCACGAGCTCCTGCAGTCCCCGGAGAGGCCTCGCGACCCATTGCCCACGACGGTAGGCGGTCGCATCATCGGTGGCAGCCACGCACCGTGGCCACCAGCTCATCTCAAAATCGACCGGACGTTTGTGACCGACATGATCACCAACACGGCCGACGCCGCGATCGTGACCTCGACGATCGACCTTGCCGCCAAGCTCGGGACCTGCTCGGTGGCCGAGGGCGTCGAGACCGAGGCCGTCTACGACCGGCTCGAGCAGCTCGGCTGCGACGTTGCACAGGGCTACTGGATCAAGGCTCCGATCGACGGGAGTGAGCTCACGGCGTGGTTGAAGAGCTCGCGCTGGGGCGCGACGATGCCGCTCCCGGGGCGCACGGCATGACGATCTTCGTCGGGCTCGCGTTCGCGGTCGTGCTCGTCGTCGCGCTCGGCGGGCGGCTCGCGAACCTCGGCTCGGTCGAGCTGCGCGGTCAGGCCGCCATCATCGGCGCATTCGGGCTCCAGGTCCTCGTGGTCACGGTGGCGCCGCACGCGTTCTCGCACCCGGTGGCATCGGCGATCCACCTCGCGTCGTACGCGCTCGCGATCGTGTTCGTGTACGCGAACCGGCATCTTCCCAACCTCTGGATCGCCGCACTCGGCGGGACGAGCAACTTCCTCGCGATCACGGCGAACGGCGGCACCATGCCGGCGTCGAAGACCGCGCTCGCCGCCGCCGGCCTCCCGGTCGCGCACACCGGGTTCGACAACTCGGGCGCCGTCGCGCACGCGCGGCTGGCGTTCCTCGGCGACATCTTCTCGTTCCCCAAGTCGTTGCCGCTCGCCAACGTCTTCAGCATCGGCGATGTGCTCTTGCTCATCGGCGCGGCCGCGATGCTCGCGGGCATCTGCGGATGCCCTCGCTTCCCGGCGCTCGACCGGCTGCTGCGGCGGAGCCGGCCGGCCCCGCGTGAGGATGCGATCCTTCACTCGACGAGCGCGGCGAACGGCCAGGGCTCGACGTCGAGGTAGTTGCGCCGCGCGACCCGCATGATCGTCGCGTCGTCGACCATCGCTCGTCCCTTGCGGTACGGATTCGCGGCGAGCGCCTTGTGCACGCCGGCGAGGACCACGTCGGGTGCCACCACACGCCCGCGCGACAACGGTCGTCCGCCGTGGCGGTGCACGAAGCCGGCGGTCTGCAGCGCAACGGCGACATCGATCGCGTCGCGCCGGGCCCCACCCGCGTCAGTGACGTACCAGACGAACCTCGCGGCGGTGAGGTCGGCGGCGAGACGCGCGACGCGATCGGGATCCTCGAGCCGGGCCCGGTAGAGGGGATCGGCCGCCAGCAGGGCCGTGAGCATCCCAAGGTTGCCGAGGTCACCGACCGCCCCGCGTCTCGGGCCCATTCGCGGCATGACGACCGGCACCAGACTCGACGCCGGAGGGCCCTCGGAGAACGCGTGACGAACGCGACGCCAGCGGGTCACGGTCATGTCGAGGATCTCGTGGCTCGCGGAACGGAGATGACCCGTGAGCTCCACGGCGAGCCCACCGAACCCGTTGCCGACCGACCAACTGGTGATCAGCCAGCCGTCGATTCCCTTCTCGTCGGGCCACTCCGCGCCGTACGGGTCGTGCACCTTGCCGCGTCGGTCCCACGGCAACGCGACCGACTCACACGTTGGATAGAACACTTCGGCCGCGTCGGCGCGCAACGCGAGCGAGGCGGTGCGCTGCTCCCGCGCCGACGCGACACCCAGACCGCCACGCGGATCCACCGAATAGCGAACCGCGGACACCTACGGCTTGGTGAACGTGCTCGCGAGCTCGATGAGCGTGCGGACACCGAAGCCGGTGCCACCGCGTACGAGGTAACCGTCGTCGCTGCTCGCGCGCGCCGGGCCTGCGATGTCGAGGTGCACCCACGGCACGTCGCCCGCGAACTCCTTGAGGAACAGGCCTGCCGTCAGCGCGCCGCCGTAGCCGCCGTGCGAGATGTTCTTCATGTCGGCGACTTCGGAGTCGAGCATCTTGCGGTATTTCTCCGGCAGCGGCAGCGGCCACACCGACTCGCCCACGGCGTCGGCCGCGGCCTGCACCTGCTTGCTCCACGAGTCGTTCGTGCCCATCAGCCCGGCCACGCCCTCGCCGAGCGCGACGACACATGCGCCCGTGAGCGTGGCGAGGTCGATCACCGCGTCGGGCTTGTCCTCGGCCGCGAGCGACAGCGCGTCGGCGAGGATGAGGCGGCCCTCGGCGTCGGTGTTGAGCACCTCGACGGTCTTCCCGTTGCGCATGGTGAGCACGTCGCCGGGCCGGATCGCGGAGCCGCTCGGCATGTTCTCGACGAACGGCACGTAGCCGACGACCTTGGTCTTGACGCCGAGGTCGCGCAGCGCGCACATGGCGGCAATGACGGCGGCGCCGCCGCCCATGTCGGTCTTCATCGTCTCCATGCCCGCGCCGGTCTTCAGCGAGAGGCCGCCGGAATCGAACACCACGCCCTTGCCGACGAAGGCGATCGTGCCCTTGGCCCCCGCGGGCTCGTAGCTGAGCTTCACGAAGCGGGGCGGGCGCTCCGAGCCCTTGCCGACGCCGATCACGCCGCCGAGCCGGGCCCGCTCGAGCTGTGCGCCCGACAGCACCTGCACCTTCACACCGTTCGCGGTCGCGAGCTTCTTCGCGAGTGCGGCGATGGCCTCGGGCGACTTCGCCTCGGCCGGCTCGTTCACGATGTCGCGCGCCCAGCTGACGGCCTCCGCAACGCGCGCGCCGCGGTCGACGGCCGAGCGAATGTGCGCGCCACCGCGACCGATGAGCTTCACCGACTCGAGCTTCGACGGCTTCCCCTCGCCCTTGTAGCGGAGGAACTTGTAGCCGCCCAGCGCGACTCCCTCGACGAGCGCCTGCGCGGCCACGGGACGCTCGATCGACTCGGGCGCGGCGTCGAGCAGCGTGGTGGCGATGCTCTGCACCTTCGAGCCGCGCCGCGCGAGCGCGGCCCCGGCGCGTCGCAGACCGTCGGTGGTGAGCTCGTCTCGCGCGCCCATGCCGACGAGGATCGCCGCGCGCGCACCCAGCGCGCCGTTGGTGGGGATCGCGAGGGTCTCGCCGGGCTTGCCCTCGAAACCGGTCTCGGCCATGAAGTCGCGCAGGCCGCCACCGACGGCCGCGTCGACCTCCTCGGCACCGGGCCCGAGCTCACGCTCCGCGAACACGGGCACGACGAGCAGGTCGGCACGCACCGATTGGGGTGATCCGGAAACCAGCGAGAACTTAACGGTCACAGCTTGCTCTTCGGCATGACGGTGCTCCTCAGCAGTGAGGTGTGCGGACTGGAGTTCACTTGTGCGGTCATTCGCGCACCGCTCGGAACTGGCCCTCCTGCCAGCGCGCGAGGGTGTAGACGAGATCGGCGAGCCGGTTCAGGTAGGGCACGACCGAGCTCTCGGTCTCGAGCCAGCCCTCGCCGGTCGCGCCCACGGCTTCGCGCTCGGCGCGCCGCACGACCGTGCGCGCGACGTCGAGGGCCGCGGCCGAGGGGTTCTCGCCGGGCAGGACGAACTCGCGCGGCGCTTCGAAGCGCTCGGTGATGTCGTCGATGACAGGCTCGAGCGCCGCGACCATCTCCGGGGTCACGCGCGAGACGCCCGGTTCGAGCAGGTGGCGGCGGTCGGGAGCCGTGGCGAGCTCGGCACCGGCGACGAACAGCTCCCGCTGGAGCCGGATGAGAAGGTCGTTCAGCTCGGAGCCGCGCTCGCTCAGCGCCCGGGCGACCCCCAGCGCGCTGACGGCCTCGTCGACGGTTCCGTACGCCGACGGACCGCTCGTCGCCTTGCCGACACGGCCGCCGTGGAACAGACCTGTGGACCCGTCATCACCGGTGCGCGTGTAGACCTTCACAACGCCGGCGAGTTTACGCATGGGCCCTCGAGCCGTTGGCCCCGTATCCTGGGGCGGTGGCTGACTTCCTCGAGACCCTGAGCACGCGGGTCCTGATCTTCGACGGTGCCTTCGGCACCTGGGTGCAGGGCCGCGACCTCGGCCCCGACGACTTCGGAGGGGCTGCGCTCGAGGGCTGCAACGAGAACCTCGTGCTCACCCGGCCCGACGAGGTCGCCGAGATGCACCGCCAGTTCTTCGAGGTCGGGAGCGACGCGGTCGAGACCGCCACCTTCGGCGCCTTCTCGCTCGTCCTCAACGAATACGACATCGCCGACCAGGCGTACGACATCAACCTCAAGGCCGCCCAGATCGCCCGCGAGGTCGCGAGCGGCTTCGCGACCCCGTCCCGGCCCCGGTTCGTCATTGGCTCGATCGGACCGGGCACCAAGCTCCCGTCGCTCGGCCACATCGACTTCGCGACGCTGCGTGACTCCTACGAGGTGCAGGCGCGTGGCCTCCTCGCCGGCGGCACCGACGTCTTCCTCATCGAGACGGTGATGGACCTGCTCCAGGGCAAGGCCGCGATGATCGCCTGCCGGCGCGCGATGGCCGCCGAGGGCCGCACGGTCCCGATCATGGTGCAGGTCACGGTGGAGACGACGGGCCGGATGCTCGTCGGCTCCGAGATCGGCGCCGCGCTCACCGCGCTCGAGGCCATGAAGCCCGACGTGATCGGCATGAACTGCGCAACCGGGCCCGGCGAGATGACCGAGCACCTGCGGCATCTCTCGCAGCACGCGCGGACCTACCTCTCGTGCCTTCCCAACGCGGGGCTGCCCTCGATCGTCGACGGCCACACCCACTACGACCTCACGCCGAGTCAGCTCGCCGACGCGCACGAGCGCTTCGTCTCCGAGTTCGGCGTGAACATCGTCGGCGGTTGCTGCGGCACCACGCCGGAGCACCTGAAGGCCGTGGTCGACCGCATCGGCAACGACCGCGCGCCGGTGGCCCGCAACCCCGAGCACGAACCGGGTTGCTCGTCGATCTACAGCCACGTGCCGTTTCACCAGGAACTCGCGTACCTCGCCGTCGGCGAGCGCACGAACGCGAACGGCTCCCGGAAGTTCCGCGACGCGATGCTCGAAGGCGACTTCGACACGTGTGTGCAGATGGCACGCGAGCAGGTGAAGGAAGGCGCGCACGTGCTCGACGTGTGCGTCGACTACGTCGGGCGCGACGGCGCCGACGACATGGACGAGATCGCGAAGCGCTTCGCCACCCAGGCCTCGCTCCCGCTCGTGTTCGACTCGACCGAACCGGCGGTGCTCGAAGCCGGTCTTCGGCACCACGGCGGCAAGGCGCTGCTCAACTCGGCCAACCTCGAAGAGGGCGAGGGCGAAGGCAAGCGCATGGACCGCGTGCTCTCGCTGGCCCGGGAGTACGGCGCGGCCGTGATCTGCCTCACGATCGACGAAGAGGGTCAGGCCCGCGACGCCGACTGGAAGCTCCGTGTCGCGCACCGCATCTACGACATCGCGACCGAGAAGTACGGCATCGACGGCAGCGACCTCATCTTCGATGCCCTCACGTTCCCCCTGAGCGCCGGCACCGAGGATCTCCGGCGCGACGGCATGGAGACCATCGAGGCCATCCGCCGCATCAAGGCCGAGCTTCCGGGCGCATCAACGATTCTCGGGCTCTCCAACGTGTCGTTCGGGCTCAAGCCCGCGGCTCGCCACGTGCTCAACAGCGTGTTCCTGCACGAGTGCCGCGAAGCCGGGCTCGACGCCGCGATCGTCCATGCGGCGCGCATCATGGCGATGCACAAGATCGACGAGCACGCGCGCGAGGTTGCGCTCGATCTCATCTACGACCGTCGCCGCGACGGCTACGACCCGCTGCAAGAGTTCATGACGCTGTTCGAGAACGTCGACGCGAGCGCGGTCGAGCGCGAAGACCGTTCCGGCTGGCCGGTTGCCGAACGACTCAAGCACCGCATCATCGACGGCGAGCGCGACGGCATCGAAGCCGATCTCGAAGAGCAGCTGCAGACGATGGACGCGCTCGGCATCGTGAACGACGTCCTGCTGAGCGGGATGAAGGTCGTCGGTGAGCTCTTCGGCAGAGGCGAGATGCAGCTCCCGTTCGTGCTCCAGAGCGCGGAGACCATGAAGACGTCGGTTGCGTACCTCGAGCCGCACATGGAACGCGTCGACGGCGAAGGCAAGGGCACGATCGTGCTCGGCACCGTCAAGGGCGACGTGCACGACATCGGCAAGAACCTCGTCGACATCATCCTGTCGAACAACGGCTACACCGTGCACAACCTCGGCATCAAGGTGCCGATCCACGACCTCGTCGACGCCGCGGTGAACATGAACGCCGACGCGATCGGCATGAGCGGCCTGCTCGTGAAGAGCACGCTCATCATGCGCGAGAACCTCGTCGAGATGAACGAACGGGGCCTCGAGCGCATCCCGGTGCTGCTCGGCGGCGCCGCGCTCACCCGCAACTACGTCGAGCACGATCTGCGCAACGTGTACAACGGTCGCGTCTTCTACGGCAAGGATGCGTTCGAAGGCCTGCGCACGATCGAGACGCTCATGGAGGGCAAGCGCAGCGGCAACCTCGACCCCGACTTCGGGACGGTGCCGGCCGAGCGCACTGTGACCACCCGTCGCCACGAGGAAGCCCCGGTCGACGCGAACATCGAGATCCCCGCGCGTTCCGACGTCGCCACCGACAGCCGCATCTTCACGCCCCCGTTCGTGGGCTCACGCGTCGCCAAAGGCATCTCCCTCGACGACATCGCCGGCTACGTGAACGAGACCGCGCTCTTCCGCGGCCAGTGGCAGTTCCGCCCCGACAAGGCCAAGGGCGAGAGCGACGACGACTTTCGTGAGCGACTGCGGCCGGTGCTGCGCGACCAGCTCGAGACCGCGAAGGCCCAAGGGCTGCTGAACCCCGCCGCGGCATGGGGGTACTTCGCCGTCAACAGCGAGGGCAACGATCTCGTGGTGTGGAAGGACGACGATCGCACCCAGGAGTGGCTGCGGTTCTCGTTCCCCCGTCAGCGCGGCGAGCGGTTCCTCTGCATCTCCGACTTCTTCCGGCCCGCCGTCTCCGGCGAGCCCGACTACGCGGCCTTCCACGTGGTCACGATGGGCACGCGCGCCAGCGAACGCGAGCAGGAGCTCTTCCAGGCCGACAAGTACCAGGACTACCTGCTCCTGCACGGCGTATCGGTCGAGATGACCGAAGCGCTCGCCGAGTACTGGCACCGCCGGATCCGCGAGGAGTGGGGCTTCGCCGACGAGGACGGGCCGACGATCGCGGGGCTGTTCCGCCAGCAGTACCGAGGCTCGCGCTACTCGTGGGGCTACCCGGCCTGCCCCGACCTCGACGATCAGGCGAAGCTCGAGGAGCTGCTCGAGATGGACCGCATCGGCGTGTCGCTCACCGAGGAGTTCCACCTGGTTCCGGAGCAGAGCACCTCGGCGATCATCGTCTCGCATCCCGAGGCCAAGTACTTCGTTGCCTGAAGCGGCCACCGCCACTACTGAGGACGTAGTTGGCGATACTGACGACGCCACGGACGACGAAGCTCGGCGCGACGACGGGTGGGCCCACGCGCGGTTTCGCCTCCGCGACCTCCGCGGCCGCGACCGATGGCTTGCGATCGGACTGCTCGTCGCGGTGCTCGTGCCGTTCGTGGTCGCGCTCGTGCGCGCGCTGCACGACGGCTGGGTGCCGAGCGGTGACGAGGCGAACATCGCGACACGCGCGCACGACGTCTTCACCCGCCACCCGCCGCTGACCGGCCTGCCGTCGACCTCGAGGTTGTACGGCGACAAGATCTCGACCAACCATCCCGGGCCATTCGAGTTCTACGTGATGGCCGTGCCACTGCGGGTCTTCGGTCTGTCGGTCGGCCCGTTGCTCACTGCGGCCGCGATCAACGCCGCGTTCGGGCTCGTCGTGCTCTGGGCGTTCTTCCGCCGGCTCGGACTGACCGCGATGGTGTGGGCCGGCGTGATGCTGCTCGCGGTGTTCTGGTCGGGCGGAACCGCGGTGCTCACCGACACGCTCAGCTCCAACATGACGATGTACGCGCTGCTGTGCACCGCGGTGTTGGCGTGGGCGCTCATCGACGGCGACCTCCGGTTGCTTCCGCTCGCGGGGGTGGTGGCGAGCTACGCCGCGCAACAGCACCTCGCCGCGGGCCTGGTCGTTGTGGTGATGACGGTTGCCGTCGCCGTCGGGCTCGCGGTGCAGATCGTGGCGCGCGCGCGTCGCGGCGACACGACGATCGCCCGGACCACCGTGACGTGGACGCTCGTCGCCTTCGCCGTGGCTGTGGCCTGCTGGATACCGGTCTTCGTCGACGAGATCAAGCATCATCCCGGCAACCTCACCGAGATCGTCAAGTTCGCGCGCGACAACTCGCGGCCGACGTTGGGCTTCCATTCAGGCGTCTACCAGGCCCTGCACGCGATCACGCCTCCGACCGTGCTCGGCCGGACCGACACGGTCGGCTACTTCTTCCTGCCCCGCAGCTCCGCGTCGATGGACGCGATCGGGTTCGTCATCGTCGCCGCGCTGGTTGCCGTCGCGTGGTTGGCGCGCTCGCGTTCGCGCGCGCTCTCGCGGCTCGCCGTCGTCACGTTGGTATTGCTGGCGGCGGGTGTGATCAACGGCGGAAACGTTCCGGCGAGCCTCGAATCGTTCCGGGTGAACCTCTACCGGTGGACGTGGGCAGCCGCGTTCCTGACCTGGACGACGATCGGGATCGGCCTGGCGTTCCTGGCCGGACGCACACCGCTACGACGCGCGCGGCACTTCGCGGCACCGGCGCTGCTCATCATCGCCGCGCTGATCGCGACGACGACCGTGTTCGTCAGCGGTCGCGACGATCACAACCGCGAAGCGCCCGGGTTCGCGCTGGAGAAGCGCGTCGGTGCCGCCGTGCTCGCGCGCGTCGACCACCACCATCCGGTCGTCGTCGTCACCTACGGCTACGCCGCGGGCATCTCGGTCGGCCCGTACGTCATCCTCCGCCTCATCGAGGCCGGCGTGCCGGTCGAGACGCCGGCGTCCCTCGCTGCGACCTACGGGAACGCGCGGGTGTACCGCCCCGACTCCGAGCCCTCCGCGCTCGTCATCTCGAGCGCGGCGCGGAAGCTCGACCCGGAGCCCGGCACATTGGTGACGACGCAGCTGTTCTCCGCGGAACGCTCCCGACTGCTCGACGAGCTGGCGGCCGACGTGCGCGCCGGGAAGATCGTGCTGACTCCCGACGCACGGGCGCGCATCGAGCGGAGGTACGCCGCGGCGGCGCGCACGTTCGTTCACGATCTGCTCGACGGACTCTCCACTGATCCGCGCGCGGTGCTGGAACAGCCGACGGTGCTCGCGCTCGTCGTCGACGGAATGATCAGCGCGCCCGCGACCGACCGGGCCACGGCGCGACGGCTGCTCGAGCTCCCGGCGGATCAGACCACGATCGGCGGCGACGAGCAGCTCCAGGTCCATCTTCTGACCCCCGCGCAGCTGCGCTCGGTCCAGCTCCCCGGCCTGTAACCGCCTACCCTTCCGTGCGTGACGTCGGTCCAGGGCATCTCGGTGATCCTGCCGTCGTACAACGAGGCCGAGAACCTGCCCGACGTGGTCGACGAGATCATGGAGCAGCTCGGCACCGCCGGGCTGAAGTTCGAGATCATCATCGTCGACGACGGCAGCAACGACGGCACCCGGCGCGTCGCGTCGGATCTCGCGCGTGACCACGAGCAGGTGCGCGCGGTTCGTTTCCGTCGCAATATCGGCAAGTCGGC
>JBBSEC010000019.1:0-47907 GCA_038240075.1 Acidimicrobiia bacterium
CCCCCCACGATTGTGTGCTCGAACTCCCTGACGCGTCGGCTCAGACGGCGAGCAGGTCGCGTGCGCCGGTGTCGGCCGAGGGGTGGCGAAGCTTCGACATCGCCCTCGCCTCGATCTGACGGATGCGCTCACGAGTGAGGTTGAAGTACTCGCCCACCTCTTCGAGGGTCCGCGGCTCTCCCCGGTCGAGGCCGAAGCGCAAGGCCAGGATCTGACGCTCACGCTCGTCGAGCGGGGCCAGCAGCTTCTCGATCTCGGCCGGCAGCAACGCCGTTGCCGCGACCTCGAACGGAGACTCCGCCGAACGGTCCTCGACGATGTCGCCCAGCTCCGCATCGCCGTCCTCGCGCAGCGGCTCCGACAGTGACAGCGGCTCGGCCGCGAAGCGCAACGCCTCGGTGACCTTGTCCTCGGGCATCTCGACCTCGGCCGAGAGCTCCGAGAGCGTCGCGGGCCGGCCGAGCTTGAGCTCCAAGCGCGAACGGGCCTTCTGCAACCGTGCGAGCGTGTCGCCCGCGTGGACCGGCAGACGGATCGTGCGGCCGGTGTTCGCGATGCCGCGGGTGATCGCCTGGCGAATCCACCACGTTGCGTACGTCGAGAACTTGAATCCCTTGCGCCAGTCGAACTTCTCGACCGCATGCATCAGGCCGAGGTTGCCCTCCTGGATCAGGTCGAGCAGGGGAAGCCCCGACGCCTGGTACTTCTTCGCGATCGACACGACGAGTCGCAGGTTCGACTGGATGAACCGGCGCTGAGCCTCGTCACCCTCCCTCGCCACCCGGCGCAGCTCGCGCTTCTTGGCGGGGGTCAATCCCTTGGCCGTCGTCAACGACTCGCGCGCCGCGTTGCCGTTCTCGATCTGCTGCGCGAGCTGGACCTCGAGTTCCTTGTTCAGCAACTGGTACTGGCCGATGTCGGTCAGGTACAGCCGGACGAGGTCTTCCTCGTCGCGTTCTACTCGCTCCTTCGCCAACGAAGCAATCCTTTTGGTCGGAACTCGGACGGTTTGGGTCGAAAACGGGGAGTTGCAGGACTTCGGGCGACTTTCGCGCTCGATGCTCCCGTCAACGACGCTCGGTGTCCCTGTAGGATACGGGCCGAGTCAAGCGGACTTCGAGTGCAAACCGCAGGATCGCCGTACGCATTCCTGAGCACCGGCGACCGACTCGGCCTTCGACTCGTCCCGTAGGCAGGGCCCTCCATTATGCCCGAAGAATCGGAGCTCGCGGTCCTGACGGCCCGATTCGACCCCGTTGCCGGATCCGAGGAGCCCCTCATGGCGGCCCTCGCCCGCTACGTCGTGGTGACCCGCCAGACCCCGGCCGTCGTGAACATCGACCTGCTGGCCTCGGCCACGGTGCCCGGCCGACTGCTCCTGGTCGAGAAGTGGGAATCGTCGGCGGCGGCCCGGGAGCACCTCGACTCTGCAGAGATGGCCGAGATGGCGGCCGCGGCGGTCGCCCACCTCTCGGCGCGCCCGGAGGTCGACCTCTACGACACGATCAGCGCCCACGACCTTCGCTGAAGAGGAACGCACGATGCGCACACCGCGGACACGGATGACCGCAACGCTGCAACGGATCTCCCGTGCCCACGCGGCCTCGCAACGAACCGGGGCTCCCGTCGACGAGATCCTCGACGGGGCGCTCGACGACCCCCGCGCCGACGGTCGGCGGCTCTCACGACGCGCGGTGCTCGCGGGAACTGCGGTCGGCGGCGCGGCCCTGGCGTTGTCGGGTGTCACCCGCCGCCTGCCGCGCGCCGGCGCAAGTACCGCGGGGCACGACGTTCCTCGGATCGTCATCATCGGTGCCGGCGGCGCGGGCACGCGCTGCGCACACGCGCTGTGGGACCGGGGCATCCGGTCGCAGGTCTACGAAGGCGCCGACCGCATCGGCGGTCGCATGTGGACGTTGCGCAACTTCTTCGCCGACGGCCAGATCGGCGAGCACGGCGGCGGCTTCGTCTCGAGCGAGCACACGCACATGCGCGCGTTGGCTCGACGGTTCGATCTCACGCTCGACAACGTCGACGGCGGATCGGTGCGCGGCTACCCCGACACCTTCTTCGTCGACGGCGCCTTCTATCCGCGCTCCGAGATCGTCGACGACTGGGCCGGTGCCTATCCGGCGTTTCACCGCGCGGCGCGGAGCGCACCGTGGCCGCAGCGGTGGAACCGCCACACCGACGCGGGTATCGCCCTCGACAACCTGTCGGTGTCCGATTGGATCGAGCAGAACATCCCGGGCGGTACCGGCAGCCGCTTTGGCAAGCTCATGCTCACGAACGTCTTGAGCGAGTACGGCGGGCCGCCCGAAGACACCTCCGCGCTCAACCTCGTCTACCTGCTCAGTGACGCGCCGAGAACGGCACCGTTCCCGCTCGACGGAACCAACGAGAAGTGGCAGATCGTCGGCGGCAACGATCTCGTGATCTCGCACATGGTCGACGAGCTCCCGGCCGGCACGATCGAGGCGGGTGTCGAGATGCTCGCCGCGCGCGACGGAACCGCGGGCGCAACCGTGCTCACACTCCGACGCGGCCAGCACACCTTCGACGTCGTGGCCGACATGGTCGTCTTCGCGCTCCCGTTCAAGATCCTGCGCACGCTCGACCTTTCGCGCCTCACCCTGTCGGCCCTCAAACGGCGCGCGATCGACACGCAGGGTTTGGGCACCAACTTGAAGTTGCACGTGCAGGTCGCGGGCAACCCGTGGCGGGCCGACGGCCGCAGCGGCGGCGCGTACTCGGCACCCGACGGGTTCCAGGAGGCGTGGGACGAGTCGGTCGGTCAAGCGGGAACCCACTCGATCTCGATCGGATACGTCGGCGGACGTGCCGGGGTGCCCGGGTCGGGAGCCGATCACGGCGTCGCTCCCGCGGGCGAGGTGACCCGCTTCCTGAACGGCATCGAGCCGCTCTTTCCCGGGATGACCGCTGCGTACTCCGGTCTCGCCTACCGCGACGCGTGGGCGCTCGACCCGTGGCACCGCGGTGCGTACTCGTATTACAAGGTGGGTCAGTACACCGACTTCGGCGGCTACGAGGCCGCTCGAGAAGGCAACCGCTTCTTCTGCGGCGAGCACACCGAGTTCAACTTCCAGGGCTACATGGAAGGCGCGATCCGCTCCGGCGAGCGCGCCGCATCCCAGATCATGGCGCGCATCTGAGTCATCACGTCGTCCGGACCTGGATTCGTTGGGTGAAGAGGCGCACCGGCCGACCCGCGCGGTCGAGGTCTTCGAAGTCCCAGTGCTGCGGATCGGGCGCGAACGGGTGGCGGCTCACGAACGACAGTCCGCCGATCGATTCCAGCTCCGACTCCGGCGGCTGCGGAAACAGCGCGCCCGCCGGTCCGAGGAACGTGGTGCGCGCGACGAGTCGTTCACCGGCAAGCTCGACGTCCTGCACGACATGCCGGCGCGCGTACCGACCGGTGACGAGCCTCGCCGCGTCGACGTCGAGCGGTTGTGTCGAGACCACCGGCAGCGCGACCGATCTTCCCGAGAGATGCGCGAACACGGCCACCGCGATCGCGCCGGCGGCCGGGCCGTTGGCCACGACCGCGATCGAGCTGTGCGCGGAAGGGATCGCACCCAGAAACGCGGTGAAGCCGATCGTCGCGCCGCCGTGCCCCGCGACCGGTACCGGCGCATCAGGAAGGACCCAACCCAGGCCCTGACTCGTATCCCGAACCACAATCTGCGGTGTCATCATCTCCGCGACGAGCGGCGCGGGCAGGATCCCGCCGTCATCGCCGAACAGATTGTCGGCGAATCGCGTGAGTGCCTCCGCGGTCGCGACGACGTTGCCGGCCGGGCCGAGGGACGCGGGCATCACCTTCGTCATGCTCTCGACCGCGCCCGTCACCGGGTCGACGTGATGGCCGACCGCGACCTCGCGGCCCCCGGCCAGCCGCCGGTTCGCCGCGTCCATCCCGCAAGGGCGGAGGATGCGTTCCTCGAGGGCGACATCCCACGGCCGGCCGTCGAGCAACTCCACCAGCCGGCCGAGAACGACGTACCCCGCGTTGTTGTACGACCAACGTGCACCGACCGGATGAACCAGACCCGAGCCGGCAACGGCTTCTTCGACATAGCGGCGCACGCAGTCGTCGTCGGAACCGGTGTCGGTGAAGTCGTCGGCCGTGTCGATGCCGCTTGCGTGGGTGAGCAAGTGCCGGATGGTGACAAGACTCGTCGCGGCGGCATCGGCGAGTCGGAACTCGGGTACGTGCGCGCGCACCGGATCGTCGAGCGCGATGTCGCCGCGCGCGACGTGTTGCAGCACGAGCGTCGCGACGAGCAACTTGGTGACCGATCCGATCTCGAACCACGTGCCGGCATCGGCGGCCGTTCCGCCGAGGATCGTGCGCAGGTTGCCCCCGGTCGAGACGGCAACGACCGCGCCCGGGCAGTGACGCTCGCGCACGACGTCGGCGACCAACTGCTCGAGGTCGCCGGCAGTCATGGACGGTGCGCTACTTGCGCCTCAGGAGATCGGTCGGGACCTTCGAGATCGGGCGATCAGCCGCACCGGTCTCCTTGCAGATCTCGCGCAGTCCGTCCCAGCTCAAGGTCTGCGCGTCCCAGAGCCGGTCGAACGCGGAGTCGGCGGCGTCGGTGAAGCCGTGCTGCAATCGGAAGTCGTAGCGCATGCGGTCGGGCCGGACGTCGATGCCGAGCCGTCCGACGCGCCCGTGCGTCCAGGTGTCCCAGGCCGCGCGCTCGGCGAGCGAGAGATCGGAGTCGGGCGGCGCGGACGCGAACCCGTCGGCGAGCCGGTCGTTCGCGCGCAGCAGCACCTGCGTGAGCTCGCGGCGCGCAAACGGCACGGAGAACTCGCGGTTGCGATGCGTGCTCTCGAAGTTTCCGCCCGACATCCACAACACCGCGCGGCCGTCGACGATGTCGGAGGTGGTGTATACGAGCGGGTGCGGGAGATCCTCGTCGACCTCGAGGTCGATCGCGACATCGGTCGGGAACCCGATGAGCGCCGCGGCCTCTTCGAGCAAATCCGAGATGACCGGGACCTCGTACGGGACGACCGTGAACGCATCGGGCGTGATGGTGACGCGACCCATTCTCAGCCCGCGGCCTGCGCCGCCTGCGACATCGCTTCCGCCTCGGCCTGGGCCTGACGCGCGATCTCGGCGATCTCGTCGACTTCGCCATCGGTGAACCCGGCGAGCTCGCGGAAGCGCCGCGCGAGCTGGATCGGGTTCTCTTCGCTCTCGCCGCGGAAGCCACCGAGGCTGAAGATCTTGTCGACGGTGCGCTGGAACTCGAGCGCGCGCTCACGCCGCTCCGGGTCCTTCTCGGTGAGGCGGCGCAGCCAGTCGGATCCCATCTTCACGTGGGTGACCTCGTCGGCGAGCATCCAGTCCTCGCAGAACGTGAGGATCGGATCGGACGACGACTCTCCGAACTCCTTCATCGAGTTGAACACGTCGATGGCGAGGCCTTCGAGCGCGCGGTTCACACCGGTGAGGCGCAGCACGGGGTCGGGGTTGCAGGCCGCGGCGTAGAGGAAGGTCGACTCGCCGTACTCGCCGATCTCGCTGCCCATGTGCTCGCCGAGCTTGATCGAGATCTCACAGTGCCGCGATTCGTCCCAGCACTGGCGGGCCATGTCGAGCTTGAGCTGGAAGGGTGCCTCGTCGTCGTCGAAGTCGAAGCACGTGCGGCCGGCGCCTTCGAGGGCCTGGATCTCACCGACGAAGATGCCGTGCATCAGCGAGCGCGAGCGCTCGGCTGCGGCCGGGCGGTCGGCGGCCATCTTCGCGGGACCGGTGTAACGGTCGGCGAGGCGCGCACCGCGCGGGTCGAGGAAGGCGTCCTCGATGCGGCTGCGGACGAAACGCTCGTCGCGGGCCAACTCGGCTTCGGGGAGCATCTTCTTCATGAGCCGTTCTCCACTTCTGTTCGAGCGGCCGTTTCGCCCAGGCTACCCGGGCCTGAGATGCCACCCGAGGCCAGCACCAGGTTCTCGAGCTCGGCCTGACGCCGGATCGCCCGCTCCACCTTCTCGGGTGTATCGATCAGCGACTGGAGCAACATCTCGCCGTCGCGCCAGTCCTCGAACTCATCCTGGAGCGCGAACTTCAACGAACGGATCGTCGGAGCGTCGGTGATCGGGCTCGTGCCGTTGAGGTGATACGTGTACGCGGCGATCTTGCGCGGGATGAGCACGCGGTAGACGCCGACGAGCTTCTCGATCGTCTCGT
Source organism: Acidimicrobiia bacterium (assembly GCA_038240075.1). Lineage (GTDB taxonomy): Bacteria > Actinomycetota > Acidimicrobiia > IMCC26256 > PALSA-610 > DATBAK01. The sequence goes on from JBBSEC010000019.1 coordinate 6,230, forward strand.
CGGCCGCCTCGGGCTCGCGCACGGCATCCATGAACGTCACGAACGCGTCGTTCGGCGGGACGGTCATGCGATCCGGGTTCATCTCCCGAAGCTCGGGCAACCGCTTGTGCCACAGCTCCGCGTGCCACGCGTGGTGATAGGTGTGGCGACCGAGCACGAGCTTCACGTCGAGCTCGGGCACGGTGGCGACCCAGCCGCCGAGCACCTCGAACAGGCGCATCTCGGTCCACTTGTAGTTACCGACCCGGCGGGCCGAGTCCTCGACGGGAAACAGTCCCGGCAGCTCGCGGCGATCCCACGGCGCGAACGGCGCTCTCGCGGTGCTCATGCGGCTGCGACCTGGATACTCATACCTTCTGCTCTCCCGTCATCGGCACCCGGCCGCCAGTCTCTCCATTGCTTGACCGTACGGTCAAGACCCACGCCGGAGCCTCGGCCACCAGGATGCTGGCCAGGATCACCGCGGCGCCGAGGTAGCCCTTCACGCCCAGACGCTCCCCGACCGCGAACCCCACGAAGCCGGCCACGACCGGCTCGAACAGCAGGATCACCGCCGCGCGGGCCGGCTCGATGCGCCGCTGCCCCCAGAGCTGGAGGGTGAAGGCCACGGCGGAGCAGAGGACCCCGGTCACCAGGACCGCCAACCAGACCCGGCCACTCACGTGGCCGAGACCTTCAACCGGCCGCGGCCATCGCGACGGCGGCGATCACCAACCGTGCGGGGAGCCGGCGGCGCGCGACCGTCTCGATCACCGGCGTGAACACGACGAACAGGCCCGTGATGAACGCGGAATCCGACGTCGTCGTGTGCTGCAGCCCCGTGTTCTGGAACCAGTAGCCCACCCAACCGATTACACCGAACACGATCCCCGCGCGCAGCAGACTCCCACACCCCTCCGGAGCGGCCGCAACCGGAATGACGAGGTCGGAACCAGACGGTGAAGCAGATGCGGACGCGACCATGTGATTGCGCAGCGCGAAGGGCGCGAGCACGATCGCGGCGACACCGAACCGTAGGAGCATGTAGCCGACCGGCGTGACGTCGACGAGCGCGTTCTGCACGAGCTTGAACGTCGAGCCGTACGCGATCGTCGCCGAGATCAACGCGAGCTCGGGTAGCAGCGGTCGGCGCGTCTCCCACGCGGCGGGGGCGCGCGTTGCCACGGCTACGGCGTGGTTCGGGGCATCAACCCGGCCAGCGATTGGTGATCGGCAGCCGCCGATCCTTCCCGAACGCCTTGGGCGACACCCGGACGCCGGGCGGCGCCTGACGACGCTTGTACTCGTTGCGATCCACCAGCGCGGTGATGCGACGGACGACCGCGGCGTCGAGACCCTGGTCGATGAGGTCGGTGACCGCGAGGTCACCTTCGACGTAGCCCTCGAGGATCGGATCGAGCGCGTCGTAGTCGGGGAGCGAATCAGTGTCTTTCTGATCGGGGCGCAGCTCCGCGCTCGGCGGCTTCGTGAGCACGTTCACCGGGATGAGCTCGCGACCGGCGCGCTCGTTGCGCTCGGCACACAACGCGTAGACGAGCGTCTTCGGAACGTCCTTGATCACCGCGAAGCCACCGACCATGTCGCCGTAGAGCGTCGCGTAGCCAGTCGCCATCTCGCTCTTGTTGCCCGTGGTGAGCACCAGGGAACCGAGCTTGTTGGAGATCGTCATCAACGCGTTGCCGCGGATGCGCGACTGCACGTTCTCCTCCGCGAGACCGGGGGGCGCCGTCGCGAGCACGTCGCTGAGCATCGCCTCGAACGCCGCGTGCGCGGGCTCGATCGGCACGGTCAACGTCGCGATCCCGAGATTGGCCGCAATCGCTTCCGCATCGGAGACGCTGTGATCACTCGAGAAACGCGACGGCATGAGCACACCGGTGACATGTTCCGCACCGAGCGCATCGGCCGCGATCATCGCAACGATCGCGGAGTCGACCCCGCCGGAGAGCCCGATGTGCACGTCGGAGAAGCCGTTCTTGCGCACGTAGTCGCGGGTCCCGAGGACGAGGGCCTCGTAGACCTCGCGCACGGGTGTGAAGACCGGCTCGATCCGCAGTGCAGCGCGATCGGAGCCGACCGGCGCCCCGATGTGCGCTTCGGAGATCAGCACCTCGGGAAGCGCCTTGGCCCGCCCGCGGCCGCGCGGATCGAGCATGCGTTTCCGGAACGTGGCGCGCACGTCGAGATCGACGACGAGGAGGTCTTCCTCGAACTGCTTCGCGCGGGCAACGAGCTCACCCGACGCGTCGACGACGAGGGAGCCGCCGTCGAAGACGAGCTCGTCCTGGCCACCGACGAGATTCGCGTACACGACCGGCACCGACGCATCGGCGGCCCGGGTCGCGAGCATCGTCTCGCGCTCGTGGAGACGCCCCGCGTAGTACGGCGACGCATTGAGATTGACGGCGAGCTCCGCGCCGCCCGCGGCCTGGTTCGCGATCGGCCCGGTCGGGCTCCACGCGTCCTCGCAGATGGAGACCGAGACGCGCACCCCGGCGATCACGAACAGCGGGCCGTACTCATCGCCGGGCACGAAGTACCGCTGCTCGTCGAACACCGCGTAGTTGGGCAGGAGGTGCTTCCGGTATACGCCGTGCACGCGACCGTGCGCGAGCACGGCTGCCGCGTTCGAGAGGTCGCGTCCGGCTTCGGGGAAACCAACGATGGCCGCAGTGGCACCGGTGCGCGCCGCGAGCTTGTCGAGCGCCTCGGCCGCTTGCGCGATGAACGCGGGACGGAGCAGGAGGTCTTCGGGTGGGTAGCCCGTGATCGTCAGCTCGGGAAACACCACGAGGTCGGCACCCGCGGCGGCCGCGGCTTCGTAGGCGTCGAAGATGCGGGCCGCGTTGCCCTCGAGGTCACCGACGACCGTGTTCACCTGCGCGGCGGCGATCCGCACCCTGGTCATGAACCCGAGTTTATTGGCCGCACTTGCCGACAGCCGACGCTCCGCTCGTGAGTGCGGCCATGCGACACTCGCAGCATGCCTGCGGCGGTGAGCGACTCGCCAGCGGTCCGGAGCGCGACCGAGCGCTCGGCCGACTCCGCGGCCGCGCGCTCCGGGGTCGATCGTCTCGCCGAGGCGCAGCCGGAGACGATCGACGCCCTCGCGGCGGGCGGCATCCTGCTCGACGCGGTCGTGGCGATCGCGGCCGCGTCGAACTCGCTGCTCGTGGCGCTGATCCAGGACCCGGCGGCGACGGCGCTGCTTCGAGATCGCGTCGCGCTCACGCCGCCCGCGACCGATGCTGACTACGTCGCGTTGCTGGCGGGTGTGCCCCGAGCCGTTGATCCGGCGGCGGAGCTCCGTCGGCGCAAGCGCCGCGCGCTCGTGCGCATCGCCGCGCGCGACCTGCTGGGCATGGCCGAGCTCGCAACGACCGGACTCGAGCTCGCGGCGATCGCGCAGGCCTGCCTCGGCACCGCGCTCGAGATCGCCGAGCCGACGGTCGCGATGGCCGTCATCGGCATGGGCAAGCTCGGAGGACGCGAGCTCAACTACTCGAGCGACGTCGACCTCGTGTTCGTGCACGAAGGCCCGGGTCGCGAAGCCGAACGGGCGGCGCGGGCCGTGCTGCACACGATGAGCGACCAGACGGCCGAAGGCATCGTGTTCCGTTCCGACGCCGGACTTCGTCCCGAGGGGCGCTCCGGCGCGCTCAGCCGTGCGCTCGGCGGGTACACCGCGTACTGGGACCGCTGGGCCCAGGCGTGGGAGTTCCAGGCCCTGCTGAAGGCGCGCCCGGTCGCCGGCGATCGCGCGCTCGGCGAACGGTTCGTCAACGAAGCCGAGGAACGGGTCTTCCCCGACGTCGCCCGGCCCGGCATCGTCCGCGAGATCCGTGCGATGAAGGCGCGCAGCGAAACCGAGCTCCGCCGGCGCGGCCTCGACGAACGCGAGGTGAAGCGGGGGCGCGGCGGCATCCGCGACATCGAGTTCTCGGTGCAGCTCCTCCAGCTCGTCCACGGTCGCACCGACCCGCGCGTGCGCACTCCGACGACACTCGACGCGCTCGCGGTGCTCGCCGAAGGCGACTACGTGTCGACCGACGATGCGAAGCGACTTCACGACTCGTACGTCTGGTTGCGCACGGTGGAACACCGCCTGCAATTGGTCGACGAGCAGCAGACCCACACGCTTCCCGCGGTCGACGAAGCACGCACCCACCTCGCGCGTGTGCTCGGCCTGCGCGACCACGGCGGCGAGTCCGCCCTGCAGCAGTTCGACGAGCGCCACCGGGCCCAGCAGGCCCTCGTGCGCGGCCTCCACGAGAAACTGTTCTTCGCCCCGATCCTCGACACGCTCTCCGGTGCAGGAGCACTGTCACCGGCGGCGGCCGAGGAACGGCTCGGCGCGTTCGGCTTCTCCGATGTCGCGCGCACCCGGGACGCGCTGCAGGAGCTGAGCGCCGGTCTCACGCGGCACTCACGCGTGATGCGTCAGCTCCTGCCCGTCGTGCTCGGCTGGCTCTCCGACGCACCCGATCCCGACCTCGGGCTCCTGCAACTGCGGCGGCTCACCGAAGGCGACGCGCGCGCCGCGGCGCTCGCCCACACGTTCCGCGAGACGCCGATCGCCGCCGAGCGCGCGTGCCGCGTGCTCGGATCGAGTCGGCTCCTCGGGCTCGCGCTCCATCGGCAACCCGACTTCCTCGCCCAACTCGGCGACGAAGACGCGCTCGCGCGCGAGCACGCGCGCACCGAGCTCGCCACCGAAGCCGTCGACGCGCTGGTCTGGCGCGACGACGAGGTCGCCCGCCGCGCCGGCCTCCGCCGGTTCAAGCGCCGGCATCTGCTCAGGATCGGCGCGCGCGACGTGCTCGGCCTCGCCGACCTCGAGACGACGCAGCGCGAGCTCGCCCACGTCGCCGACGCGTGCATCGAAGCCGCGCTCCACCGTCGCGAGCCGTCGCTGCCGTTCGCGGTCATCGGGCTGGGACGCCTCGGAGGCGAGGAGCTGTCGTACGCGTCTGACATCGACCTGCTGTTCGTCTACGACGGCGACGGCCCCCGTGAGTTCGATGCGGCCGAGCGCCTCGCCACGCACCTCGTCCAGGCCCTCGGCGCGACGACCGCGGAAGGTCGCGTGTTCGGTATCGACGCGGACCTGCGACCGGAAGGAAAGCAGGGTCCCCTTGCCCGCTCGCTGCGGGCCTACGGGCGCTACTACGAACGGTGGGCGCTCACGTGGGAGTTCCAGTCGTTGCTGCGAGCGCGCCACGTCGCGGGCGACGCCGGGGTCGCCGAGCGATTCCTCGAGCTCGTGGCGCCGTTCGTCTATCGCGACCCGTTCCCCGAGAGCGAGGTGCGGGAGATCAGGAGGATGAAGGCCCGCATCGAGCGGGAGCGGATCCGGCCCGGCGACGACCCCCAGTTCCACCTGAAGCTCGGCCGCGGCTCGTTGTCCGACATCGAGTTCACCGTGCAGCTGCAGCAGCTCGTGCACGGCGCGGCGCATCCGGATCTGCGCGTGACCTCGACCGTTGGCGCGCTCGAACGGCTCGCGACGGCCGGCCTGCTCGACCCCGACGACGCGGCGAGCCTGCGCGACGCGTACCGGCTGTGCGAACGCGCGCGAAACGCGCTGCACCTCCTGACGAACACAGCCGGCGACTCCCTCCCCGTCGGCAGCGACCGGGCCGAGCCGCTCGGCCGCATGCTCGGATTCGTGCACCAACCGCAGACGAGCCTGCGCGACGAGTACCGCCGGGTCACCCGGCGCGCCCGCACCGTCGTCGAGCGCGCGTTCTACGGCCGTGTTCCCTAGGCTGCGCGGATGGATTTCGAGGCATTGCACCGCGAGTTGACCGACCTCTCGGCATCGGATCAGTTTTCCGGCGTTGTTCGCATCGACGATGCCGGAGGTGTCGCGTTCGAGGCGTCGTACGGCGTCGCGAGCCGAACGTGGCAGATCCCGTGCTCACCGCGCATCCGCTTCGACCTCGCGTCGATCACCAAGCTGTTCACTGCGATCTCGACCCTGCAACAGATCGAGGCGGGAGCCTTCGCGCTCGATACGAGTGTCGTCGACTACCTCGGCCTGTCGGACGCCGGGTTCTCCCCCGCGATCACGCCGTACCACCTCTTGACCCACACGTCCGGTATCGCCGACGACGCCGACGAGGAGGCCGGCGAGTCGTACGAAGACCTGTTCCTCGAGCGACCCAGCTATACGTTCACCGAGACCCAGCACACGCTGGTGAACTTCGCCGGCAAGCCGCCTAACTTCGCACCCGGCGAGGGGTGTCGATATTCCAACGCCGGTTACGTGCTCCTCGGCCTCATGATCGAGCGCGCCGCGCAACTCCCGTATCGCGAGTACGTCGAAGCTCGCGTGTTCGCTCCCGCGGCCATGGATCGTTCGGGCTTCTTCCGGATGGACATGGTCGAACCCGACGTCGCCGAAGCCGCCGATCCGATCACCGACGACGACGGCCGCATCACCGGGTGGCGCCGCAACATCTATTCGTACCCACCGATCGGCGGGCCTGACGGCGGCGCGCACTCGACCGTCGAAGACCTCATCCGCCTGCACACCTCCTTGCGCGGCGGCCGGCTGCTCGGGCCCGAGTCGACCGCCGCGATGTTCGTGCCGAGAGAGCGGTACCGCGAGCGCGGCTCAGGACTACATCAGATGGGTTTCGGTTTCGAGTTCGAGACCGGCGCCGACGGCGTCGTTCGCTGCTACTGGAAGGAAGGCATCAATGTCGGCGCCAGCGGCGAGTTGTGCCACTACCCGGCGTCGGGCCTCACCGCGGCGGTGCTCAGCAACATGGAGTCGGGCGCGTGGGAACCGCTGCACGCGATCGACCGCCTGATCGGTCCGGCCGGCTAACGCCGCCGCGTTGCGGTGCGCGGCGCCGCGAGCAATGACACGAAGCCGGAGAGGGCCACGCACGCCGCGCCCACGACGAGGATGCCCCCGAGCCAGGCCGTCACCGTGCCCGGCGCCACCCGGCGGGGAAGCTCGTAGACCGCGACGAGGAACGCCGCATGCACCGCGACGAGAACCGACACCCAGGATCGCCGCGCGAGCGCGGCCGATGGCAGTGCCCACGCCGGATACCACGGCAGCACGTACGCGCCCGCAAACAGATACGCGGCAATCGATCCCACGGCGGCGAGCGAGGGAAGCGCCTGCGCGCGGTACCGACGCGCGCCGATCAACGCCAGCGCGGCGACCACGACGACCGCGAGACCACCGACCGGTCCGTGCAGCAGGCTCGACACCGGGCTCCACACCGACACGCGGCTCGTGCGGCCCTCAGAACCGGCGAGCGTGCGCAGCGCCGCGCTCCCGACCGGCAGGTAGCCGACCAGAGTCGTCATCGCGGCGACCGCGAGGAAGCGCAGGGTCGAACGACGATCACGACCGAACGACCAGACGGCGATGCCGAGGATGCCGAACCCGGTCGACGCCTTCACCAGCATGCCCAGCCCGACGACGACGCCGGCGGCCGTGAACCGGCGGCGGGAGATGAGCACCGCGCCGACGAGCACCGCGAGCCCGACGAGCCCGTCGTTGTGCCCTCCGTTGACGATCGCGAGCACGACCGCCGGGTGCAGACCGACGAACGCGATCGTGCGGACGCCACGGGTCTCGACCCACAACGTTGCGAGGACCGCGACCACACCGAGCAACGCGACTCCCTGAAACGCGAGTCGGGCCCGCAGCACGGAGCCGCCCGCCAACTTCGTCAGTCCCGCCGAGACCGCGGTGAACAACGGTCCGTAGACCGACTTCGTGCCCCGCCAACCCGACCCGACCAAACGGAGGAACGGATCGTGCGGATACGCGTTCGGCGCGTGCACGTATGGGCTCGCGTGATGCACCGTGAGCATGCGGCCATACATGACGTACGACCACAGATCGTGCGACCCGCGTGGAGGCGCCGCGATCGCAACCACGAACGCCAACGCGATCGCGCACACAGTCAAACGCCGACATGATTCGAGTCGTGGATCCGTCACCACCGATCCCCAACCGGCGGCCGCGACAACCGCGAGGGCCACACCGCCGAGTCCGCTCACGTGCGGCAGCGCCACGAGTGCACACTCCGCCGCGAGCGTCACCCCGAGCGCAACCGCAACCGGCGGCCGCCACCGTCTCGCGGTGCGCACGCCGTCACGACGGAGCGTCTCGTCGATTTGCATCCGTGTCGACCGTACCCGACCCGCGAAAACCGATTGCCGGGTCGACCGGATTCACGCACGATGTACCGTGCGCAAGAACATCAACGACAAGCTCGTACCGCGCACTCCCCGTCGTCGCCGCGGGCGCCGGGCCGCGCCAGGGCGAGGTGTTCGGGTTGCGGGTGGCAGACGTCGATTTCCTGCGTCACCGCCTCCTCGTCCGTCAGCAAGTGAAGATGCTCGCCGGGAAGCTCGTGCTCGCACAGCCGAAGGGACGCAAGATCCGAGAAGTGCCGCTCGCCGACACGGTCGCCGTCGCGCTGGCCGAGCGGCTGCGCCTCTTCCCGCCGGGTCCCGACGGCCTCGTGTTCACGAGCCGCGAACGGAAGCCGCTCAACCGGACGCACTGCATCTCGTACGTCTGGAAGCCGGCGCGGCGCGGCGCTGGCGTCGCGCCGACTCGAGCGAACGGGATGCACGCGCTCCGCCACTTCTACGCGAGCGTGCTCCTCGATGCTGGGGGCCCTGGCCGACTACCTCGGTCACACCGACCCCGGCTTCACGTTGCGGGTCTGCACGCACCTGATCCCGGCGTCTGACGCACGGTCGCGGCAGGCGATCGACAACGTTCTCGGCGGGTCGCGTGTCCGTGCCGTGTCCAAGGGCGCCGATACGCCCTGAAACGGCTGGTCAAGCGCCCACCGGTTCAGATGTCGTAGTACAGGTAGAACTCCCACGGGTGCGGGCGGAGCTGCACCTGGTCGATCTCGTGCAGCTTCTTGTACGCGATCCACGTCTCGATGACGTCGGGTGTGAACACGTTGCCCTTCATCAGGAAGTCGTGGTCGCGCTCGAGCGCCGCGAGACTCTCGTTGAGTGAGCCCGGGACCTGCGGAACCTTGGCGAGCTCTTCCGGCGGGAGGTCGTAGAGGTCCTTGTCGACCGGCGGCGGCGGCTCGATGCGGTTCTGGATGCCGTCGAGTCCGGCCATCAACATCGCGGAGAACGCGAGGTACGGATTACACGACGGGTCGGGGCAACGGAACTCGAGCCGCTTCGCCTTCGGGCTCTTCGAGTAGAGCGGGATGCGCACCGAAGCCGAACGGTTGCGCTGCGAGTACACGAGGTTCACGGGAGCCTCGTAGCCGGGGACGAGACGCTTGTACGAGTTCGTCGTCGGGTTCGAGAACGCGCAGATCGCCGGCGCGTGCGAGAGCAAACCGCCGATGTACCAACGCGCCATGTCGGAGAGGCCCGCGTAGCCGGCTTCGTCGAAGAAGAGCGGTTCGCCGCCCTTCCACAACGACTGGTGCACGTGCATCCCCGAGCCGTTGTCCATGAAGATCGGCTTCGGCATGAACGTCACCGAGTAGCCGCGCTTTCGCGCGACGTTCTTCACGACGTACTTGTAGAGCATGAGCTTGTCGGCCATCGTCGTGATGGTGTCGAAGCGCATGTCGATCTCGGCCTGACCGGCGGTGCCGACTTCGTGGTGCTGCACCTCGATCGGGATGCCGACCTGCTCCAACACGCGCATCATCTCGGAGCGCAGATCCTGGAACTGGTCCATCGGCGGGACGGGGAAGTAGCCCTCCTTGTAGCGCGGCTTGTACCCGAGGTTGGGGCTGCCGTCGATCTCGCGCTCACGTCCCGAGTTCCAGACCCCTTCGACCGAGTCGAGGAAGTAGTAACCCGAGAACTGGTTCTGATCGAAGCGCACGGAATCGAAGATGTAGAACTCCGCCTCGGGCCCGAAGTACGCGGTGTCGGCAAGCCCGGTCGACGCGAGGTACGCCGCGGCCTTTTGCACGATGTAGCGCGGGTCGCGCGAGTACGACTCACCGGTGAGCGGGTCGCGCACGAAGCAGTTGATGTCGAGCGTCGGATGCTCGGTGAACGGGTCGACGACCGCGGTGTTCGGGTCGGGGATCAGGAGCATGTCGGACTCCTGGATCTCCTGGAAGCCGCGGATCGACGAGCCGTCGAAACCGAGGCCGTCCTCGAAGACGTCGGCCGTCAGCTCATGCGCGGGAATCGAGAAATGCTGCATGAGCCCGGGCAGATCGCAGAAGCGGACATCGATGACATCGATGCCCGCTTCCTTGACCAGCTTGAGAACGTCACCCGCGCTGCGCTGCTCCATGGCAAACCTCCGTCAGGCCCACCACGAGATCAGAGCAGATGCCGGCCTACGCGTCGAGGACGCTGCACACGGTGTCGGTGATGAGCCGCGTCACCACGTACGGATCCATGTTCGCGTTCGGACGACGGTCCTCGATGTAGCCCTTCTGGTCGACCTCGACCTGCCACGGAATGCGCACCGACGCACCGCGGTCGGAGACGCCGTAGCTGAACTCGTTCCAGGGCGCGGTCTCGTGCTGACCGGTGAGCCGGTCTTCGATGCCGTGCCCGTAGTTCTCGACGTGCTCCGCCGCCTTCTTCCCGAGCGCTTCACACGCCGCAATGATCGGCGGGTACGACGAACGCATCGACTTCGTCGAGAAGTTGGTGTGCGCGCCGGCACCGTTCCAGTCGCCATGGACCGGCTTCGGGTCGATCGTCGCGGCGATGCCGTAGTCCTCCGCGATGCGGTAGAGGAGCCAACGTGCCATCCACATCTGGTCGGAGACGTCGAGCGGCGACAGCGGCCCGACCTGGAACTCCCACTGGCCGGGCATGACCTCGGCGTTGATGCCCGAGAGCCCGAGGCCCGCGGCGAGGCACGCGTCGAGGTGCTCCTCGACGACTTCGCGCCCGAACACCTCGTCGGCACCGACACCGCAGTAGTAGAAGCCCTGCGGCGCGGGGAAGCCTCCGAGCGGGAAGCCGTACGGGCGGCCGTCCTTGAAGAGGTTGTACTCCTGCTCGATGCCGAAGAGCGGCTCGTGCTTCGCGTACTTCTCGGCGACCGGCGCGAGCAGCGACCGCGTGTTGGTCGGGTGCGGTGTCATGTCGGTGAGCAGCACTTCCGACATCACCAGGATGTCGTCGCCGCCACGCAGCGGGTCCGGACACGAGAACACCGGATTCAACACACAGTCGGACGCCTTGCCCGGCGCCTGGTTGGTGCTCGATCCGTCGAAGCCCCAGATGGGCAGGTCCTTGATCCCGTCGTCGAGGACCTTCGTCTTCGACCGCAGTCGTGCCGTCGGCTGGGTACCGTCGATCCAGATGTACTCCGCCTTGAAGCTCACGCCACGCTCCTCGATTGTCGACCGTGATCGGTCGTCGTCCCGTCGTAGTTTCGGAGCTTTCTAGGCCCCGATTTCCCGGCCGTTGCCTCTATGTGAACGCTCTGTTACTGAGGCTCTCCGGCGGGCAGAAAGCTAGGCGCTCGTCCCTAGACTGGTCACATGGAGCGCCGAGACGAGTACGTGTTGCGCACCGTCGAGGAGCGTGGCGTGCGGTTCGTGCGCCTCTGGTTCACCGACGTGCTGGGCCAGCTCAAGTCGTTCTCGATCACGCCGGCCGAGCTCGAAGGCGCCCTCGAGGAGGGCATGAGCTTCGACGGCTCGGCCATCGAGGGCTACAGCCGGATCCAGGAGGCCGACGTGCTCGCGCGGCCCGACCCCTCCACGTTCGAGCTGCTGCCGTGGCGCGGGAGCGAGGCTCCGGTCGCCCGCATGTTCTGCGACATCGAGCACTTCAACGGCGAGCCGTTCGCCGGCGACCCCCGCTACGTGCTGAAGCGGAACCTCGAACGCGCCCGCGAGAAGGGCTTCACGTTCTTCACCGCTCCGGAGATGGAGTTCTTCTACTTCAAGTCGGCCGACCAGCCCGAGCCCCTCGACGACGCCGGGTTCTTCGATCTCACCACGCACGACATGGTGTCGGAGCTGCGCAAGCAGACGATCCTCATGCTCGAGGCCATGGGCATCCCGGTCGAGTACAGCTTCCACGAGAACGGCCCGAGCCAGCACGAGATCGACCTGCGCTATACCGACGCGCTCAGCATGGCCGACAACGTCATGACGTTCCGCCTCGTCGTGAAGGAAGTCGCCGCCGACCTCGGCGTCTACGCGACCTTCATGCCCAAGCCGATCTCCGGAGCGTTCGGCTCGGGGATGCACACGCACCTCTCGCTGTTCGAGGGCGACGTCAACGCGTTCCACGATCCCGGCGACGAGTACGGCCTCTCGAAGGTCGGCAAGCACTTCATCGCCGGCCTGCTCCACCACGCGCGTGAGATCACCGCGGTCACGAACCAGTGGGTCAACTCCTACAAGCGACTCGTCGTCGGGTACGAGGCGCCGGTGCACATCGGCTGGGCCCGCAACAACCGGTCGGCGCTCGTCCGCCTGCCACTGCCGAAGCGGGGCAAGGAGACGTCGACGCGGATCGAATATCGCGCTCCCGATCCCGCGTGCAACCCGTACCTCGCGTTCTCGGTGCTGCTCGCCGCGGGGCTCAAGGGCATCGACGAGGGTTACGAGCTGCCGGCGGAGGCGACGAACAACATCTTCGACATGACCTCGGAAGAGCGGCTCGCCGAGGGCATCGGTTCACTGCCGACCTCGCTGGCGGAGTCGATCGAGGTGATGGAAGGCTCCGAGCTGGTCGCCGAGACGCTCGGCGAGCACGTGTTCGAGTACTTCCTCCGCAACAAGCGACAGGAGTGGAACGAGTACATCGTGGGCGTCACGCCGTGGGAGCTCCAGCGCTTCCTCCACCGCTTGTAGCACGATGGATCCGATCATGGCGCCGCTCCTCGTGTTCCCGGACCCGCCACCCGCGCTGCTGGTCCAGACCCTCGACCTCGCCGGCATGCGGTGGAAGGCCGTCGCGAACGCATCGGTCGCGACCCAGCAGGAGCCGGCCGAAGGCTGGTCGGGCGCGGTCATCTGCGCCGACGAGGAGCCGGAGTCCGCGTTCACCGTGTGTCGCGCACTCCGCAAGGGCGACACGCCGCTGGGTGCGGTATTGCTGCTCGTCTCGGGACTGCAGCTCACCGAGCTCGAGCACCGCGAAGATCTGTTCGACGACTTCTGCCTCAGCCCGTTTCACCCGCGCGAGCTCGAGGCGCGGCTGCGGCACCTGCAGTTCCGTGCCGGGCGCGGCGCGCATCCCGAGATCGTCTCGTACACGTCGCTCTCGCTGAACCTCGAGACGTACCAGGCGATGGTCGAGGGTCATCCGCTCGACCTCACCTACATGGAGTACGAGCTGCTGAAGTTCTTCGTCACCCACCCCGGCAAGGTGTTCACGCGCGAGCAGCTGCTCTCGCGGGTGTGGGGCTACGAGTACTACGGCGGCGCGCGCACCGTCGACGTCCACGTGCGGCGGTTGCGCGCCAAGCTCGGCGAAGAGCACGCCAACCTGATCCACACGGTGCGATCGGTCGGCTACCGCTTCGGCCAGTCGCGGTGGTCACCGTCAGACGGGTAGCTCAAGCGGACGGCGCCGGCGGCACGCTCGCGCGGTCGTCGGCGTCCATGCTCTCGAGCTCGCCGTGCAGCGCGCTCCAAATGGCGCCGACCGCGAAGAGGCCGATCGGTCCGACGATGAACATCCCGACGAGGATGATGATCGCTCCACCCATGGTCGTCAGCCTCCGCGTTCACGGCCGGTGTGGGCCCACACTTCGATCTCGACGGTTGCGCTGCCGGGAAGGCCGGCGACCTGCACCGTGGAACGCGCGGGGCGGTGCGCTCCGAACGCGTCGGCGTAGACCGCGTTCACCGTCGCGAACTCGCCGAGATCGGTGACGAACACCAGGCTCTTGGCGACGTCCGACATCGTCAGCCCGCAGTCGCCCAGCACCGCCGCGATGTTCGCGAGCGCCTGGCGCGCCTCCGCTTCGGCACCGCCGGATACGACCGAGCCGGTCTTCGGATCGAGACCGACCTGCCCCGAGAGGATGACCCACTCACCGGCGCGCACCGCCGGTGAGTACGGACCGATCGCACTCGGAGCGTGCGGTGTGGTGAGCGGTTCAATGGCCACTCGCACAGCCTAAGCGATCGTCGTCGGAACCAATCGGCCCGGTCGCCTCAAGGTTCGCGGCCGCACCGTCGAACAGCTAGACGGGGGGCGGGTCCGCCGGGAGGCGTCATCCGCAATCTTGGGGGAACACGATGACCGACGAAGTCTTCAGCGAGTCACTCGACGAGCACGCCCTCTCGGGGCACCGCCTCGGACGGCACATCGAGCACGACGAGCGCAGCCGCGCCTTCCCGGCCGCACGGGCACCGAAGGTGGTGAGCGTGGCGCACACGCGCCACTGCCCGCCGTTCGATCAGGGACAGACCGGAAGCTGCACCGGCAACGCCGAGGCCGGCGTGCTCATGACCGACCCGCTCTTCGTGACGGGTAGGAGTCTGACCGAGAGCGACGCGGTCGTGCTCTACGAGAAGGCCACGCACCTCGATCGCTTCAAGGGCTCCTACCCGCCCGACGACACCGGCAGCTCCGGCCTCGCGGTGATGAAGGCCGCGAAGTCGCTCGGCTACATCACCGGCTACCGGCACGCGTTCGGTCTGCAGCACGCGCTCGAAGCCCTCGTCCTCGCGCCGGTGATCACCGGCGTGTCGTGGTACGAAGGCTTCGACCATCCCGACCCCGACGGCACCGTCGCGATCTCGGGATCGATCCGCGGCGGCCACGAGTTCGAGGTCGTCGGGATCGACTCCGACGCCCGCACCGTTCGGGCGTGCAACAGCTGGGGCGCCGACTGGGGCGACCACGGGTACTTCCAGTTCAGCTGGGACACCTGGGATCAGCTGCTCCACGAGCGCGGCGACGTGACGACGGTGACCATCGCCGCGTAGCTATACCGTGCCCGAGAGGGCCCGTCGCAGTGATCGCGCGGCACGCGTCGCGGTCGCGGGGAACGTGGTCGGCCGAACGCCTTCGGCCGCAGCGATCGCGTTCCACGCCGCGGCCGCGACGGCCGCGAACACGGCGTCAGACGCGCGCGCGAGCGGCGGACCGGGATCGTCGACCACGGTGACCGTGACCGGTGGGAGATCACGCGCGCGGATGATCCCGAACGAACGGATCGTGAGGCCGAGCACCTCCCCCGTCTCGCGATCGACGGCGAGACCTTCGGAGAGCACCCACCCGAGCGCCATGTGCACGGCGCCGAGCGCGTAGGAATGGAGCACGGCCTCGTCGAGCGGGTCGCCCGCCGCGACGCGCACGTCGACGCCCGCCAACAGCCCGTCGGAACCGATGTGCACGCGCGCACCCGCGCACGCGCCGGACGGCGCGCTCACCGCGGAGTCGAGTAGCACCCGACCGGCGCGATCCGACACGATCGCCGAGCGATCGACTCCGGCCTCCGCCAGCGCACCCTCCACGAGCACCGCCTGCTCGGCCAGCCCGAACGCGCGCAGGTCGGTCGACACCGGCGGGCCCGGCGCGTCGACCGTCTCCCACGCAGACTTGATCCTGATCTCGTAGGCACTCGGCGGCGGTTCGAAGTCGACGCGCACGATCCGTCCGGCGATCTCGACGACGCCCGCCTCGTAGCGCGCGGTCGCGGCAATCGGGGGCCGCTTCGGCCCGAGCCTCACCGTGTCCTCTCGCGAGTAGACGACCCGCACGGTCCGACCGAGGCGTGCCGCGAGCGTGCGCGCGGCTTCGGGCGCACGCGACGCGGCCTTCCCCCCGAATGCTCCGCCGTTGGCGAGCGGTGTCGCCGACTCGGTTCCGGGTGTGCACCACGAAGCATCGGGCTCGAGATATGCGGGCTCGACCCATTGGGTCGCGAGCGCGACCCCGCCGGGAGGAGCCGTGGGCGGCGTGAGCGGCGAACCGTCGTCACGAGTCGTTCGGCGCCCTTGCACCTTCCCCGCGATCCGACGCGCCTCGTCGACGCTGTCGGCCACGACCCACTGCATCCCAGCTGCCTCCGTCGTCTCCGCGGTCGAGCCCGGTGGACACGGAATCGCCACGAGGGCATCGCGGGGCGCGGTGTCGTCGGCGAATCCCGCGGCGCCGCACGGCACGTCGCGGTCGACGCGCTGGGTCACTCCCCCTTCGAGGTCCGCCCGGCGCGCGGCGGCACGCGTATCGCGCGCCTCCGGACGCGGTCCTCCGGTCGTGACGCGGTCGATCGATTCGACGATCGGCTGCCAACCCGTGCAGCGACAGAGGTGCGCCGCCAGCGCGCGGTCGATGTCGGCCCGCGCGGTGCGGCCACGCGCGACGAGAGTCGCGACGCGAACGATGATGCCCGGCGTGCAGAAGCCGCACTGAGATCCGCCGCACTCGGCGAACGCGTCGACAAGCGCGTCGCGGGTCGCCGGATCGAGGCCGCCGACCGTCGTGACGTCCCGGCCGTCCGCGCGCGTGGCCGGCGTCACGCACGCGACGCGCGGTTCGCCGTCGATCAGCACGGTGCAGCAGCCGCATTGTCCCTGCGGCGCGCATCCGTCCTTCACCGACATCACACCGAGTCGCTCGCGCAGGACGCTGAGGAGGCTCTCGCCGTCGGATACCTCGACGACGAACTGCTCGCCGTCGCACATGAGCTCGACCCGATCGGACACAGATACCTCCGGCGGGCAGGATACGGGCCATGTCGCCCCCCGCTCTGTCTCGCCGCCACTTCCTCGTGCTCGGAGGCGGTGCGGCGATCCTCGCCGCGTGCGGGAGCAAGCACGCATCGAGCGCCGGCCCTCAGTTCACCGAGGTATCACCCGGAATCGTGTCGATCGACCTGTACGCGAGCCCCGCGCCCCAGCGCTTCGCGTTCGCCCTGACGGCGAAGGAGGGCTACGCGTCGGGGAAGCCCGCGCGCATCGCGATCGCACCACCCGGAAGCACACCGACCCGGTTCGTCTCCGCGGTCGCGCAGGGGAAGGGACTGCCACAGCATCGAGGCGTCTACACGGTCATGGCACAGTTCGACCGACCCGGGAACTGGCAGGGAATCCTCGACTACGACGGCGAGAAGACGACGTTCGTGTTCCCGGTGGCGGCGAAACCCGTCTCGCCGATCGCCGGATCTCCGGCGCCGCGAGCGGCGTCACCGACGACGGTGCGCACCCTCGGAGTCGATCCGATCTGCACACGCGTGCCGGCCTGTCCGTTGCACACCGCGTCGCTCGACACGATCATCGGGAAAGGTCGGCCGGTCGCCGTGATGTTCGCGACGCCCGCCCGTTGCACGACGCGCTACTGCGGGCCCGTCCTCGACACGCTGCTGACGTTGAAGCCGCACTACTCCGACGCGATCGACCTCGTGCACGTCGAGATCTACAAGAACAACACGACGACCGATGTGATCCCCACCGTCGACGCGTGGGGCCCGCTGCAGGGCGAGCCGTGGTTGTTCGGTGTCGACGGGAAGGGCGTCGTCACCGGGCGCCTCGACGGCGCGTTCGACCAGACCGAGATGCAGAAGCTGCTCGACGGCCTCGCGAAGCCCGCGTAGCGGTTACGAGAACGACTGGCCGCAGCCGCAGGTGCGGGTGGTGTTCGGGTTGTTGATCGAGAACCCGGCGCCCTGCAGGCCGTCCTTGAAGTCGAGCGTCGCGCCCGTGAGGTACTGCGAGCTCGCGGGGTCGACGACCACCTTCACGGGGCCGTACTCGGTCTCGATGTCGTCGGCCGCGACGTCGCTGTCGAAGAACATCTCGTAGCTCATGCCCGAGCAGCCACCCGGGCGCACGGCGACACGCAGGAACATCTGCGGATTGCCCTCGGCATCGAGCAGTTCCTTCACCTTGCTCGACGCGGCGTCGGTCAGAGCGATCATCGGTCCTCCTGCGGTGGTGCGGCGGTTCTGAGTGCGGTTCTAGGCGGGGGTCGACCCGACCACCACGCGGACGTGACAGGGGTCGTGGTCGTACAACGTCGAGAAGTGTTGCATGCTTCCCTCACCCGCTGATTCGAGGGCCCCGGCGCAGATCCCCCGGTGGAGGCTGCAGACGAGCTCGGGGTAGGCCTCGGCCAGGTCGCGGAAGGGACATTGGACGAACGTGATCCGCGTGCCGTCGCCATCGGGCTCGACGGCGGGATCGAAGCCGAGCTGGGTCAGCTGCTTGGCCAGCACGTCGACGCAGCTGTCGGCGCGGGTGCGCCGCGCGGCCTCGCGGCCCCACGCCCGACCGGTCTCCTCGGCGTCGGTGGCGTCGCCACCGAGGCGCTCCGCCATTGCGGCGAGCAGCCCGGCGAGCACCGCGTGGGCCGGCGGGTCGAAATCGAGGCCCGGGGCGCCGTTGGCGAGGGTGTACACGTGCTGCGGGCGCCCGACGGTGCCGCGGTGCACGGGCTCGACATCGACGAGGCCGGCCTCGCGCATGCGCTCGAGGTGCATGCGCACGGTGTTGGTGTGGAGCCCGAGGCGCTCGGCGAGCTGGGGGGCGCCCAGGGCCCGGGGCGAGCCGGCAAGCTCGCGATAGAGCAGGTAGCGGGTCTCGTCGCCGAGTGCCTGGAGCACTGCGAGGGCATTCATCCGGCTTGACGGTACCCGGCACCGGGCATATTTTCAACCCGCAAGTGTTTTATTGGGGTCCGAGCCAGTACCCCCGACAGACGGTGGAATCTTGACCGTGGAACCAACGACCGTCGAACCGACGGAGAGCTCTGCCCCGCTCGACGCCGCGGCCGTGCGAAGCATCCTGGCGGGGGTTCGAGATCCCGAGCTCGGGGCCAGCATCGTCGACCTCGGCATGCTGCGCGAGGTGGAGGTCAGCCCTGACGGCGACGTCCGGGTCAAGGTGGCGCTCACCACCGCCGGCTGCCCTCTCCGCGGCCAGATCAAGGCCGACGTCATCTCGAAGGTCCACGGCCTTGCCGGCGTGCGCGACGTCGAGGTCGAGTACGCGGAGATGACCCAGGCCGAGCGCTCCGCAGTCATGCAGCGGGCCCGCCTCGAGGCCAGCAACCGCGCGCCCGAGACCGAGATCAGCGCCACGACGCGGGTCATCGCGGTGGCGAGCGGCAAGGGCGGCGTCGGCAAGTCGTCGGTGACCGTGAACCTCGCGACCGCGCTCGCGTCGCAGGGCCGCGCGGTCGGGGTGCTCGACGCCGACATCTGGGGGTTCAGTGTGCCCCGCATGCTCGGCGTCGCCGGGCGGCTCGGTGCCGTGCGCGACCAGCGCGCCACCGCCAACTCGGAGGGCAAGACGCCTGGGAAGATCGAGCCCGCGCAGGTTGCCGTCGCGAACCTCGACGATCCGAACGGCCCCGCGGGCCGCATCGCGGTCGTGTCGATGGGCCTGCTCGTCGACGACGAGGACACCGCGCTCATGTGGCGGGGACTGATCTTGTCGAAGGCGCTCGAGCAGTTCCTCACCGACGTGCGTTGGGGCGACCTCGACTACCTGCTCCTCGACATGCCACCGGGAACCGGCGACATCCAGATGGCGCTGTCGCGGTTGCTTCCGCAGACGGAGATGCTCGTCGTCACCACGCCGGCGAAGAACGCGCAGAAGGTCGCCGCGCGCGTCGCCGACATGGCGCGCCGCAGCTACCTCAAGGTCCTGGGCGTCGTCGAGAACATGTCGGAGTTCATCGCGCCCGACGGCTCGCACCACGCCATCTTCGGCAGCGGCGGCGGGAAGCGGCTGGCCGCGCTCACCGGCGCGCCGCTGATCGGTCGGATCCCGATCGAGCCCGCGGTGTCGAGCGGCGGCGACGACGGACACCCGGTCGTGCTCGCCGTGCCCGACGGGCCGGCGGCGGTCGAGTTTCGCCGGATCGCTCGACTCATCGTCGACGAGCTGCTGCCACCGGTCGAGATGGCGGGCTGCACCGCCCGCATCCTCGAGCTCGCGACGCGCGCCGCCGCGAACCTGCCGACGCCGTCGGCGCCCGCGGCGTCGTAGACGTTCGCGTCTGCGTTACTGCGCGGGCTCCCACCGGAAGCGGCGGATCGCGACCACGAGCCCGGCGACGCCCCACGCCGCGATCACCGCGAGGTGACCCCACTCGAAGCTCGCCCCCGATCGCAGCGGATCGAAGCCGGCGAACACCGCGAGGATCACGTGCCGCACCGGGAACACCGACGCGATGTGCGCGAGCACCGACGTCTGGTTCACGGGGAAGAACGTGCCGGAGATGAAGACGATCGGAAAGTAGATGAAGTTCACGACGGCCGGAGCCGCGTCGGCGTTGGGTACGAACGTGCCGACCGCGAGACCGAGCGCACAGCACGAAGCCGCCGACACCGCGAACGTGAGGATCATTGCCAGCAGGCGCGCGCCGTAGAAGTGGACGTCGTAGACCGCGATGCCCACGACCGTGATGATGATCGCGAGCAGCGCGCCGATCAGCACATTGCTGAGCACGAGCGCGCCGAGGAACACCCTCGGCGGCAGCGGCGTCGACCGCACGCGCTTCAGCAACCCCATCTCGCGGCGGTACGGCGTGGCGATCGCGAGGTTCACGAAGCAGGCCGAGAAGATGCCGAACGCGATGATCGACGGCACGTAGTACTGCGCGAAGCGGATGTCGCCGAGATCCTTGATCCGGTCGTTCGAGTTCAGCGACGCGAAGATCACGAGAAACATGATCGGGAACACGAACGTGAAGATCGCGCTCGTCGGATTGCGCCAGAAGCGCTTCTGCTCCATCACCAACTGGCTTCGGAGCAGTCCGACGTCGCTCACCGACGTGCCGCTGACCGCGGTATCGCTCACCGGGTGAGCTCCAGATAGACGTCTTCGAGCGACGGTCGCAGGACTTCGAGGCCCGCGAGCTCCCCGCCGTGCGCGAGCGCCCACGCGGTGAGCTCGTGCAGCAGCTTCGTGGGCTGCGGTGTGCTGATCGACACGAAGCCGTCGTCGACGCGAGCCTCGCGCGCCGGAAGATCGGCGACGGAGTAACCGGCCGGCAACGCGAAACGGACGACGGTCGCGGCGTGGTCGCGCCCTCCGATCGTGTCGGGCGTTCCTTCCGCGACGATCCGGCCCTGCGCGATCACGACGATGCGGTCGGCGAGCTTCTGCGCCTCTTCCATGTAGTGCGTCGTGAGCAGCACGGTCTTGCCGAGCCGGC
Source organism: Acidimicrobiia bacterium (assembly GCA_038240075.1). Lineage (GTDB taxonomy): Bacteria > Actinomycetota > Acidimicrobiia > IMCC26256 > PALSA-610 > DATBAK01. The sequence goes on from JBBSEC010000019.1 coordinate 27,311, forward strand.
ACAGGTTCTCGATGAGGTCCCACGAGGCGCGGCGGGCCGACGGGTCGAAACCGGTCGTCGGCTCGTCGAGGAACACCAGCTCGGGGTCACCGACGAGCGCGAGGGCGAGATCGAGGCGGCGCTGCTGACCGCCCGACAAAGTCTTGACCCGCTCGTGGAGCTTCTCGGTGAGGCCGACGAGCTCGACGACCTCTGCGACCGGCCGCGGCGACGGGTAGGCCTTCGCGGTCGCCCGCACCAGCTCTTCGACCGTGAAGAACGGGTCGATCCCGCACGACTGCAGCACGATCCCCACGCGTTCACGCAGGGCCCGACCACCGGTCTCGGGATCGGCGCCGAGCACGCGCACTCCGCCCGCGGTGCGAGGGCGGAACCCTTCGAGGATCTCGACGATCGTCGTCTTGCCCGCGCCGTTCGGACCGAGCAGTGCGAAGACCTCGCCCTCGGCGATCTCGAAGCTCACGCCGCGAACCGCGTCGACCGACCCGTACGACTTGTGCAGGTCGACAACCTCGACCGCGCTCATGGTCGCGTGCGCATGCGCTTCACGGTCCTGTCTCGCGCTCGGGGCGATTGCTGCGCTTCACGGTCGTGTCTCGCGCTCGGGGCGATTGCTGCGCCCGCTCGGGGTTACGCGAGCTTCCATGCGGAGCGGACGCCGGTTCCCTCGACCTTGCCCTCGGTGCGCAGCTTGAGCAGGTGCGCGTGCACCTGGCGGCCCGCCATCTCACGCAGGCCCTCGGGAGTCTCGGTGTAGAGCCGCGCGACGATGTCGTTGATCTTGGTCGGGCCCTCACCGAGGATCTTGACGATCTGCCGTTCGCGCATCCGCCGGTGCTTCATGTACTCGTCGAGCCGCGCCTGCGGGTCCTCGATGACGTCACCGTGCGCCGGACAGATGCGCGCGATGCGGCGAAGCTTGCGCAACCGCTCGAGCGACTTGAGGTACTCGGCCATGTCGCCACCGCGCTGGGGGCTGATCACGGTCGTGGTGCCGTCGAGCACGTGGTCACCCGTGAAGAGCACACGCTCCTCTTCGAGCAGGAAGCACAGGTGGTTGGGTGCGTGCCCAGGGGTGTGCAGCACCTCGAGGCCGAACTCGGTGCCCTCGACGACGTCGCCGTCGTTGAGCACCCGGTCGAGCTTCAACGTGACCTCGTCGGCCTTCGGGAATTTCCCGAAACCGGCGATCTCCGCGCCGGTGCGCTTGGCGATCGTCGCGGCCGCGGGCCAGTGATCCGGATGCGTGTGGGTGAGCAGCACCCAACGCACCCGCTCCGACATCGAGGCGCCGATGATCGCCTCGACATGGCCGGGATCGTCGGGACCGGGGTCGATCACCGCGACCTCGTCGATGCCGACCAGATACGTGTTGGTGCCCGGGCCGGTCATGAGGCCGGGATTCGGCGCGACGACCCGCCGCACCAGCGGCGAGAGCGCGCTCGCGACACCGGGAGTGAGGTCTGCCATCAGGCCACGCCCTGTCGCGACGCGAGCTCCTGCTCGGCGATGAACGCGGCACCGTCGAGCTCGGGCTGAGAGGTCAGCACCGGCCATCCGGGAACGGCCGTTGACCCGTCGTCGGCGCGCAGCGCGATGCGACGACCGGACGCGTCGGCGACGACGAGCGGCGGACGATCGGGCGCCGCGTTCGCGCGCCGCACCTCGTCGAGCAACGCGGCCGCGGTCGGGAACGACTCGAGGACACGCAAGGTGCGCAACGTCGGGAAGATGAGCTCGAGGTCTCCCGCTGCGTAGCGAGCGAGCGCGTCCTTCGGCCGCACCCATTCGGAGTGCACGAGCTCGGCGTCGTCGTGACTGCCTTCCTGCCCGTGCGGCGCACGAGCGACGAGGAACCACGTGTCGAACCGACGCGGCGCGCCCTCCGGTGTGAGCCAGTGCGCGAAGAGGAAGACCTCGCTGAGGTCGAGGACGACGCCGTGCTGTGCGAGCACGTCGGCGAAGCTCAGCTCGCCGGCGTTGAGACCCGCGCGTGCGGCGGCGAGATCGGCCTCGGCCGCGGCCGGGTCGCCGCCGGCGTCGGCGCGGCCCGTGGCGAGCAAGATGCCCGCTTCCTCGAAAGCCTCGCGCAGGGCGCCGATCCAGATCCGCAACCCGCCCGAGGGCAGGCCGAGCCGGGCGCTCGCCTCACGATCGTCGAGGCCGACCACCCGGGTCGTGGCCGCGTCGTCACTGTCGGCCGGATCGATGGCACCGCCGGGGAAGACGAAGGCGCCGGGCCCGAAGACCGACCGGGGATTGCGCCGCAGCATGAAGACATGCAGGTCGGGACGGTCGTCGACCAGCATCAAGGTTGCGGCTTCGCGGACCCGTGTCACGGTTCAAGTCTACGTGGGCGGGCCGGGATCTCCCCCCGCCTACGCTCCGGGAGGTGGACCCCCGGAGAGCGCTACCGAGCGTCGAACGGGTGCTCGCCGCACTCACGAAACCGGCCGACAGTGCCCTCCCGCACGCCCTCATCGCGCGTGCCGCTCGTGACGCGGTGGCGTCCGCACGGGAGCGCGCCGCCACCGGTGAGACCGTCGATGACGACGCCGTGGTCGCCGACGCCCGGGCGCGTCTCGAGTCGCAACGGGCCGCGCTCCTCGCACCGGTTGTGAACGCGACGGGGGTTCTGCTGCACACGAACCTCGGTCGCGCGCCGCTCGGCCCGGTTGCGCGCGCGGCGATGGCCGACGCGGGTGGCTACACCAACATCGAGTATCGCCTCGACACCGGAACGCGCGGATCGCGGCAGGACCACGGTGGCGCGCTCCTCGCACTCGCGTGCGGCGCGGAGGCGGGACTGGTCGTGAACAACAACGCGGCGGCGGTGGTGCTCACGCTCGCGGCGCTGGCGCGCGGCCGCCAGGTGCTCGTGTCGCGCGGAGAGCTGGTCGAGATCGGCGGCGGCTTCCGCGTCCCCGAGATCCTCGCCGAGACCGGAGCCCGGCTCGTCGAGGTCGGGACGACGAACCGCACCCGCCGCGCCGACTACGAGCGGGCCGTCACCGACAAGACCGCGCTGGTGCTCAAGGTGCACGCGTCGAACTACCGCATGGTGGGCTTCACCGAGGCGACGGCGGTCGAGGAGCTGGCGACCCTCGGGCCGCCCGTCGTCGTCGACGCCGGATCGGGGCTGCTCGACGCGCGCACGCCCTGGCTTCCCGAACCGCCGGCGTGGCTCCACGACGAGCCCGGAGTGCGCCAGTGCCTCGACGCGGGCGCCGCGCTGGTCACGTTCTCGGGCGACAAGCTGCTCGGCGGGCCTCAAGCCGGGATCGTCGTCGGGAACGCGGAGGACGTGGCGCTGCTCGCGCGGCATCCGCTCGCCCGCGCGCTGCGGCCCGACAAGGTCACGCTGGCCGGGCTCGAAGCGGTCGCGCTCGCGTATCTCGACGACCGCGCCGCGACGATCCCCTTCTGGCGCATGGCGACGGCACCGGTTGCCGAGCTGCGCGCCCGCGCCACCGCGATCGCCGCAACGGTCGCGGACGCGACGGTCGTCGACACGGAGTCTGCGGCCGGCGGAGGCTCGGTGCCGGGCCGAACCATTCCGTCGGCGGGCGTTGCGGTCGAGGTCGACGACGTCGACGCGGCGTTGCGGACGTTGCGCGCCACGCGGATCGTCGCGCTCGGGCGCGACGGTGCCGTCATCTGCGACCTGCGCACCGTCGATCCGGCCGACGACGACCGCGTCGGCGCCGCGTTGCAGTCCGTCGTCACCGCCTGATCATGCGGGTGTGCTCGTGCGCGTGATCGCAACGGCGGGCCATGTCGACCACGGCAAGTCGTCGCTCGTGCTCGCGCTCACGGGCACCGACCCCGACCGGTTTCCCGAGGAGAAGGCGCGCGGGCTCACCATCGATCTCGGGTTCGCCTTCACCGCGCTCGACGGTGACGCGGAGGGAACCGGCGCGGAGGTCGTCGGGTTCGTCGACGTTCCCGGCCACATCCGCTTCATCAAGAACATGCTCGCGGGCGTCGGAGCGGTGGAGGTCGCGGTGCTCGTCGTCGCCGCGAACGAAGGCTGGATGCCCCAGACCGACGAGCACGCCCGCATTTTGGAACTGCTCGGAATCGAGCACGGGCTCATCGTGCTCTCCAAGGCCGATCTCGTCGATGACGAGACCCTCGAGCTCGCGCAGCTCGAGCTCGCCGAACGGCTCGGCAACCGACCGCTCGGTCGCTGGCCCGTGGTGGTGGCCGACGCTCTGTCGGGACGCGGCATCGACACGGTGCGCGAGACGCTGTCGCGCGTCCTCGCCGCCACTCCACTCGCCGCCGACCGCGGACGGCCGCGCCTGTGGGTCGACCGGTCGTTCGCGGCGCGCGGCGCGGGGACCGTCGTGACCGGGACGCTCGGTGGCGGCACCCTGACCGTCGACGCCGACGTCGTGATCGAGCCGGGCGGCCATCACGCGCGCGTACGCGGCATCGAGTCGCATCACGAACGCCTCGAGTCCGTCGGGCCGGGAACGCGCGTCGCGGTGAACCTCGCCGGCATCGAGCACTCCAACGTGCGGCGCGGCGACGCGATCGTGCTCCCCGATCAGTGGGCGGAGGTCGCGGTCTTCGACGCGGCATTGACGATGGTGCCGGGAGAAGCGCCGCTGCGCCGCGGTGTCCTCCAGTGCCATGTCGGATCCGGAGTGCATCCCGTGCGGGTGCGCCCGCTCGACGATCCGCGGTATCTGCGGCTTCGGTTCGTCGACACCCGGCTTCCGCTCGCCCCCGGAGACCGCCTCGTGCTGCGATCGTCGGCGCGGCGCACGACGGTGGCGGGCGCGACCGTGCTCGACATCGAACCCACACGGCGCGCGGCCGACGCACCGGCGCGTCTCACGCTCCCACTCGGAGCCCGCGTCCTCGCCGCCCGGCCGTGGGTGCGCGCCGAAGACATCGTCGCTCCGGCCGCGCTCGACCGCGCCGCGGCAGCCGCGCTTCTCGACGACCTCGTCGCCGCCGGCTCGGCCGAGCGCGTCGGCAGTTGGACGGTTGCCACCGAGGCCGTTGCGGCCCTGCGCGGGCACGCCGTCGCGATCACCACCGCGCACCACCGAACCCATCCGCTCGAGCAGGGGATCGACCTGGCCGGGCTCGCCGGCCGCCTCGGCATCGACGCGCCGCGTCTGCGCGCGGTGCTCGCCGGCGACGCGACACTCGTCGTCGAACGCGACTCCGTGAGGATGCGCACGCACGGGAGCGGGGTCGCCGACGATCCGACCGCGCGGCGCTTCCTCGACGCGCTCGCGGCCTCACCGTTCGCTCCCCCGTCGCCGGCCGAGCTCGACGTCGGCCCCGACGTCGTGCGCGCGCTCGTCCGTGACGGCTCGATCGTCTCACTCGACGGCATCTACTTCTCCGCGGCCGCGCTCGACGACGCGCGCGCCCGTGTCAGCCGCGCGGTGGTCGAACGCGGCACCTTGAAGTTGTCGGATGTTCGCGACCTGCTCGGATCGACCCGAAAGTTCGTCGTGCCGATCGCAGCGAAGCTCGACGCCGACGGCGTGACGCGCCGGCGCGGCGACGACCGGATCGCCGGCCCGAAGGCTGCCGACTACGCGTCGGGCGGGTAGACGGTGCCCCCGTCGGGCCGCTGAATCGCGCCGAAGCTGCCTTCGTAGTTCGACAGGTTCTCGTTGATCGTACGGAGGAAGTCGAACAGCACGGTCGGCGGGACGCGCACACGCGCGACGACCTGACACGGGACGCGCGTCACCGGCTGGCCGTCGTCATCGGCGCCCGCCATTGCAGGTTGGGTGACGGCGAAGTCGAGGGTGAACTCGTGCGCGGTGTGCCAGACACCGAGGAAGTTCGAGTAGACGCCGATGACGTCGTTCTCCGAGATCGACATCTCGAAGCGCACAGAGGGTTCGGATGCCGGTGTCGCGTCGTCAGAGGCCATGGCCCGACGGTACCTGACGTTGCGGTCAGCGGGCGCGGTGGTCGAGCACGGCGCGGCGCTCGTTCTCGGTGAGCCCACCCCAGATGCCGTGCGGCTCGCGGATCTGCAGCGCGTACTCGAGGCACGCTCCGCGCACCGCGCACGCGTTGCAGATCGCCTTCGCGCGCGCCTCACGCGCCTCGCGCTCGTCGCGGCGCTCGGGCCAGGTCGGCGGGAAGAACACCGTCGACTCCGGTCCGCGGCACGCTGCCTTGATCTGCCAAGTGTCGTGGATCGCCCCGGTTGCCAACACCCTTTTCCCCCTCCGGTCAGGGCAACGCGGCGGAACCTATCGTCCGACCTGAGGCCACGACAAGGGGCCACGCGAAGAGACGGAGGCAACTCGCCCGGTTTGCGTGCGTTACGTGTGGATCTCGCGTGCGCCGCCGGTCTCGGGCTCGACCTCGAGCACCAACCCGTCGATCGACACGACGCGGACCGCCGCACCGGCGAGGATCGGCGTCGCCCGGTTGGTGCGCGCCCGCCATCGCGCTTCGCGCAGTCGCACGACTCCGTCGGGCGCGACGTCGACCTCGGCAGTTCCCATCTCTCCCACGAGCCCCTGCCGCCCCACCGTGGGGGTCGCGAAGCGTGAGCGGATCATCGCAGTCATGCCACCGACCATGAAGATCGCGGTGGTGCCGCAGACGATCACGATCGACCACCACGCAGGATCCAGACGCGACGAGCCGCCGTAGAGCGTGACCGATCCGGCGATGAGCGCGGTGCCGCCGATCGCCGTCCACGGACCGAGCCCGCCCGCCTGCACGTCGACGGTGAAGCCGAAGATGCCGAGGATCAGCAGCCCGACGGCCCACCACTGCACCGGAAGGTGGGAGAAGCCGGTGAGACCGCCAACGAGCGCGAACGCACCGGTGAGCCCGGCCAGCCCGATCGACGCGGTGTAGAACTCGAAGACGACGAGGGCGAGCCCGGCGACGAAGAGCATGTACGCAACCCAGGGGCTGCCGAGCGTGTGCAGCACCTGGTCGCCGAGGCCGAGCTTCGCGAAGCGCACGTCCTGGTTCGGGCGCCGCCGTCGCCCGTTGCCGACGCCGATCACCTCTGCGGTCGAGAGGTGGCGGGGCCCGGCCGCGGTCTGCACGGTCTGGCCGTCGAGGCCCACCACGAGATCGCCGAGGACGTTGTCGACCCGGTCGACGGCACGGTTCGCGAACGCCTGCTTGGAGTTGTAGCGCTGTCCGGCCGCGAGCTTCGTCGCGCCGGCGTGACGCGCGGCCGGAACGTTCGCGGCGAGCCACGTGGCGAACGACGGCGCGATGTCGTCACCGGGGTGGTCGAGTCGCGCGGGACGCGCCGGCCCGATGTGCGAGCCCGGTGAGATCGACAGCACCGCGGCCGATTCCGCAAGGAGTGCCGCTCCGCCGCGCGCGGTGGCGCCCGACGGACCGATCCAAACCGCGACGGGAACGCGGGCCGCGGCCACGCGAGCCGTGAGGGCGGCCATGTCGACATCGACCGCGCCGCCCGAGTCGAGCTGGAACAGGAGCAGCGTCGAGTGGCGGTGCTCGGCGCGCGTGATCGACTCGCGGATGAGGCTCGCGTTCGACGGATCGATCAGTCCGGTGACCTGGATGACGTCGATCCCCGGCAACGAGCTGGGGGCCGCCGCGGCCGTCGTCGTCGCACCGGCCTCGGTTGCGCCGGCGGGCCCGGATCCGATCGCGCCTGCGAGCGCGCCTGAGATCAGGCCCAGACCGAGCACGGCCCGCACGCACCACAGGCCTCGTCGGTCGCAGACACCCATCTTCACTCCCGTAGCATGCATGGAATGGAGCTGGCGCAGTTCTGCTCCACGTCGCGCGTCGTGATCGTGGCGGGCAAGGGTGGTGTCGGCAAGACCACGGTGACTGCCGCGCTCGCCGTGGCCGCGGCCCGCACCGGCATGAGCGTGCTCATCGTGGAGGTCGAGGGCAAATCGGGGCTCGCGGCGGCGTTCGACCGGCCCGCGCTGACCTACGACGAAGCCCAACTCGACGACGGCATCGTCGCCCGCACGTTGACCTCCGACGCCGCGCTGCTCGACTATCTGGAAAGCCACGGCTTGAAGCGGATCTCAAAGCGCCTCGCGTCGTCGGGCGCGCTCGACGTGGTGTCGACCGCAGTGCCGGGCATGAAGGACATCCTCGTGCTGGGCAAGGTGAAGAGCCTCGAACAGGGCCGCACCGCCGACCTCATCATTCTCGACGCACCCGCGGCCGGCCACGCCGTCTCGTTCCTTCTCTCGGCACGCGGTCTGCTCGACGCGGTGCGCGTCGGTCCGGTGCGCAAGCAGGCGCAGGACGTCGTGGAGCTGCTCTCCGACCCCGCGCGCTGTCAGGTCGTGCTCGTCACCATCCCCGAGGAGACGCCCGTCAACGAGCTCATCGACACCGCGTTCGCGATCGAAGACCGCGCCGGGGTCGCGCTCGGACCGGTGGTCGTGAACGGCTGCTACGAGCCGCCGGCGTTCACCGCGTCGACGGCGGAGTCGATCGCCGCCGATGCCACCGCCCTTGATCGTTTCGTATCGCCGCGTGAAGCCAACGACCTCGTGCGCGCCGCGGAGTTCCGGGCCGCGCGCTACACGCTCCAACAGGAACAGGCGGCGCGGCTCGCCGAACGTCTCCCGCTTCCGCAGGTGCGGCTCCCGTTCCTCTTCAGCGCGGCGCTCGGACGCGCCGAGATACACCATCTCGCCGACGTGCTCGCGGCCGGCATCGAGCAGTTGACGGTGGCGTCGTGAGCGAGGCCGCGCGCGCGACCGACGCGAGCAGCGCGCGCGCCGCGCTCGACGCCCTCGTCGAGCAGGACACGATCGTGATCTGCTGTGGGAGCGGTGGCGTGGGCAAGACCACCACCGCCGCAGTGATCGCACAGGAGGCCGCGCGCCGCGGGCGCGACGCCGTCGTCGTGACGATCGACCCGGCAAAGCGGCTCGCCAACGCGCTCGGGCTCGGTGCCCTCTCCGACACGCCGAGCGAGGTTCCGCGCGCGTTGTGGGATCCGAACGGTCAAGCACCGGCGAGCGGACGCCTCTCCGCGCTCATGCTCGACACCAAGACGACTTTCGACCGGTTGATCACGCGCTACGCGGTCGGCGACGAGCAGGCCGAGCGCATTCTCGACAACAGCTTCTACCGCAACGTCTCGGGCGCGCTCTCGGGCACGCAGGAGTACATGGCGATGGAGAAGCTCTACGAGCTCCACGAAGACGGCGGCTACGAGATCATCGTCGTCGACACGCCGCCGACGCGGCACGCGCTCGATTTCCTCGACGCACCCGACCGGCTGCTGAAGATGCTCGACAACCGGATCTTCCGCCTTCTGATGATGCCGACGCGCGCGTACCTGCGCGTGGCGAGCGTCGCGGTGCAGACGTTCCTGCGCACGGTCTCGCGCGTGATCGGCACGGAGGTCGTCGACGACATCGTCGCGTTCTTCCGCGCGTTCGAGGGCATGGAAGCGGGCTTCCGCGAGCGCGCCGCTCGCGTGCAGGCGCTCCTCGCGCGCAGCGGCGCCGCGTTCGTCCTCGTGACCTCGCCCCGACGCGACGCGATCGACGAAGCGCAGTTCTTCGCCCAACGGCTCGACGACGACCATCGCAGCGTCGCGGCACTTGTCGTCAACCGGGTGCACCCTGCGTTCGGATCGGAGCTCTCCGAGGGCCTGCGCCTGCGCGCCACAGAGCTTCGCGATTCCGCGCTCACGGAGCCCGGCGGCCGGTTGGCCGCGCTCTACGACAATCTCGCCGACTTCAACGAGATCGCGGCACGGGAACGCGGGCATCTGGCCGACCTCACCGCACGGATCGGGTCGGGTGTCGTCGCGTACGTGCCGTTCATGGCCCACGACGTCCACGATCTCGCCGCGCTCTCCGAGATCGGGGACGCGATCTTCCGCGGGTAGCCTGACCGGCCGTGACCACGATCCTCGTTGCCGCCGAAGCCGAATGGGTTCGCAATCAGGTGCGGACGGCATTCGTCGGACCCGGCCAGTCCGTGGTCGAGGTGGCGCGCGGCCAGGCGGTTCGCGGAGCCGTCGCCGACCATGATCCCGATCTCGTCGTGCTCGACCTCCAGATCGCGAACATGGGCGGCATCGCGGTCGCGATCGACCTGCGCAACGAAGAGTCCGGTGGCCGGCTACCGCACTCGACGATCCTGCTGTTGCTCGACCGGGAAGCCGACCGTTTCCTCGCCGCGCGCGCCGACGTCGACGGCGTGCTCGTGAAGCCGGTCGACCCGGGAACGCTGCGCCGCGCGGCGAAGGCACTGTTGCTGATCTCGAACGCCGCGCGCGAGGCCGCGGCGGCGGGTGCCGGCCACGAACCGCCGTCGACGAGCCAGACCGCGTGAGCGAGGTCTCGAACAGGTGAACGACGACCACGAGCTCGCCGAGTCGATCGCGCGGCGCGCCGGACTGCTCCTGATCGAAGTGCGCGCCGCGGCAGAAGCCGAGGGCGTCGACGAGAAGACCACGCGCAGTCGCGGCGATCTCATGAGCAACGACCTCATCCTCGCCGAGCTCGCGCGCGAGCGTCCCGACGACGCGGTGCTGTCGGAGGAATCAAAGGACGACCCGATCCGCCTCACGTCCGCGCGGGTTTGGATCGTCGACCCGCTCGACGGCACGCGCGAGTTCGCCGAGTTCGGACGCAGCGACTGGGCCGTGCACGTCGCGCTCGTGAGCGCGGGCACGCCGATCGCGGCCGCGGTCGCGCTGCCGGCACTGGGCGAAGTGCTCTCGACCGCGACGCCTCCGAAGCTGGCCGCGCCGCACGACGGCGCGCCAAGGCTCGTCGTCAGCCGCACTCGCCCACCGCGGATCACCGCGCACCTCGCCACGGTGCTCGACGCGGAGCTGGTGCCGATGGGCTCGGCCGGCGCGAAGACGATGGCGGTCGTGCGCGGCGAGGCCGACGTGTACGCGCACGGCGGCGGTCAGTACGAGTGGGACTCCGCGGCGCCGGTGGGCGTCGCGGCGGCTGCCGGGCTCCACGTTTCACGGCTCGACGGCTCACCGCTCGTGTACAACCAACCCGACCCGTATCTCCCCGACCTGCTCGTGTGCCGGCCCGAGCTGGCCGACCGGGTGCTGGCCGCCATCGCGGCCGCGCCGCCCGAGTAGAACGCCCACCACGGCAAGGACGGGGAGCCACGAAGGCACGGCCAACTAGACTCAACCTTTCCCGCGGGGCGTAGCGCAGCTTGGTTAGCGCGCAGCGTTCGGGACGCTGAGGTCCCGGGTTCAAATCCCGGCGCCCCGACCAAGTAAGTGCAGGTCAGCCGCCGCGCGACGCGGCTGTCGTCAGAAGTCGAACGTCAGTCGACCGGCGTCCTGCCTGCTGGGCGCTCGCCGTGCGAGCGGTTGCGGCTCTGGCACTCACGCGCTTGGGCTATTTCGGCCGTGGGGGTGACTGGGGATGGATCGTTTCACCTCGAGCAAGCATCTCTACCAGCTGGTCGATCCGACGAGCGCGCGTTTCGGCGCGCTTCGCAGTCTCGATGCGGTACAGCACCGAGTACCGGTTGGCGCCGTTCAGAGAACTGAACGCGCTCCCCGCGGCCGCGTTGGCTGCCAACGCGGCCGCGAGATCGGCCGGAACCGTCGCGGCGGCCTGGCCCGAATAGGCCGCAGCCCATCGGCCATCGGCCTTGGCTCGCTCGATCTCGACAAGTCCGGATGGCAGCATCCGGCCGTCAGCGATCAGCCCTTCGGCAAGGTCGACATTGCGCTTCGACCACCGGCTGGTGCGGCGTCTGGGAGTGAAGCGCTGCGTGAACGTCGTGGCGTCGCGGCTCCGCTTCTGCCCGTCGATCCACCCCTGACACAACGCCTCCTCGAGGGCCTGGGCATAGGTGAGGCTGGTCGGGTCAGTTGTGTGCTTCTTGGCGAGAACCAACCAAATGCCGTCCGAACTGTCCGTGTTGGCGTCGAGCCAGTCCCGGAACGCGGCCGCGTCCGAAATGATCAAGGTCGGGACGTCACGTCGCGGCATGAGCCACACAGAATGACCGATTTCCGCGCCCATGCGTCGAGCGCGTGGGTACCGTGATCGGCATGACGCCGGAGGAGATCGCCGACCTTGCGCACCTGCGCCGGGCACGCGACCACATGGACCGCGACCACGCGGAGCCACTCGATGTCCCGGCCATGGCGAGCGTCGCGCTCATGTCGCCCGCGCACTTCTCGCGCAAGTTCCGCGCCGCGTACGGCGAGACGCCCTACTCGTACCTCATGACGCGCCGCATCGAACGCGCGAAGGCCTTTCTCCGCATCGGGATGTCCGTCACCGACACGTGCATGGCCGTCGGTTGCACGTCGCTCGGGTCGTTCAGCTCGCGCTTCACCGAGATCGTCGGCGAGACGCCGTCGCAGTACCGGGCGCGTGACCACCGTGACCTCGAGGTCGTTCCGTCGTGCGTGAGCAAGGTCGCGACGCGACCGCGGCGTACCCGGGTCAAGGCCTGAACGCTGCCGACCCGCTCTCACCGAGCAGGATCGGAGAAGCGCGCGGCACGGCCTGTGCCTTACCGTCGTCGCATGAAAACAATGACGTGCAGACAACTCGGTGGCCCGTGTGATCTCCAGCTCGCTGGTACCACCGCGGATGAAGTGATCAAGCTGCAGGACGCGCATCTCAAGGAGGTGGTCGCCGGAGGGGACGAGGCGCACAGCAGTGCCCTGGCCGCGATGAAGGGTCGGTGGAAGCGTCCCGTTTCCGGATTGAAGTGGTACAGGAACACCAAACGTGATTTCGCTGCTCTTCCCGAAGACTGATTGGGGTCGTCGTATGACTGTCACCGTTTCCTCGATGTTCATCCTCGTCCACGATCCCGACGAAGCGCTCGTCTTCTACCGCGATGCGCTCGGCCTCGAAGTCCGCAACGACGTCGCGGCCGGCGGTTTCCGCTGGGTCACCGTCGGCGCTCCGGGACAGGACGTCGACATCGTCCTGTCACAGCCGCACGGCGGTCGTTCGCAGACCGAGGGCGACGCCCTACTCACCCTCGTGACGCAGGGCTCGCTGCAGGCTGCGATCTTCCGTTCCGACGACCTCGACACGACGTTCGAGAAGGTCCGCGCGTCGGGTGCCGAAGTACTGCAGGAGCCGACGTCGCAACCCTGGGGGGCGCGCGACTGCGCGTTCCGTGACCCGTCGGGCAATCTCGTCCGCATCGCGCAGGCCTGACCGTTCGACTTCAGGCGCACGCGCCGCCGGTATGACGACCACGGGTGACGCGCTCGACATCACCGTCAGGTCCCACCGCATCCACGCGCAGCGGTTCGGGTCGCCGGCGGCACCGCTCGTCGTCGGAGTGCACGGCCTGTCGGGCAACATGACGAGCTTCGACTTCGTCGGTGAGCGTCTCGGCGGTGACGCGCTCCAACTCGTCGCGCTCGACTTGCGCGGCCGCGGAAACAGCGAGACAACGCCTCCCGGGACCTACGGCTGGGAGCACCACGCGCTCGATGTGCTCGCGGTCGCCGACGCGCTCGGCTTCGAGCACTTCAGCATCATCGGCCAGTCGATGGGTGGCTCCGTGGCCATGAAGGCGGCCGCGATCGACGGATCCCGATTGGATGCGATCGTGCTCGTCGATGTCGCCGGTCGCGTCGACCGCGGCGTCGGACCCGTCATCGAGTCGCTCATTCGCGGAAGCGATGCGGTGCACAGCTCCGTCGAGCGCGCCGTCGAAGCGGCGAAGGCCGAGGGCCTGATCGAGCCGTGGAGCGAGTACTGGGACCGCGTGTACCGGTACCCGCTCGAGGTCGTCGACGGCGGTGTCCGATCGCGCACACGCGCCGAAGCCGTCGCCGAGGACCGCAAGTACACGGCCACGCAAGACCCGTACGAACGGTGGAAGCACCTCACGATGCCGACGCTGCTCGTCCGCGCGACACGCGAGCTCCGTCCCGGCGCCGGATACGTCGTGCCGGCCGCCGATCGGGACCGGTTCGGACACGAGGTGCGCGGCGCGGTGATCGTCGAGGTCGACGCGAACCACCTCACGATCAACACGCACGCGCACGCGGCGACAGCAATCACGAGCTTCCTCGCCGATGTCGTCGGGCGATGAGGCACTGCGCGCATGACTCTCATGCGCCGCGTCTTCATCATCCCTGCCGTCGCGATCCTCGCCTTCGTTGCCGGTGTCGTCGGTCGACCATCGTCCGCGTCCCCGGCCACGATCTTCAGCCTCACGGTCGCGGGCACCGACGCGCACACCCTCGATCCCCACGTCGAGGCACTGTTCGTCGCCGGCGGCGGCATGAAGGGCGTGTTCGAGGAATCGACGACCGCGATGACCTACAAGTTCTTCGAGGTTGGACTCGCTCTGCCGGTCGGCGCCAAGGTCACCTCGATCGCCGTGAGCGGCAAGGCCTGCATGGGCGGATCGCCGGCCGTCTTCGGGTCGTACGCGCCGACAACGGGCAACACCGTGCAGACCCTGACGATGACGGTTCCCGGTGGTTGCACGTTGAAGACGGTGACGAAGACCGGCAACCCGATCACGACGATCGTGGCCGGTCGCCGCCCCTGGGAGAGACCGAGACGCCACCGCACCCCCCAGACGGGAATGGGGGCAACCCAGGATGGTCGCCGCCCGCATGGGAGTTCATTGTGAAGGGCACGGGAGACCCGACTCCGGGTGTAACTCCCGTTTGGTGGGAGGTGTCGTACGACCATGGAAACCTCGTGTCCAGGCTGCGGTGCAGTCAGTCATACGGGTACTCATGCGGCCTGCCCGACCTGTGGGCTCGAGCTCGGCGGTCGCGAAGCCAACGAGCTGCGCCGGCTCGCCGGCCAACTGAGCGAGCTCGACCGTGAGCTCTGGACCATGGGCGAACGCCGCCAGCAGGTGGCCGTCGAGCTGAGCAACCGCCGGTGGGTCGCAACGGGTGGCGCCGAGGGACCGCTTGCGTGGGGAACTGCGACCGATTCCGGTCGGGCGCGTCCGCCGGTGCCCCTGCCGCTCCCGCCGCGTCCGCGGCAGCCTCGGCAACCGCAGCCGGCGACGGCAGAGTGGTCGGTCGACCGGGTGCGCTCCGTGTTGCTCTGGGTCGGCGCGGCGCTGCTGAGCGCGTCGGCGTTGACGTTCACGACCGTCGCCTGGGCCCGCCTCGGGAACAGCGGTCGGGCGCTGCTGCTCGCCGGAGTGACGGCGTTGTGCGTGACCGGCGCCGTCGGGCTGCGCCGGCGACTTCCGGCAACCGCGGAGGCGTTCACCGCGCTCTCGATCGCGCTGGCCGTCATCGACTGGCAGGCGTTGCGCCGCGCGGGTCTGACCGCAGGCACGTCGACAACGGCATCGTGGGCGATCGGCTTGTTCGTCGTCTCGATGTTCGCGTTCGGTCTCGGCACGGTGGTCGGCCGGCGCGCCAGCCGCGCGGCGGTCGGGCTCCTCGTCCCGCTCGGCCTCGAGCTCGCGGTCTCGACGGTCGCCGGCGCGCCGTGGAGCGCCGCGCTCGGCTTCGCGTTGATCGCAGCCGCGGCGGCGAGCGCGTGGCGGCTCGTGGACGCCGACGAACACCGTGTGGCGCGCGCCGCGCTCGTGCTCCACATCGTGACGACCTGGTCGCTCGCGGCAGTCCTCGTCTTGATCGCGGCCGTCGAGGCCCGCACGTTCGCGGGAGCGCTCGCGCCCGCGGCCGTGACACTGACGCTGACGCTCGCACCGTTGGCGGGCTTGCGCCGCGACACGGAGTCCGGCGTCTTCGACCTCCTTGCGACCACCGTGTGCGCGGCGACGTCGGCCGCCATCGTCGTGGTGGCATCGACGGCGTTCGGGCCGCAGGGTCTGCTGGCCTGGGCGACGGTCGTGGCGGCCGCCGGGGTGGCGCTCGCACCCTCGCTGCCGAGGCGTTGGACGATGCCCGCGTGCTACGCGGGAATCGCGTTCGGCATCGCCGGCCTCACGACCGGCGTGATCGCGGCACTGGCCGCGATCTTCGGACCGCTCTCGTGGTTGAGCGACGCGTGGCACGGCTCGCTCGCCGTGCCCGCGCGCACGGTGTTCGCAGGCCCGCACCCGACCGCAACGTGGCAGTCGGGCTGGCCCGCGGTCGTCGCCCTGGTTGTGACCATGCTGGCGGTCGGAGCCGTCGCGGTGCCGACGCGCAAGCGACGCGCGCTCGTGTCCGGGCGCGGGGCAGTCGGCAGCGTTGCGACGACCGCCGCCCTGGCCGTGTGCGTCGCGCCGGTGATCGCGGGTGCATCGGTAGCGGTCGCCTGCGCGACCGCCGCCGTTGCCCTCAGCGGGTTGCTGCTCGGAGCGGCCGTGCTCGACCGTTCGCGGCCGAACCTCGCGGCGGCGGTGCTCCCGGTCGCGATCGCGCCCGCCATCGCGCTGACCGGCTGGGCCGCGCTGACGACGACGGCATCCGTCGTCGTGCTCGCGCTCGGCTCCGTCGTCGCGCTGCTCGCGACGGCGATCGCGGCGTCGGATCGCACGCGGAGCCCGCTGGGCGCGCTCGGCGGAGCAACGGCGATCGCGCTCGCAGGGGTCGCGACCTCCGCGTCGGGAAGCGCGCCGGCCACCGCCGGCTTTGCGATCGCCGGCGCGGCCGCGCTCGTGGTGTTGGCCGGTACCCATGGGCGGGAGCACGCGCCGGAAGGTCTCCCGCTCGAGGTCGTGGGCGCATCCGGGTTCGTCGTGGGTGCCGCGATCGCCGCCCAGCAGACGCCGTGGCTCGCGGGAACGTTCACCGTGCTCGTCCCGGTATTGGCCCTCGCGGCACTGCGGCGGGACCGGCGCGTCGTGTACTCCGTCGCCGCGGGTGCGGCCGCGCTCGGAGCCACGTGGGCGTGGCTCGCCGCCGCGAACGTGACGACGGTCGAGGCGTACACCGCGCCGGCCGCGGCCGTCGCGCTCGGCGCCGGCCTGCTCGCCTGGCGCCGTGGTCCCGCCCGTTCGTGGCCCGCGCTCGGACCCGCGATCGTACTCGGGCTCGGCCCGACGCTCATGATCGGCATCGCGCACGACGACACCATCCGCACGATCATCGCCGCGGCCATCGCATTCGCAATCGTCGCGTTCGGCGCATGGAAGCAACTGCAGGCACCGCTCGTGCTCGGCTCCACAGCACTGGTGACGTTGACGGTGAACACGTTCGGGCCCGAGATCGCGCGGCTGCCCCGCTGGCTTCCCCCCGCCGTGATCGGGCTCCTGCTCATGTGGATCGGTGCGACGTTCGAGACCCGCCGCGACCGCGCGAGGAGCGCGACCCAACACCTCATGCACCTCGGCTGACGGGCGCGCGCGGCGCGTCGTCGTACTACGGCGTCAGCCGGTTGATGTCTCGCGGGAACATCGTCACCTGGCGCACATTGGGCGCACCGACCACCCGTGCCGTCCAGCGTTCGAGCCCGATCGCGAACCCGCCGTGCGGCGGCATGCCGCAACGGAACGCTTCGAGGTAGCCATCGAGCGCGTCGCGCGCGCTCGCGTCGACCACCGCCACGTAGTCGTCGTAGCGATGCAGGCGCTGGCCGCCGGTGACGAGCTCGATGCCGCGGAAGATCAGGTCGAAGCTGTTCGAGAACTCGGGCCGACCGGGTTCGGGGTGCGTGTAGAAGGGCCGTTTCGCCATCGGGTAGCCCTCGACGAACAGGAAGTCGGAGCCGTGCTCGGCGAGTGCCCACTCGCCGAGCCAGCGTTCGTGCGCCGGCGCGAGGTCGGGCTCGCCCACGATCTCCTCGCCGGTGATGGACTCCAACCACAGCTGCGCGTCACGAAAGTGAATGCGCGGGATCTCGGCCGGCACGCGTGGAAGGTCGATCGCAAGGAGCTCGACCGCCGCCGCGGCCCGCTCCTGGATCGTGGCAACCATCCCCGCGAGCACCGATCGCAGCACCGCTTCGACGTCGCGATGGTCGTCGATGAACCCGAGCTCGGCGTCGAGCGACACGTACTCCGCAAGGTGCCGCGCGGTGTCGTGCGGCTCCGCGCGGAACACGGGCCCGGTCTCGTAGACGCGCTCGAACACGCCGACCATGACCTGCTTGTAGAGCTGCGGGCTCTGGGCGAGGTACGCGGGGCGACCGAAGTAGTCGAGCCCGAAGACGTTCGCGCCGCTCTCGGTCGCGGCACCGACGATCTTCGGTGTCTGGATCTCGGTGAAGCCCAGGCCGTCGAGCGTCGAACGGAAACCGGCGAGCGAGGCGGCGGAGATCGCAAGCGCGGCGCGGATGCGGGGATGGCGCAGCGACACCGCCGCATGGTCCAGCAGCGAAGGAAGCGTTGCGTTGAGCTCGGGCCGCCGCATCTCGAACGGCGGTGCCGCGACCGACGCTCCGAGCAGCGTGATCACGGGTGCGTGCAGCTCGACACCCGCGGGCGCCTGTGGCGACGCGACGACGGTTCCCTCGATCGCGACGACCGTCTCGGGAAAGAGCTCTGCCGCGTCGCGGCGGACGGACTCGTCGGTGATCACGACCTGCGCGACACCAGTGGCGTCGCGCAGGAGCAGGAACGAGAGATTCGCAAGATGGCGTTGGTGGTGCACCCATCCGGCGATCCGCACGCGTTCACCGGCACACGACGCGAGATCACGAGTCATGGTCCGTTGCATCAGTGGCACCTCCCGTCTCGACCGGTTCCCTGGTCGTGCGGGCGGGAGGGTGTCCCACGGTGCCACCGCACTTCGCCGCGCCCGGGGGCGGCGGCCTCATTCGTCGCGCACAGCTCGGGGGTGTCAGGCCGTCGTCGCTGCGCCGACCACCGTAGTGAACCGGCCGAGCCGCGACACTCGAGTTCGGGCCGCGCCCGCCGTCTCCGCCGTGTTGCGGCCGGCGAGAACCCGGTAACGTGCCGCGATGAGGCGGTCCGAATGGCTCGTGAGAGTCGTGCTCGTCTTCTGCGTGGTCTACGGAGCGATCGCGATCCAGGACCGCGGGCACGAGAAGTTCCCCTTCTTCGCGTGGGATCTCTTCTCGACCGTGCCCAAACAGCACAACGCCGACTACTCCGTCCGGATCCTTCAGGCCGACGGTCTGAGGGTGCCGCTGCCCGTGTACTTCGAGCAGACGCAGCTGTACCAGCCACTGAAAGAAGGCCAGGGGTACCACGCGCTCCAGCTGCTCGGGCAGGTGACCGCAAAGGGCGATGCGCTCCGTGCCGCGATCCTGCGTAAGCGGTTCGAGCAGACGTACCTCAGCAACGTCCTGTCACACGTTCGCTACCAGTTGGTGCGGCGCATCTTCGACATCCGGACCCGGGTCGAATGCCTGCACTGCTTCATCAGCGAAAAGGTCATCGGCACCTACTCGACGCGTTAGCGGAGACACCAAGACACCATGGCGCAGGATGCAACCTCGCGGTCGCGGGCCACGGAACCCGTTCTCACGCGGTTCCTGGAACGACGGCTCTGGAGCACCGACTCGCAGTCGACGCTGCACGACTCCGTCGCGTTCCAACGGCGCTCGTACGAGCGCGCGACCACGATCGTTCGCGTCTTCTACGGCCTGAGCATTCTCTGGGCCGTGCAGACGATCGCGGCCTGGCCCGCGTACGCGCGGCTGCAGCAGGCCCATCCGTTGTGGCCGGCGCACTGGTGGTTCGACTGGTTCAGCGTGCGCAACGGAGTCAACCTGATCTTCTGGGCGTATCTCGGCACGAGCATCGTGGTCGCGCTCGTTCCCGAGCAACGCCTGGCCCGCATCGCGTACTCATTCGCGCTGCTGCAGTACATGGCCTTCGTCAACGGCTTCGACAAGATCAACGCCAACCTGCACGGCTGGTTCTTCGTGAGCGTGTTCCTGATCTTCCTTCCGCGCGGTCCCTGGCCCGGCCAGCGTCGGGTCGCCACCCGTCAGTACTTCCTGACCGTGATCTGGGCGACGCAGGTCACCGTGCTGCTCTTCTACTCCTTGACCGGCATCTGGAAGATCCACGACGGCTTCTTCGACCTGATCCACGGCAAGACCGGTGTCTTCAGCTTCAACGCGTTCTCGTACATCGTCGCGAGCAGCCTGTTCCGAACCAACATCGACACCGTCCTCGGGCACTACTTCGCCAAGACCGTGTTCGTCGGTTGGGTGCTGTTCATCGGAACGATGTATCTCGAGAGCTCGTCGCTGATCATCGCGTTCCGGCCGCGCCTCCAGCGCTTGTGGGGCATTGGTCTGATCCTCTTCCACGTCGGCACGCAGCTCGTGATGGGGTTCACCTTCCCGCAGAACATCGCGCTGGTCGGGCTCCTCCTCGTGGCGTCGCCGTTCGCGCCCGATCGCGTCCGGTTCAAAGACGCATTCTTCGATCTTCCCTGGGTCCACCTCATCTCGCGGCGGATCGCGGTCCTGCGCCGCCGCAGCACGCAAGCTCGCGCGTTCGCGCCCGCATCGGAGTGAGGTCTGGACCCGAGGGATCGGGTCCGCCTAGCGTGGTGGGATCGATCGACCAAGTCGAGGGGCGTAGGCACATGGGAAATCGAACGTTTGGTCGCGTTGCCGCGGGATGTGCCGCCGTCGCGATGTCGGTGGCGCTGCTGTTCGGAGCCGTCGGAGTCACGACCGCGTCGGCCGCGCGGCCTGCGGCGAAGAAGCCGCCGCACACCGTCAGCATCTCGAACTTCCAGTTCGTACCCAAGACCCTGACGGTCGCCGTGGGCACCAAGGTGACCTGGACCAACAACGACACCACCG
>JBBSEC010000020.1:0-47579 GCA_038240075.1 Acidimicrobiia bacterium
CCTCGTCTCGTTCGTCGACACGCCGGCACCCGGAACCTCGCTGACGATCATCTCCTGGAACGTCGTGAGATGACCCAAAACCGCCCATATTGCCGATAATTTGCGTCACGTTCCTCAAGCTTCGCGACCAGGCGTCGAACCAAGAGGGAACGTGCATTCGCACGGAGATGCGGACTGGAAGGCAGCGTGAAATGCTTCAGGAATCGATGCGCAAGCGTCATAGTGGCGAAGCGGGGTTCACACTCGTCGAGCTCCTCGTCGTCATCGTGATCCTCGGCGTCCTCGCCGGGATTGTGGTCTTCGCCGTCGGCGGGATCACCAACAACTCGACCAAATCGGCCTGCAAGTCCGACGTGGCCACGGCTCAAACCGCGGAAGACGCGTACTACGCGCAGAACAACGCGTACGTGGCCATCCCCGCCCTCGTCACGGCGAAGCTCTTGCGTGCGGCCCCGACGCTGACGGGGTACACGTTCGCAGCAGACACGACGACCGGCACCGTCACCTCGAGTCCGGTCTGCTAACGCGCCGGCCAGTCATGGCCACAAGTACGCGAGAGATGCGGGAGCGCCTTCGGTGCTCCCGCTCCTCGCGTTCGAGCTGTCAACGCTCCTTCGGCACGACGATCTCGCCGGGATGCAGGGACGCGGCCGTCGCCTGCTCGACGTCGATCAAACCCGCAGCCAGACGCTGCGACAGCGAAGCCTCGAGCGTCTGCATCCCGTCCTTCGCTCCGGTGGCGATCTGGTTCCGAAGCTGGCTCGACCGGCCCTCCCGGATGACGTTCCTCACTGCGTGGGTTGCGATCAGTACCTCGAACACACCGATCCGGCCACCGCCGATCTTCGGCACCAACCGCTGCGAGACCACCGCCTGGAGCGAGTCGGCAAGCTGGACGCGGATCTGGGCCTGCTGCTCGCCCCCGAACACGTCGACGATGCGATCGATCGACTGCGGAGCGTCATTGGTGTGCAGGGACGCGAGCACGAGGTGACCGGTCTCGGCCACCGTGAGCGTCGACGCG
Organism: Acidimicrobiia bacterium; assembly: GCA_038240075.1. Lineage (GTDB taxonomy): Bacteria > Actinomycetota > Acidimicrobiia > IMCC26256 > PALSA-610 > DATBAK01. The sequence goes on from JBBSEC010000020.1 coordinate 1,025, forward strand.
ATCGTCTCGGTGTCGCGCATCTCACCGACGAGCACGACGTCGGGATCCTCCCGGAGCGCCGCTCGCACAGCACGCGCGAACGACATGGTGTCGACTCCGACCTCGCGCTGGTCGACGGCCGAGCGCTTGTGATGATGCAGATACTCGATCGGGTCCTCGATGGTGACGATGTGACACGGGCGCTGCTCGTTGATCCGGTCGAGCATCGACGCGATCGTCGTCGACTTGCCCGAGCCGGTCGGGCCCGTCACCAGGATCAAACCCTGGGGGAGTGAGACCAGGCGCTCGAAGATCGGCGGGAGATCGAGATCGGTGAACGAGGGGATGTCGTACGGGATGACCCGGAGCGCGATCGCGACGGCGCCGCGTTGGCGATACGCATTGGCGCGAAATCGTGAGACGCCCGGCTGCCCGAACGAGAAGTCGATCTCCATGGTCGTCGCGAAGCGGTGGAGCATCTCGTCGTCGGCGAGCGTGTCGAGAATCGCCGACGTGTCGGCGGGAGTCAGCGACGGAGTGTCGAGCACCACCAGGTCGCCGTCGACGCGCACCAAGGGCGGCGACCCGGCGGTCAGCAGAAGATCGCTCCCGTGCCGCTTCCACAGCTCCTGCAGGTATCCGTCGAGAGGAGACGCTTCAGGGTCGGTCATGATCCGAGTGTCTCACCGCGGAGCATCGCGACCGCGGTTGATCGCGAAGTACGCTCCCGAACCCTGTGCCAGCGACCCAACCGCACACGCTGTCGGAAGCGGATTCGAAGCGCCTGATCGCCCGCTTCGGCGTGCCCGTGCTCGACGAAGAGACCGCGAGGACGCCGGATGCCGCGGTCGCGGCGGCCCAGCGGCTCGGTTTCCCGGTGGTGGCCAAGCTCTGCGGTGCCGCGATCGCGCACAAGACCGAGCGCGGGCTCGTCCGGCTCGGGCTCCGCGACGCCGAAGCCGTGCGCGCGGCGGCGACCGATCTGCTCGCTGCCGCGACGACCGGCGACGGCGACGTCGAACTGCTCGTCGCACCGATGGTGCGCGGGTCGCGAGAGCTCATCGCGGGATTACTGCGCGACCCGCAATTCGGACCGTGCGTGATGCTCGGTGTCGGCGGCGTGCTCGCGGAGGCGGTCGGCGACGTCGTCTTCCGGCTCGCGCCGATCGACGAACGCGACGCAGCCGACATGATCGACGGTCTCGCGACGCAGCGACTGCTCGGCCCGTTCCGCGGCGAGCCTGCGATCGATCGCGACGCGCTCACCCGCGTCCTCGTCGGCCTCTCGCGCGTCTCCGAAGAAGAACCCGGCGTCCTCGCCGTCGACATCAACCCCCTCCTGATCCAGGACGGCATCCCCCTCGCCGTCGACGCACTGGTGGAGGTCACTCGCGACACGGCTACGGAAGATGGAGCAGCGGCAACAACCGAGACCAGCGCAACACACAACGGCGAAGCGCACGCCGATGCGACCATAAGAACAGTTGCCCCGCTAGCCACGAGCACCGGGTTCAAGGCGCTGTTTGAGCCCAAAGGCGTGATCGTCGCCGGCGCTTCGTCGCATCCGGGAAAGTTCGGGTTCGTGGCGCTGCACAATCTTCTTGCCGCCGGTTACCAGGGCGCGGTCGCGGCGACGAACCTCGAGGGCGGCAACGTCCTCGGCATCGAGACCGTGCGCAGCATCGACGAGCTTCCCGACGACACGTTCGATCTGGTCGTGGTGTGCACTCCCGCCGCCGCGAACCCCGACCTCCTGCGTGCGTGCGCGCGCAAGGGAGTGCGCGCCGCATTCGTCACCTCGGCCGGATACGGGGAAGCGGGGGAGAAGGGCCGCGCCGCCGAAGCCGATCTGGTTGCGCTCGCGGCCGAGCTCGGGATCCTCCTCGCAGGACCGAACGGGCAGGGCGTCGTCTCGACTCCCGCGTCGCTCTGCGCGCAGATCGTCGCCCCCATGCCGCCGCGCGGCACGATCGGGCTCGCCAGTCAGTCGGGCAACTTCGTGTCGTCGTTCCTCAACTATTCGCGGTTCACCGGTGTGGGCATCAGCCGCGCCGTCTCGGCCGGCAATGCCGCGGCCGTGTCGGTCGCCGACTACCTCGACTGGTACGCCAGCGACCCGGAGACGAACGTCGGCCTCGCGTACCTCGAGGGCGTCACCGACGGTCGCGCCCTCTTCGACCGGCTGCGCTCGATCGCGGCCCGCCAGCCACTGGTCGTGCTCAAGGGCGGGACGACGGCCGGCGGTCAACGCGCCGCGGCGTCGCACACCGGGTCGCTCGCCACCGACGAAGCCGTGTTCGAAGGGGCGTGCGCGCAGGCCGGCATCACGCGCGCGGCGACCGTCGAGGAGGCGTTCGAAGCGGCCGCGACCTTCGCGACCCAGCCGCGTCCGCGCGGGCCGCGCACCGTCGTCATCACGACGGCCGGCGGTTGGGGAGTGGTGACCGCCGATGCGATCACGCGCTCCGCGCTCGAACTGCTCGCGCTGCCCGACGATCTCCGTGACGCGATCGACACCAAGCTGCCGCCCCGCTGGAGCCGCAACAACCCCGTCGACCTCGCGGGTGGCGAGACGCGCGACACGATTCCCGAGGTGCTCGAGCTCGTCGCCCGCCATACAGAGGTCGACGCGATCATCTACCTCGGGCTCGGGATCCAGTCGAACCAGGCCCGCATGCTGCGCGAGGGTGGCTTCTTCCCCGACTACGGGCTCGACCGCATCGTTGCGTACCACGAGCGTCAGGACGCGCGTTTTGCGGCGGCCGCTGCGGAGATCTCGCTCGCCACGGGGAAGCCGATTCTCACGGCGACCGAGCTGGCCGTGGCCGATCCTGCGAATCCCGGACCCGCCGCCGTGCGCGAGAGCGGTCGGGTTGCGTACGCGTCGGCCGACCGCGCCGTGCGCGCGCTGGAGCACCTCTGGCTCGACGCGCGGTTCCGCGCGCGGCATGTAACCGACGGCAACGGGGCGGCTTCCTGAGCCGGCTCACGACCCGCGGCCGCGTGCTGTTCCGCATCGTCGGAGTCGCGCTCGTCGTCGCCGCGTTGGTGACCGTAGCGTTCGTCGTGCGCGACGCCGACGACTCCGGTCGCGCGGCGAACCCCTCGACCGACACGATCGCCGTGGCGGCCGCGACACCGCTGTGGTCGCCACGACGCGCGCCCGAAGTGATCACGGCGCTGGCGACGAAGCAGAAGTACGGCGGGATCATCGCGGGCTTCGCGTCTGCGGGTCGCTGCGTCGCCGTCGACGGCCCTGCAGGCTCCCTCGCGCGAGTCGGCACCGCCACGGCCTACGCGCCGGCGTCGACGCTCAAGCTGCTCACGGGCGCGGCGGCGCTCCAGGTGCTCGGGCCCACGCACGCCTTCACAACCACGCTCGTCACGACGGCGCCCGTCTCCAACGGCGCGTTGCACGGCGACCTCTACCTGGTCGGCGGCGGCGACCCTGTCCTGTCGACGCCCGCGTACCAACCGAAGCTGGCGGCGAACCCGTTGACGGCCGCGGAGCCGACGACCTCACTCGACAGCCTCGCGGCCGCCCTCGCGGCGGCCGGTATCCACCGCGTCGACGGCGCGATCGTCGCCGACGATTCGCACGGAGACACGGTTCGATACTCACCCGGGCTGAAGCCGAGCGAGCGGGGAATCGACATCGGCCCCCTCGGCGCACTCACCGTTGACGACGGCTTCACCGCGAGCGGTGTCGCCGCGCCCGACCCCGCGCTCCTGACCGCCAGCAGTCTCGACGCGCTCCTCGCGAGCCACGGTGTCACCGTCGCCGGTTCGGTCCGGCGCGGGACCGCACCCGGCGCCGCACGCACCGTTGCCAAGGTCACGTCGCCCCGACTCGACGCCATCGTCGCGAGCATGCTGACCGTGAGTGACAACTACACCGCCGAGATGCTCGTGCGGACGGTCGGTCTCGCGGCCGAGCACAGTGGCAGCACCGCCGCCGGGCTGCGCGGCGTCATGTCCGCGCTCACGCGCCTCGGCGTGCCGACCACCGGCGTTTCGCTCGTCGACGGCTCGGGTCTGTCGCCACAAGACCGCGTCACCTGCCCCGCGCTGCTCGCCGCGGTCGAGCTCGGCGACCGCGCGCAGGACCGCGCGCTGCGCGACGGCCTTCCCGTCGCGGGGCGCACGGGCACGCTCGCAGGGCGCTTCATCGGCGATCCGCTCTCGGGCCGGTTGCGCGCCAAGACCGGGCACATCGACGGCGTCGTCGGGCTGGCGGGCATCGTTCCCACGACGGCCGGCACCGTCAGCTTCGCGTTTCTCGCGAACGGCGGCTTCTCGGTCGCGGGAGGCGACGTGCTGCAGGACCAGATCGCGCACCTCGTCGCCGAGTACCCGGGAATCCCCGACGCGGCCCGCCTCGTGCCTGCACCCACGGCCTGAGCGCGCGAGACTGCTCCGCCAGACCGACGGGAGCCCGAGTGGCCGATACGCCGCCGCGCGAGCAGATCAATGAAGTCAAAGACCTGCTCATCGCGTACTTCAAACAGGAGACCATCGACCCGCTCAAGGGTCTGGCGCGCTGGGTGGGCTTCGGCCTCGCCGGCGCGCTGCTGATCGGCACGGGGATCTGCTTCCTGGCCGTCGGGGGTCTGCGCGCACTGCAGACGGAGACGGGATCGACGTTCACGGGCCACTGGAGCTGGGCCCCGTACGGCATCACCGTCGTCGGGCTCCTGATGATCGCCGTCGCCGCCGTGTTCGTGGCGCGTAGCCCGAGGAGCTCACGATGAGCCGCAACGACACCAGGCCTGCGACCAACGGCCACGGCCAGCGGCGCCCGATCACCCGCGACGACCTCGAAGCCAAGATCCGCGACATCACCGGCGACGTCTCCTCGACCGTCGAGACCGCGCGCGGGATCGGCGTTGCGGTTGCGGTCGGGGCCGGCGTTCTGTTCGTCGTCACCGCGTACTGGCTCGGTCGGCGCAAGGGACGGAAGCGCAAGACCGTCCTCGAGATCCGGCGCGTCTAGGCCACGGCTGATCGATGGACGCGCTCCTCCGTCGCCTCATGCGTACCGGCTTCCGTCGCGGGATGTCGGGAGAACGCGCCTCGCAGGCCTGGCTCGTGCTCGCGATCAGCGCGCTCGGGATCCGCACGCTGCGCCGGCTCGCCCGTACAGAACCCGAGGTCGTGTACCGGACCGAGGTCCGGAGCGGCGACCGGTTCGAGATCTCGAGCCGCGCGAACTGACCGGCGGTCCGGTCGCGACGGAATCCTGGGCCTCGAAGGGTCGCCACTACCCTTGCCCGCGATGAAGGTGATCCTGCGCAACCCGCACCGCGAGCTCGACCTCGACGGCATCAACACCGTCTCGGGCCTGCTCGTCCGGCTCGATGTGGTGGCCGAGTCGGTGCTCGTGATCCGCAACGACGAGCTCGTGACCCGCGACGCGCGGCTGCAGGCGACCGACGTCGTCGAGATCCGCCCGGTGGTCTCCGGAGGCGCGCGATGAAGTGCCGTCGCTGCCGCGAGCCCGCGGTCATCGACATCCGGCGCCACAACGCGGCCTTCTGCCGCGACTGCTTCCTGCACCACTGCCGTGAGCAGGTTCGCAAGGCGATCGACCAGTACGACATGCTCGCCCCGGGTGAGCGCGTCCTCGTCGCGATCTCCGGAGGCAAGGACTCCCTCGCCGCGTGGGACCTCCTGCGCACGCTCGGTTACGAGGTCGACGGCCTGTACCTCGGCCTCGGCATCGGTGAGTACTCCGACCGCTCGGGACAGTTCGCGCGTGCCTTCGCTCAACGCATCGGCGGCACCTTGCGCGAGATCGACCTGAGCGCCGACTACGGCTTCTCGGTTCCCGAGGGCGCGCGCGTCGCGCACCGGGCACCGTGCGGCGCGTGCGGCCTGTCGAAGCGCCATCTCTTCAACTCCGCGGCCATCGAGGGCGACTACGCGGTCGTCGCGACCGGCCACAACCTCGACGACGAAGCCGCGGTGCTGCTCGGCAACGTGCTCCACTGGGACACCGAGTACCTCGCGCGCCAGTTCCCGGTGCTGCCCGCGGCGCCCGGGTTCGCGCGCAAGATCAAACCGCTGATCCGCTTGGGCGAACGCGAGACGGCCGCGTACTGCGTGCTGCAGGGGATCGACTACATCGTCGAAGAGTGCCCGATGGCCGAAGGCAACCGGCACCTCGGTTTCAAAGACGTGTTGAACTCGCTCGAGGAACGTTCGCCGGGCACCAAGGCCGCGTTCCTCACCGGCTTCCTCGAGCACGCGCACGAACGCTTCGACGACGCCGAGCAGCACCAGGAACGCAGCGATCTGCAACCGTGCAGCCGCTGCGGCTCGCCGACGCCCGGCGAGCTGTGCGCGTTCTGCCGGCTCCAGGAACGGGCGCGGCCCGTTGCCGTATCGGTGCCGGTCGAGCTGACGTCCCGGGCCGAGGCGACGTGAGCCGAGCCTTCGCCGCCGGCGACCGCGTGCTGCTCGTCGACTCGAAGAAGCGACGGCACCTGATCACCCTCGTTGCCGCGGGCTCGTTCCACACGCACGCCGGCATCGTCGCGCACGATGATCTGATCGGCGCCCCCGACGGCACCACTGTGCGCACCTCACGCGGACAACGGCTCGTCGCCGTGCATCCCACCCTCGCTGAGTTCGTGCTCGAGATGCCGCGCGGCGCGCAGGTGATCTACCCCAAGGATCTCGGCGCGATCCTGATCTCGGCCGACATCTTCCCCGGTGCATCCGTGCTCGAGTCGGGCATCGGATCCGGCGCGCTGACGACCGCTCTCCTTCGCGCCATCGGCCCGACGGGCAGCGTCGTCGGCTACGAGCTCCGTGACGACTTCGCGACGAAGGCGCAGAGCAACGTGGCGTCGTTCCTCGGAACCGACGTGCCGCTCACCGTCGAAGTGCGCGACGTCTACGACGGCATCGACGTCGTCGGGCTCGATCGGGTGCTCCTCGACCTTCCCGAACCCTGGCGTGTCGTGAAGCACGCCGCGAACGCGCTCGCGCCGGGCGGGATTTTGCTTGCGTACCTGCCGACGATTGGCCAGGTCGCCCGGTTGCGCGAAGAGATGGCCGAGTCGCCGTTCGGGATGATCGAGAGCTACGAGGTGCTCCACCGGGGCTGGCACGTCGAAGGGCAGTCGGTGCGGCCCGATCACCGCATGGTGGCGCACACCGGCTTCATCACCCACGGCCGCCTGCTCGCCCCCGCCGCACCCGCCGTACCCAGCGCGGAGACGCACGGCGAAGCGCATGCGGATGCGACCGTCAGCGGAGCCGGTCAGACCATCACCGATCCGTGAACCCGCTCGACATCGCGATCGTCGTCCTGCTGCTGGCCGCGACGCTCGGCGGCTATCAGCTCGGGTTCGCGGCCCGGTTGTTCGCGTGGGCGGGAGTGGCGATCGGTCTCGTCGTGGGGTCGTTGTTCGTGGCGAGAGTCGTCACCGCGTTCGGTGGCGACCAGCCCGATGGCCGGGTCACGGTCGCCGCACTGTTTCTGCTGATGACCGCGAGCGCGGGTCAAGGTCTCGGGCTCACGATCTCGCGTCTCGTACCGCGCGTCGCCCGCCCCCGCGCGATCTACGACCGTCTCGCCGGCGCGCTGCTCGGTGGCGGGGGAGTGCTCGTCCTCGTGTGGATGCTCACGCCGTCGCTCGTCGTCGTCACCGGTTGGACGGCACGCGAGACGCGTAGCTCCACGATCGTGCGCTGGGTCCACGACCTCGCGCCGACGCCTCCGTCGCGGTTCGCCGCACTGGGCCGGGCCGTGGCCGAAGCGCCGTACCCGGCCGCGTTGTCACCGTTCACCACGCCTGCCGATCCCGGGCCGCCTCCCGCGTCGACACTGTCGCCCGCGGTCGACGCGCGCATCCGTCCGTCGACGGTCGAGGTCGAGGGGGTCGCGTGCAACCGCATCCAAGAAGGCAGCGGTTGGGTCGCAGCCGACGGCCTCGTCGTCACCAACGCGCACGTCGTCGCCGGTGAACGGCGCACGCGCGCGCTCACGATCAACGGCGCGAGCCTCACGGCGACCGTCGTCGCGTTCGATCCCGATGCCGACGTCGCGATCCTCTCGGTACCCGGTTTGCACGCGCCCGCGTTGCCGATCGAGTCGCCACGGGTCGGGACGGTGGGCGCCGTCTACGGACACCCGCGCGGCGGACCGCTCATGGTGATCCCGGCGCGCATCGCGCAGAACATCGTCGCGGTCGGCACCGACATCTACCGCACCTCGAGCTCACGCCGGCACGTGCTCGTGCTCGCGACCTCGCTGCAGCCCGGAGACTCCGGCGGCGCGCTGGTGAACTCGGCGGGCACCGTCGTCGGCATGGCGTTCGCCACCGACCCTGGCCAGGCCCACACCGGCTACGCGCTCACGAGCGACGAGGTCCGCGTGGTGCTCGCCACCGCCGGCACCACCCTCGTCCCCACCGGCTCCTGCCTCGTCGACTGACCCTCCACCCCGAACCCCCGCTCGCTGGTCTGCATTTGCTTCGTATGCGCAACAAATGAAGGCCAGGGACGCTGACCACGCCAGGAACGCGCGGACTCAGCGGCCGGGGCCGACTCTTCGGGCCTCGCCACCCGCAGGACGGGTGGGGCCTCATCAGCCACTCGCCAGCCCGGCGGGGCTAGTCGGCCTCGATGAAGATGCACTCCCCGGGGCACTCTTCCGCGGACTCGACAACGGAATCGAGCATGTTGTCGGGGAAGCTCGCAAGACCCTCGGCTCCACCCGGGTTGGAGAAGACCTTGTCGCCCTCTTTCACGTAGGCGAGGCCGTCGTCGAGCAGGGTGAACACGGCGGGAGCGATTTCCTCGCAGAGGCCGTCGCCGGTGCAGAGATCCTGGTCGATCCAGACCTTCATCGGTCCATCCTCACTTTGGCGGTAGCGGGTCGATAGAACAAGGAGCCGGGTGTTCGTGGCTCGACGTCGCCCATGAATTTATCACACGCGAACGTGAGAAATCCAGAACCTCGGCGTGCCCGTAGAGAAAGTATCGGATACGTCCAGAGACACCTGAACCCGGCGCTAGGGTCGCCCAACCAGGAGGTGGTTCCGATGGCTGCCGAGCACGAACGGCGTCTCGGTGAATACGAGGCCCAGGTTGCGGCCCTCCAGGAGGCGATGAAGTCGCTCGAGGAGGAGGTCATCGTCCTGCGCCGCCGCTTGCAGGACGCACCGAAGCGCGTGCGCACCCTCGAAGAACGACTGCTCGAGACGAAGGGCCAGCTCGCCCAGGCCGTCTCGCAGAACGAACGACTGTCGGCAACGCTGCGTGAGGCGCGAGAGCACATCGCGACATTGCGCGAAGAGGTCGACAAGCTCACCATGCCGCCGAACGCGTACGGCACGTACCTCGGCACCAACGACGACAACACCGTCGACATCTTCACCGCGGGCCGCAAGATGCGCGTCGCGGTGCACCCGGAGCTCGATCTCGAAGGCATCCAGAAGGGCCAGGAGGTCGTCCTCAACGAGTCGCTCAACGTCGTGCTCGCGCGCGGCGCCGACGCCGCGGGTGAGGTCGTCACGTTCAAGAACCTGCTCGAAGACGGACGCCGCGCGCTGGTCACCGGGCGCGCCGACGAAGAGCGCGTCTGCGAGCTGGCGGATCAGCTGATCGGCATCAAGATTCGCGCCGGCGATCACGTGCTCATGGACCAGCGCTCGGGCATGCTCGTCGAGAAGCTCCCGCGGCCCGAGGTCGAAGAGCTCATCCTCGAAGAGGTGCCCGACATCTCCTACGACGACGTCGGCGGCCTCGACGACCAGATCGAGATGATCAAGGACGCGGTCGAGCTCCCGTACCTCTACGCCGATCTCTTCCACGAGCACGACCTGCAGCCGCCCAAGGGCATCCTGCTGTACGGCCCGCCCGGTTGCGGCAAGACGCTCATCGCGAAGGCGGTCGCGAACTCGCTCGCAAAGCGCGTCTCCGAGAAGACCGGCAACGCGCGCACGCGCTCCTACTTTCTCAACATCAAGGGCCCGGAGCTGCTCAACAAGTACGTCGGTGAGACCGAACGCCAGATCCGCCTGATCTTCCAGCGCGCACGCGAGAAGTCCGAAGAAGGCGTGCCGGTGATCGTGTTCTTCGACGAGATGGACTCGCTGTTCCGCACGCGCGGCACCGGGATCTCCTCCGACATCGAATCGACGATCGTCCCGCAGCTGCTCGCCGAGATCGACGGCGTCGAGGCGCTGAAGAACGTCATCGTGATCGGTGCGTCGAACCGTGAGGATCTCATCGACCCCGCGATCCTGCGCCCGGGACGCCTCGACGTGAAGATCAAGATCGAACGTCCCGACGCCGACTCTGCGCGCGCGATCTTCACGCAGTACCTGCGGCCCGATCTCCCGATCTCCGAAGACGAGGTCAAGGTCGCGGGTGGCGATCCCATCAGGGCCGTCGGCCAGATGATCGGCGTCGCGGTCGACGCGATGTACGCGACCGGTGACGAGAACAAGTTCCTCGAGGTCACGTACCAGAACGGCGACAAGGAGATCCTGTTCTTCAAGGACTTCTCGTCGGGCGCGATGATCGAGAACATCGTGCGGCGCGCGAAGAAGCTGTCGATCAAGCGTGTGATCGCCGGCGGGACGCGCGGCATCGGCGTCCAAGACCTGCTCGATTCGATCAAGCAGGAGTTTCGGGAGCATGAAGACCTGCCGAACACCACGAACCCCGACGACTGGGCGAAGATCTCGGGCAAGAAGGGCGAGCGCATCGTCTACGTCCGCACGATCATGGCGAAGGACGACGAGGCTCGCGGTGGACGCCAGATCGAGCGGATCACAACCGGTCAGTATCTGTAGCGCGCGGCGGTAGGCTGACCCGGTGGCAGTCCCCAAGATCTGTGGGATCGAGACCGAGTACGGCGTCGCACTGCGCGGCGCGCCGGATCCGAACCCGGTCCTGGCTTCCTCGTTCCTGATCAACGGCTACGTCGAGCAACGGCGAATCGGCTGGGACTTCGACGACGAATCGCCCGGACGCGACGCGCGTGGCTACGCGCGCGACGGCGCGCAGCCGCCCGAGATCGAGACGCATCTCGTCAACGCGGTGCTCACCAACGGCGCCCGCTACTACGTCGATCACGCGCACCCCGAGTACTCCACACCCGAGTGCTCGAACGCGCTCGAGCTCGTCGTCGCCGACAAGGCGGGGGAGCGGGTGCTCGCCCGGTCGATGACCGCGGCACGCCACCTCTTGAACGCGGGCCAGGAGATCGTCGTCTACAAGAACAACTCCGACGGCAAGGGCAACTCCTACGGGTGCCACGAGAACTACCTCGTCGACCGCACCGCGCCGTTCGCGGCGCTCGTGCGCAACCTGATCCCGTGGTTCGTCACCCGTCAGGTGTTCACCGGTGCCGGCAAGGTCGGCCGCGAGAACGGCGCCGATCCCGTCGACTTCCAGATCAGCCAGCGCGCCGACTTCTTCGAGGAGGAGGTCGGCCTCGAGACGACGCTCAAGCGCCCGATCGTCAACACGCGCGACGAACCGCACGCCGATCCGCAGAAGTACCGCCGGCTGCACGTGATCGTCGGCGATGCGAACCTGTGCGAAGTCGCGACGTTCTTGAAAGTGGGCACGACCGCGATCGTCCTCGCGATGATCGAAGACGGCTTCGTCGACAAGGACCTCACGATCATGGCGCCGGTGCCGGCGATGCGCACCGTCTCGCACGACCCGACGTGTCAGGCGCTCGTCGAGCTCACCGACGGCGGCCACTGCACCGCGGTCGAGCTGCAGTGGGAGTTCCTGCGCCTCGCGCGCAAGTACGCCGACGACGTCGGTCTCGTTGCCTGCGGAGGTGAGGCGCTCGGCGGCCTCGTCCTCGACCGTTGGGAAGCGACCCTCGCCGCGCTCGAACGCGACCCCGCGATCCTCGACGGCCAGCTCGACTGGGTCACGAAGTACGAGCTGCTGCGCGCCTACGTCGACCGCGACGACCTGCGCTGGGACGACCCCAAGCTCAGCCTTCTCGACCTCCAGTACCACGATGTGCGTCCGGAGCGCTCCCTCTACGAGCGGCTGGTCCGGGCGGGCAAGATCGAGCGGATGGTGACCGAGGCCGAGGTGCTCGCCGCCATGGCCGACCCGCCGGAGACCACCCGGGCCTATTTCCGTGGCACGTGCCTGCGGAGATGGCCCGAGTCGGTGGTTGCCGCGAACTGGGACAGTCTCATCCTGGACGTAGGCTCCGATCCCTTGCGGAGGATCCCCATGATGGAGCCCACGCGTGGTACGAAGGAGCACGTGGACCAATTGTTCGCCGAATGCGCGCTGCCTGCCGATCTAGTAGCACGGCTGGCGTCGTAGGAGGACCCCCCATGCCCGAACGGAAACGCGAACAGAAGCCGGCACCCAAGGAGCGCGTCGAAGAGATCGCGGAGGTCGCCGCGCCCGCCGAGACCGAGAAGGCCGAGAAGCTCAAGGGCGACATCGACGACCTGCTCGACGAGATCGACTCCGTGCTCGAGGACAACGCCGAGGACTTCGTCCGCAACTACGTCCAAAAGGGTGGTCAGTAGACCGCTTGCGCGCCGAACTCATGCTCCCATCCTCGCTCCTCGCGTCGCGGGGCGGCACCGGCAGGTCGGGCCGAACGCTCGCCTGCTCCGGTACGCTCCACCGCCCATGACCGAGCCGTCTCCGCTGTCGTTCTTCGGACCGGGGCTCGACCCGGGTCCTTCGTTCGTCGAGCTGGCCCGCCAGGTTCGGCCGTCGATCCTCCCCGGTGCCGCGATCGTCGGGTACGACGGCACGCCGCCACTCGGCGTCGACGTTCCCCACGGCACGACCGTGCTCGCGATCCGCTACGCCGACGGCGTGGTGATGGCCGGTGACCGGCGCGCGACCTCGGGCTACAGCATCGCCAGCCGCCGCATCGAGAAGGTCTTTCCCGCCGACGAGCTCTCGGGCGTCGCGATCGCCGGCGCCGCAGGCCCCGCGGTCGAGATGGTGAAGCTCTTCCAGGTCCAGCTCGAGCACTACGAGAAGGTGCAGGGCGAAGTGCTCAGCCTCGAAGGCAAGGCGAACCAGCTCTCGCAGCTCGTGCGCGCGAACCTCGGCGCGGCCATGCAGGGATTCGTCGTCGTCCCGCTGTTCGCCGGTTACGACGAAGCCCGCAGCATCGGACGCGTCTTCAGCTACGACGTCACCGGCGGGCGCTATGAAGAAGCCGACTACCAGACCAACGGTTCGGGCAGCGTGCACGCGCGCAACTGGATCAAGGCCGCGTGGCGCGACGACATGTCGGCCGACGACGCGTCGCAGCTCGCCATCCGCGCCCTGTTCGCCGCGGCCGACGAAGACGTCGCCACCGGTGGTCCCGATCTGGTTCGCCGTATCTTCCCGACGATCGCGCGCATCGACACGAACGGGTACCAGGCCCTCGACGACGACGCGATCGAGGCGCTGGCGCAGACCGAGCTGGGCGGAAGGGAACGGGGAGGGAACGCGCCGTGACGATGCCGTTCTACGTCTCGCCCGAGCAGGTGATGAAAGACCGTGCGGACTACGCGCGGAAGGGGATCGCCCGCGGCCGCAGCCTCGTCGCGCTCGAGTGCGGGCCCGGCATCGTGATCATCGCCGACAACGCGACACGCACCCTCACGAAGATCAGCGAGATCTACGACCGGATCGCGTTCGCCGCGGTCGGCAAGTACAACGAGTTCCAGCTGCTGAAGGTCGCGGGGGTTCGCCACGCCGACTTGAAGGGCTACTCCTATTCGCGCGAGGACGTCTCCGCGAAGGAGCTTGCGAACGCGTACGCACAGACGCTCGGGCAGATCTTCACGCACGAGATGAAGCCGTACGAGGTCGAGCTGCTCGTCGTCGAGGTCGGCAAGGAGCCCGGCGACGACGCGATGTACCACGTGCTCTACGACGGCGTGGTCATGGACGAAGAGCAGCACGCGGTGCTCGGGGGGAACGCGGAGTCGATCGACGAAGCGCTGAACCAGCAGTTCCAGCCGAACATGGACCTCGCCACCGCGGTCAAGCTCGGCGCGCGGGTGCTCGCGCCCGACGCCGAGCCCCTCGGCTCCGACCAGCTCGAGGTTGCGCTCCTCGACCGCTCCCGCCCGCGGCGGGCGTTTCGCCGGGTGCGCAACAGCGAGCTCGATCAGCTCCTCGGCGCGACCTGACCGTTCGAGCTTTGAGGGCGGCGGGCCGGCGTGTCGCCGGTGGTCCCGCCCACGACCTCGCCGAGCGCGGCCGCGAGCACGGCGAAGAGCAGCACCGCGGCGATGACGCGCCACAGTGACCACGACGCCCGGCGCGGCGGATCGTCGTCGAGGACGTTGTCGACCTCGGTGACGAGTAGCACGTAGCTCGCTTCGTCGAGCTGGTCGTCCGGGACGTAGACGTCGACGCGCGCCATGTCGCCGAGCGTGAGCCCGTCGCCGTACGGGCTGCTGCCGGGCCCCCGCAGCTCGACGTCGAAGCCTTCGTCGAGGAGCCGCGCTGCGAGCACATGGGCACCGAAGCTTCCAGTGACGCTGGTGAGCCGGATCATGGACACCGGGTCAGATTGTACGAAGTCGGAGAACCGCACGGCGGGGCGGCCCCCCGCCCGTACACTCGCTCGGACATGGAGAAAAGAATTTTCGGGCTGGAGAACGAGTACGGGGTCACGTGCACCTTGCGCGGGCAACGACGGCTGAGCCCCGACGAGGTGGCCCGCTACCTGTTCCGGCGGGTGGTGTCCTGGGGTCGGTCGAGCAACGTGTTCCTCGAGAACGGTGCCCGGCTCTACCTCGATGTCGGGAGCCACCCCGAGTACGCGACGCCCGAGTGCGACTCGATCTACGACCTCGTCGTGCACGACAAGGCGGGGGAGCGCATCCTCGAGAGCCTGGTGCAGAGCGCGGAGCAGCGGCTGCGCGAGGAAGGCATCCGCGGCGAGGTCTACCTCTTCAAGAACAACACCGACTCCGCCGGCAACTCCTACGGATGCCACGAGAACTATCTCGTCGAGCGCGACGGCGACTTCTCCAAGTTCACCGATGTGCTCATCCCGTTCCTCGTGAGCCGCCAGATCTACGCCGGCGCAGGCAAGGTCCTGCAGACGGCACGCGGCGCGATGTACTGCATCGCGCAGCGAGCCGAGCACATCTGGGAAGGCGTCTCCTCCGCCACCACCCGTTCGCGGCCGATCATCAACACGCGCGACGAGCCCCACGCCGATGCGGAGCGCTTCCGACGCCTCCACGTCATCGTGGGCGACTCCAACATGAGCGAGTACTCCACGTTCTTGAAGACCGGGGCGACGTCGATCATGCTGCGGATGCTCGAGGAGGACGGAGCACCGTGGCGCGACCTCACCCTCGAGAACCCGATCCGCGCGATCCGCGACATCAGCCACGACGTCACGTGCCGTCGCCGGGTACGACTGGCCAACGGGCGTGAGCTCTCCGCGGTCGAGATCCAGTCGGAGTATCTGAATCGGGCCCAGCGCTTCGCGAAGCGCCGAGGCCTTCCGCCGCTCGAGCAGCGCGCCCTCGAGATGTGGGAACACGTGATGACTCACCTCGAGGACGACCCGTTGAAGCTGAGCACCGAGGTCGACTGGGTGATCAAACACCAGTTGATCGAGGCGTACCGCGCCCGCGACGACCTTCCGCTCACCCACCCCAAGGTCGCGTTGATCGACCTCGCGTACCACGACGTCTCGCAGGAGCGCTCGCTCTACTACCTGCTCGAGCACCGCGGCGCGGTCGAGCGGATCGTCACCGACGAGGAGATCAACGAAGCGGTCACCACGCCGCCGCAGACGACCCGGGCGCGGTTGCGCGGCGCGTTCATCAAGCGGGCCAAGGAACGCAAACGCGACTACACCGTCGACTGGGTGCACCTGAAGCTCAACGACCAGGCGCAGCGCACCGTCCTCTGCAAGGACCCCTTCAAGTCCCGCGACGAGCGAGTCGAGCGCCTGATCGCAAGCCTCTAGCGACCGACTGTCGTGCGTTCTCGTGCCCGGCAGTGTCCGTGGGCGGGACGAGGCGGGCACGAGAACCGGCGCGGCGGCGGAGGACGCCGGCGGGCGTCGGTAGCCTGCTTCGATGCCGTCGTTTCGCGCTGGGACCGTCGCGCGGGTGCTCGAGAGCCGACCCGGGTTGCAACGGGTGCTCGTCGTGCTCGAGAACGGCTCGACCGATCTCGCGGAGCCGGAACGCGCGTACGTGCTCACGAAGCTGACGGGCTCGGTGAGTGCGGGCGACCGCGTGATCGTCAACACGACGGCGGTCGAGCTCGGGCTCGGAACCGGCGGCTGGCACGTCGTCCACTGGAATCTCGAGCGCAGCGAATGGCACGAACCGGGCCCCGGCCACGTGCTGAAGGTGCGATACACGAGCCTGCAGACCGACGTCGGGAGCACCGAAGAGCACGAGCCGAGCCTCGCCGACGTCGCGTCGATCGACGGGATGCCGGTGGTCGCCGCCGCGCTGCACAGCCAGCTCCCCGGCGTCGCAGTCGCGCTCAAGCTCGAGCGACCCGATCTCCGGGTCGCGTACGTGATGACCGACGGCGCGGGCCTGCCGATCGCGGTGTCGGATCTCGTCGCTGCGCTCACCGCGCGCAAGCTGGTCGACGTCACGATCACGGCCGGGCACGCGTTCGGCGGGGATTACGAGGCGGTCTCGGTCTACTCCGCGCTCGCGATCGCGCGACACGTTGCGAACGCCGACGTCGCGATCGTCGTGATGGGGCCGGGCATCACCGGTACCGAGACGCTCCTGGGCTTCTCGGGCATCGAGCTCGGCTCGGTGCTCGACGCCGTGACCGGGCTCGACGGCGTCCCGATCGCGTGCCTGCGCGCCTCGCTGGCCGACATGCGTGAACGTCACCGCGGCGTGTCCCACCACTCGCTCACGGCCCTCACCACCGCGTGCCGCTCGCGGGTGCTCGTCGCGTTGCCGGCCGTCGGCGGCGCGGCCGAAGACCGGTTGCGCGCCGACCTGCACGGCGCGGGGATCGGCGACCGCCACGAGATCGTGCCGATCGTTCCGCCCGACGTCCTCGAGCTGTTCGCGCGACACCGCCTCGACGTGCTGTCGATGGGTCGCCCCGCGGCGGTCGATCCGATCCTGTTCCAATCGGCCGCCGCCGCGGGGACGCTCGCCGCGCAGCGGGTCACGAGTCGCGCGTCGCGCAGCAGCGCTGCACCGCGAGGCGCGTCGTGAGCGCGGGGCCGAACCGCGTCGAGCGGATGCTCAACCTGTTGGCGTGCCTCCTCGACACCCGGCGTCCGCTCACACGCGACGAGCTGGTGCGCCAGGTCACGGGCTATCCGCCGGAAGCGGTCGCCTACCGGCGCGCGTTCGAACGCGACAAGGAGACGTTGCGCGCGATGGGCGTGCCCCTCGTCGTCGAGAATCTTCCCAGCGGTGAGCAGGGCTACCGCGTTCCGCCCGACGAGTACTTCCTGCCCGATCTCGACCTGACCGGCGAAGAGACCGCGGCGCTGCACGTCGCGGTGAGCGCGGTGCTCCTCGGCGATCAGACCGGTCACGGCGCGCTCATGAAGCTGGGCGGCGGACTCGGCCTCGACGGCGCGGGCACCCCGACGACGCCGATCGGCACCCTGCCGCTCGAGCCCGCGTTGCCGGTGCTGTTCGAGGCGTTCCGGCGCCGCGCGCCGGTGACGTTCGAGTACCGGGGCGAGTCGCGCACCGTCGAGCCGTGGGGGCTCTCGGCCCGACGTGGCCACTGGTACCTCGTTGGTCACGACCGCGATCGCGACGCGATGCGCACGTTCCGTGCCGACCGCCTCGGCGACGATCTGATCGTCGGTGCTCCCAACTCGTTCCGTGTGCCCGATGACTTCTCGGCCGATGCAGCGCTGGACGGCGAACCCTGGCAGTACGGCGAAGCTGCGCCCGTGACCGCGCGCCTGCTCGTCGACGCGGGGCACGACGCCGATGTCGTCGCGCGTGGCGACCGGGTGATCGAGGAGCGGCCCGACGGCTCGGTCGTCGTCGAGTTCGTGGTGGTGAACTGGCCCGCGTTCCGATCGTTCGTCCTCGGCCTGCTCGACCACGCCGAGATCCTCGAGCCCGACTCGCTGCGCGCCGACCTCCTCGCGTGGATCGGCGTGGCGTGAGCCAAAGGCGGAACATATGAGCAGGCCGCTCGCGGAGGACGAGCTCTCGCGGATCCTGGCGCTGGTGCCGTGGATCGTGGCCCATCCCGCGCGACCGAAGACCGAGGTCGCCGAGCGCTTCGGGATCTCGGTCGCGCAGCTCGAGTCCGACCTCGACCTCGTGCTCATGATCGGCGTGCCTCCGTACTCGCCCGCCGAGTACATCGATGTCGACGCCGAGGGCGACACCGTCACGATCCGGCTGGCCGACTACTTCCGGCGCCCGTTGCGGCTCGACCCCGGCGAGGGCCTCGCCCTGCTCGCCGCGGGGCGGGCGTTGCTCGCGGTGCCGGGCTCCGACCCGCGCGGACCGCTCGCCACCGCGCTCGAGAAGCTCGAGGCCGCGCTCGAACTGCCCGATGTCGGTGTCGCGATCGACGCACCCGAGTTCCTCGACGCGGTGCGAAACGCTGCGGAGCACGACGAGCGCCTCGAGATCGACTACTGGTCGGCGGGTCGCGACGAGCTGACGACCCGGCGCGTCGACCCGTTGACCGTGTTCTTCGCGCTGGGGGAGTGGTACGTCGACGCGTGGTGCCACCGTGCGGGCGACGAGCGGCTGTTCCGCGTCGATCGCATCCGCGCGGTGCGCCCGACCGGCGAGCGTTTCGAGGCCCCGGAATCGACCCTCGGCCCCGGCGACGTGTACCGACCGCGCGCCGACGACCCGCGCGTGACCCTGCTGCTGCCGGCGTCGGCCGCGTGGGTCGCGGAGGCGTATCCGGCCGAGTCGGTCGACGAGACGCCCGACGGGCAGCTGCGCGTGCGCCTCGCCGTGAGCGAGCCGGCGTGGCTGGCTCGGCTGCTCCTGCGCGTCGGTCCCGACGCCCGGGTCGAGGATCCGCCCGAGCTCACGACGGTCGCGAGCGACGCCGCCGAGCGCATCGCGGCCCGCTACGGGCGGGCGCCCACCGCCGCGGCGAAGCCCGCGCGCTGAGAGAAGGTGCGAGCGCGAGGCCTGCCCGCGCGCGCGGACGTGGGAAGATTGTCGTCGTGACCTCACCGCTCGACGCCGACCTCGCTCCCGACGACGACGGCGGCGACGTCCTCCCCAGTCCCGACGTCGCCAAGTCGCGGCGCCGGTCCAACGGCACTCGCCAGGCGATCGAGTGGGCGGTCCTGGTGGTGGGGGCGCTCGTCATCGCGCTCCTCATCAAGACCTTCCTCTTCCAGGCCTTCTACATCCCGTCGGCCTCGATGGACCCTACGCTGAAGGTGCACGACCGGGTGCTCGTCAACAAGTTGAGCTACCACCTGCACCCGGTGCACCGCGGCGACATCGTGGTGTTCCACGCGCCGCCCGCCGAGGAGACTGCGCAGATCAAGGATCTCGTGAAGCGCGTGATCGGCCTCCCGGGCGACACGATCGAGGCGCACGACAACCACGTGTACATCAACGACCGGCTGCTCAAGGAGCCGTACTTACCGGCCGGAACGATCACCGACGACTTACCGAAACAGGTGATCCCCGCCAACAGCTACTTCATGATGGGCGACAACCGCACGCAGTCTTCCGACTCACGCGTGTTCGGCCCGATCAAACGCTCGACGATCATCGGCCGCGCGTTCATCAAGATGTGGCCGCCTACTCGGATTGGCTTCCTGTAACGCTGGTGTCACCGAGGTCGCCGGCGACCCACTCGCCGACGGTCGCAACCATGCGATCGGGACGGTCGCAGTAGACGGCGTCGATGCCCATCTTCAGGACCGCGCGCAGGTGGCGCACCTCCTGCACGTCCCACGCGAACGCGAGCACGCCGAAGCGGTGGAACAGGGCGACGAGGCCCGCCGTCCAGTCGGTGTGATGCATGTTCATCGCGTCGACGCCGAGTCCGCTCAGGTCGTAGGCGTGACGCTCGAGCGGGGTGTGGATGTGGTCGCGGCGCTCCGAGTGCACGAGGCGCGCTTCCGTTCCGGCGCGTAGCGCTCCCAGCAGCTCGACGTCGGGGGCGCAGATCCACAGCCGCGAGACGGCGTCACCGCCGGCCGCCGCCGCGACCGCGAGCATCGGCGCGACCACCTCCTCGTCCTTCACGTCGATCGAGAGCTCGTAGTCGGTGCCCAGCTCGGAGTAGAGCTCGGCGAGGCGGGGCACGCCGTACTCCGCGAGGTCGGCCGCCGTGGTCGACGGCACCTTCTTGCGCCGGAAGCCCCGACCCACGGTGCCGTCGTGCACCAGGACGACCTCGCGGTCGGCCGACAGCCAGGCGTCACTCTCGAGGCCCCGCACCCCCGCCCCGAGCGCCCGCCGGAAGGCCGGGACCGTGTTCTCGGGCTCATCGAGCCGGGCACCACGGTGCGCGAACGTGATCGGCCCCATCGGGCCCATCTTCTCACGCCCCGTGAATGGTCCGGTGGTTGGCCACTGCGCCCTCAAGGCACCGCTCCGGGCTGCCGAAATAAGAGCACTCCCGGGGACGGGTCGAGACAAAAGGACGCGGAGGCAGTAGTGACCACCATCAGAGCGAATTGCCCGGCCTGCGGGGATATTCAGCTCACGGCGACGGAGCTGACCGTACGGGTCTGCTCAGACGACGACCGTGGCTCCTACTGGTTCTCGTGCCCTGAGTGTGAGCGACCGGTCACCAAGGACGCGAGCCCGCGCATCATCGAGCTGCTCGTGTCGAGCGGCGTACGCAAGCAGGTGTGGCGGCTTCCCGCCGAAGTGCGCGAGCCGCACTACTCGGGCAGTGCCCTCACCCCCGACGACCTGCTCGACTTCCATCTCCTGCTCGAGCGCGACGGCTGGATGGCCGAGCTCGAGGAATCCGTCCGCGGACCCATCGATCGCTAGAGCGGGAAGCCGCGACGGGCGTCGGCTCCGAATACACCGCGTGCTCAAGAGACGCGGTGCGGCCGAGGACCGGATGACACGTCGTAGAGTTTGCGTCGATGTGGTCGATCGGAACGGCGGTGCTCCTGCTGATCGTGGTGTGTGTCACCGCGATCGCGTGGGCGGCGCGACGACTCGTCACCGAGATCGAACCGACCCGGAGCTCGTGCGACCGCCTTCACCACGAGGTCACCGACGCGGTTTCGCGGGTCTCGCGCGATACCGGGCGAGCCGCCGCGGGCCGGCGGCTCCTTGCGCGTCGTGGCGGCGCGGCAGCGTCCCGATAGCATCGACACCAGTTCCGGCGAAAGGAAGCCGATGAGTCTCGGCCCCGCCGAGATCCTGATGGTGCTCGTGGTCGCCCTGGTTCTCTTCGGCCCGAAGAAGCTCCCCGAAGTGAGCCGCCAGGTCGGCGGAGCGCTGCGCGAGCTCCGCAAGATCCAGGACACCGTGCAGAACGAGATGCGCTCCGTCATCGACGAGCACGTCGGACCGGTCAATCGCATGGCCGCGCACGAGCCGCCGCTCGCCGAGCCTCTGGCCCCGGCGCCCACCGCACTCACCGCGGGTGAGCCCGATCTCGGCGACGAGCAGAGCCCGCCTCCGGCCGCGGGCGCCGACGTCACGCCGTCGACCACTCCGCACCCGGTGCTCGACGACCCCGAACGCCCCGGCATCGACGGCCTCTCCGGCGGAAGCTTCAGCTAGGACCCGTATCCGCCCGTGGCTGCCATCGACGAAGACGAGACCGAGCCCGCGCACGGGCGGATGACGCTCATGGAGCACCTCACGGAGCTCCGGAGGCGCATCATCATCTGCGCGATCGCGATCGTCGTCGGCGCGATCGTCGGATTCGTCCTCTACAGCCACATCCTGCACATCCTCGTGCACCCGTACGCCGAGGTCACCAAGAACCGCCCACCGTGCGGGCCCAAGGGCTGCAATCTCGTCGCGACCGAGCCGCTCGCGCCCTTCCTCGTACGCCTGAAGGTCTCGACCTACGCCGGGATCGTGCTCGCGCTGTCCGTCCTGCTGTGGCAGGTGTGGCGCTTCATCACGCCGGGCCTCAACCCGAAGGAGAAGAAGTACGCGATCCCGTTCATCCTGTCGTCGATCCTGCTGTTCCTGGGCGGCGGCGCGGTCGCGTGGCTGACCTTCCCGAAGGCGCTGGACTTCCTGGTCAGGATCGGTGGCGCCGATATCGGCACCTTCTTCACGGCCGACAAGTACCTGACGTTCGTGTGTCTGATGATCGTCGCGTTCGGCGTGTCGTTCGAGTTCCCCGTGGTGCTGGTGTTCCTGATGCTGGCAAGGGTCCTGAAGACGAGCACACTGCGCAGGTACCGTCGTCATGCCATCGTCGGCATCGTCGCCTTCGCGGCGGTCATCACCCCGAGCCAGGACCCGTACTCCCTGTTCTTCATGGCCGCGCCGATGGTCCTGTTCTACGAAGCCTCGATCGTGATCGGAAGGATCCTGAAGCGATGACCAGCCCGGGCGCCCGTCAGCGGCGTCGCCGCGAGCAGTACCAATCTCCTCGGACCCGCGCCGAGCTCGTCGCCGCCGTCGGCGTCTCGGCCGGAATCGTCCTCGGAACCGCGCTCATGATCTGGCTGTTGCGCCCGGGCGGGCTCGCCGACCGCCAGCCGCGGTCGTCGTGGCTAGTTGGAGTCGTGCTCATCGCGAGCGTCGTCCTCCTCTACGAGGTGCTGCGCCCGAAGACGCCGGTGAAGAAGCTGAGTCGGCAGGTCGCCTTGGGAGGCGGGTTCGGCATCATCGCGATCGTGGCCATCGTCGCCGGCGTCTTCTGGCCGCACGGCCTTCTGCGGCACACACCGACGAACCAGTTCCCCACGGTGCCGACCGCGAACCCGCTCACCTCCACCTCGGCGATCGTGCCGCTGCCGTCGTCGACGGCAATCCCCGGAACCACCGCCGCACCCGGCGCCACGACCGCGCAGACGAGCTCGCCCCCGGGTAGTCCGAGCCCGTGACCACGGCCGCCCCCCGGGCGGACTTCGAGGCCCGACGACCGTTTCCGCTCGACGACTTCCAGCGGCGCGCGCTCGACGCCCTCGACGGCGGGGGATCGGTGCTCGTTGCCGCGCCGACGGGCTCGGGCAAGACGCTCGTGGCCGAGTACGCGGTCGCGCTGGCGCTGCACGCGGGGCGCAAGGTCTTCTACACGACTCCGCTGAAGGCGCTGTCGAACCAGAAGTACGGCGACTTCGTGCGCGACCTGGGCGCCGACAAGGTCGGCCTGCTCACGGGCGACAACTCGATCAACGGCGAAGCCCCCGTCGTGGTGATGACCACGGAGGTGCTGCGCAACATGATCTACGCGCGCTCGCCGACCCTCGACGGCCTGCGCTACGTCGTGCTCGACGAGGTCCACTACCTCCAGAACCGCTACCGCGGCGCGGTGTGGGAGGAGGTCATCATCCACCTGCCGGCAGCCGTCGATCTCGTGTGCCTCTCGGCGACGGTGTCGAACGCCGAAGAGGTCGCCGACTGGATCGGCACGGTCCGAGGCGACACCGAGGCGGTCATCGAGGAGACGCGCCCGGTCGAGCTGCAGCACCTCTACGCCGTCGGCGATCGCGGCAGCGACGCGATGCACCTGCTCCCGACGTTCGTGGCCGGGCCCGACGGCGAGCTGCGCCCCAACCCGGAGGCGTCGCGCCTCGACCAGAGCGGGTCACGCGGCCCGCGGCCCCCCGGCCGCCGTCGCGGCAAGCTCTACACGCCGTGGCGCGAAGAGGTCGTCGAGCGGCTCTTCGACGAACGCATGCTGCCGGCGATCGTCTTCGTGTTCAGTCGCGCCGGATGCGATGCCGCGGTCGAGCAGTGCACCCACGCCGGGCTCCGCCTGACGACGAGCGCCGAAGCCCGTGATCTCCAACGGATCGCGGAGAACCACACCGCCGGCCTCGACGACGACGACCTCGAGGCCCTCGGCTACGACTCGTGGCTCAGCGGCCTGCTCGCGGGCTTCGCCGCGCACCACGCCGGCATGGTGCCGCCGATGAAGGAAGCCGTCGAGGAGGCGTTCACCGCGGGCCTCGTGAAGGCCGTGTTCGCAACCGAGACCCTCTCGCTCGGCATCAACATGCCCGCCCGGTCGGTAGTGATCGAGAAGCTCTCCAAGTTCACGGGCGAGCACCACGAGTTCCTCACGCCGGGGGAGTACACCCAGCTGGCCGGGCGTGCCGGCCGCCGCGGGATCGACGACGTCGGGTACGTCGTCGTGCTCTGGAACCCCTACGTGCCGTTCGACCAGGTGGCCGGGCTCGCGAGCCGGCGCACCTACGCACTGACGTCGTCGTTCCGACCCACCTACAACATGGCCGTCAACCTCGTGCGCCGGTACCCGCCCGAAGAGGCCCGCCATCTCCTGAACCTCTCGTTCGCGCAGTACCACGCCGATCGCGACGTCGTGTCGCTCGAACGGCACCTCGCGCACAACCGTGAGCTGCTCGCCCGCCAGCAGGCCGGCGCGAAGAGCAGCCGCGGCGACGTCGACGAGTACCGCGCCATCAAGGACGACCTCGAAGTCGCCAAGCGGGCCGCGGCCCAGGCCCGACCGGCGCGCCTCGAGGCGTTGCGTCCGGGCGACGTCGTTTCGGCGCCGCGCCGCGGGGGCCGCGTGGTGGTGCTGAAGCAGGACCGCGGCCGGGGCGGGAACCGCGTCCTCGCGCTCACCGAAGGGCGCGACCTCGTGCGCCTCGGCCCCGAAGACTTCCGTGACCGGGCCCGGCGCCTCGCGAGCATCGAACTGCCGAGGCCGTTCAGCCCTCACGACCAGCGGTTCCAACGGGCCGCCGCTGACGCGCTGCGCCGGCTGCGCCTCCCCGACGACGACGACGAGCTTCCCGACGCGACCACGCAGCGGGTCGAGGAGCTCGAGCGCGCCCTCGCGGCGCACCCGCTCGCGAAGTCGCCCGACCGGGTCCGCGTGCTGCGCGCCGCGGCCGCGGCCGACCGGCTCGTGCGCGACATCGCGCGCCAGGAACGCCGCGTCGCGGGCCGCACCGAGAGCCTCGCCCGCCAGCTCGATCGCGTGCTCGCAGTGCTCGAATCGTGGGGCTACGTCGAGGGCTGGGAGCTCACGCCTGCGGGGCTACTCCTCGCGCGGCTCTACACCGAGACCGATCTGGTCGTCGCGGAGTCGCTGCGCGAGGGCCTCCTCGACGACCTCGACCCGGCCGAGATGGCGGCGATCGTCTCGTGCTTCACCTACGAGCGCCGCGGTCCCGACGCCGAATCGGTGCAGGCGCCCGCGCACTGGCCGAGCCCGAAGGTCTCGAAGCGGGCGCGCGCGATCGAGCGGATCTGGCGCGATCTCGTGCTCTCCGAGCGCGACGGGCGCCTTCCCGAGACGCGCACACCCGATCCCGGGCTCACGCCGCTCATTGCGGGGTGGGTGCGGGGCGACGATCTCTCGACGGTGCTCGAAGACGGCGAGCTCACCGGCGGCGACTTCGTCCGCAACGTGAAGCAGTGCATCGATCTGCTGCGCCAGATCGGCGACGTGGCTCCCGAGGCCGCGACCGCGGCCACCGCGCGCGCCGCGGCCGACGCGTGCTCCCGGGGAGTCGTCGCGGCATCGAGCGCCGTCAACGTCGGCTGACCGTGGGGAGATTCACGCCTGGCGCAGACCGGGAGGCGGGGGCATGCCGAAGATCGCAGCCGCATGAGTATCCGTAAGGGCGAGCCGTGGGGTGAGCCGACCGCCGCACCGGCCGAGCTCACCGTCAGTGGGGGAGACGACGATCTCGCACGGGCGCTGCGCGGCACCGACCCCGGCGTCCTCGTCGCGTTCGAGCCCTCGGCCGACAGTGATCTCGCCCGCGCGGTCGGCCTGACGGCCGGCTCACCCCGCCAGGGCCTCGCGTTGGCCATGGATGCCCTCGAGCTCGCCGACGGGACGCTCGCGGTCAACGCGGTGGTGCTCGGGGCGCCTCCCGACCGGCTCACCGCCGCCCGCCGCAGCGTCGGGATCGTGCTGCGCCTCGACGGCCGGACCGAAACGCTCGACGCCGCCACGACCGTCGTGGCGGCGACCGGGCAGTGGCTGCGGGGCGTCGATCTCGTGCCGCGCGGGCACCCCGGCGACGGCCGGGCGGAGGTGCAGGCCTACCGCCTCCCGCGTTCGCAACGGCGGGCCATGCGCTCCCGCCTCCCGACCGGCAGCCACCTGCCGCACCCGGGCATCGTCACCCGCGGCGCCGTCAAGATCGAGGTCGACGCCGCTCGCAACCTGCCGTTGGAGGTCGACGGCCAGATCCGTCCGGCGACGGCCACCCTGCGATGCACCCTCGTCCCCGCCCGCTACCGGCTGCTGATCTGACACCGACCAAAGCCCCGCGCCGAGCGAGCCCGCGACCGACCGCAGCTCGTGCCGCGCGGCCACCGGCGACCGCACACCGCCCCTGGTACTGCACTTTCTACGCATACGACATAGGTGCCGTACCAAGGAACGGCTGCTCATCTGAATCGCATGTGAAACCACGAAGAAAGAAGCTCACCATCACGCGTTGATGAGAGGGCGCGCCGGTACCATCATCGACCCATGCTCTACACGCCGGAGTCGTTCAGCGAGGAGGAGACCGCTGCGCTCCGGCCGTACTTCACGAACCTCGACCGTCCGGTGTTCGCGCTCATCAACCTGCCCGAGGTCGTGAAGGGCGCGCTCTTCGCGCGGTACTCGCGGTCCGACAAGAGCCTGCGCCGGTTGTTCCTCGACGAGTTCGTCGCCGATCTCGATCTCAGCGGTGATCTCACCGTCGACGCGAGCGTCGGTCTGCGCCGCGCGGAGCAGCTCTACGACCGTGTGTTCCTCGAATACGGAGACGATTCGGTCGCGCAGCTCGGTGGGGTGCACCTCGCGTGCGAGCAGGCGTCGAACCTGCTGACGAAGGTGTTGGAGCGGGGTCGCCTGATGGCCTACCTCGAGCAGTCGACGCGCTACATCCCGTACGACTCGCGGCTCGGCGGCCGGTATCGCTACTTCCGCGACCCGGAGCTGTGCGAGTCGCGTTTCGGCACCCGGTACGTCGGCGCGATGGATTCGCTGTTCGACGTGTACCGCGATCTGCTGCCGTCAATGGGGGAGTGGGCCCGCGCCCGGTACCCGAAGGACGCGGGCGACTCCGACTTCGTCTACAAGCAGACGATCAAGGCGAAGGCGTGCGACTCCGTCCGCGGGGTGCTTCCCGCGGCGACGATCTCCAACGTCGGCATCTACGGCACCGGTCAGGCGTTCGAGGCCCTCCTGCTCCGCATGCGCGCCCACCCGTTGCCGGAGGCCCACCTCTACGCGGAGATGATGCTCGAGGAGCTCCGCAAGGTCATCCCCTCGTTCCTCACGCGCCTCGACCGGCCCGACCGGGGCGGTGCCTGGGTCGAGTACCTCGAGTCGACGCGGACGCAGACCGAGAGCGTCGTGAGTCGCATCTTCGCCGACACGACCCCTGAGCCCACGGCGGAGGTCACCCTCACCGACTGGGACCCCGACGGTGAAGACAAGGTCCTGGCCGCGATCTGCTACCCGCACGCGGCGCTCCCGGAGGCGCAGCTGCTCGACCGGGTCCGCCGGCTCGGTGTCGACGAGCGGGCCGCACTGCTGCTTGCGTACGTGGGCGAGCGCCACAATCGGAGGCACAAGCCGGGCCGGGCGTTCGAGCGCACCGACTACCGCTTCGACGTCCTCGGCGACTACGGCGCGTTCCGCGACCTGCAGCGTCACCGCATGCTCACGATCGAGTGGCAGGTACTCTCGCCGCACCACGGGTACGAAGTGCCGGAGTCGGTCA
Organism: Acidimicrobiia bacterium; assembly: GCA_038240075.1. Lineage (GTDB taxonomy): Bacteria > Actinomycetota > Acidimicrobiia > IMCC26256 > PALSA-610 > DATBAK01. The sequence goes on from JBBSEC010000020.1 coordinate 28,800, forward strand.
CCGAAGCCGGTCAGGAGGCGCGCTTCGAGGACGCGCTGTCACACTCGGCCGAGCTCTATGAGGATCTCGTCGGCGCGTTCCCGGTGCAGGCGCCGTACGCGGTGTCGCTCGCGTACCGGATGCGGTACTCGATGCAGATGAACGCGCGTGAAGCGATGCACGTGCTCGAGCTCCGAAGCTCACCGCAGGGCCATCCCTCCTATCGGCGCATCGCGCAGGAGATGCACCGGCTCATCGCGGAGCAAGCCGGCCACCGCGCGATCGCGATGGCGATGCGCCACGTCGATCACAAGACGTACGAGCTCGAGCGGCTCAACTCCGAGCGCGCCGCGGAAGCAAAGCGCGCCGCCGCGCGCGGCTGAAGTCGCCCGAACGCGCGTGACGCGAAATTCGCGCGAGCACCGTCACTCTCATCAATGTCCCGCGGTGCGCGCGTCCGTCAACGCAACACGCGCGACGGCGCGCAAACAACTCGAAAAAGTTGAAGTTTTCGAGTACCCGCGTGACCTGCGCCGACGCGCGTCGCTGCAGGTCAGCGCGACGTCGTTCGGCTTGACACAAACGCTGTGGTGAGGCTGACTACGCACGCCCCTGCAGCGCCGCTGCCGGTGATTGAAATACCGGCCTCGGATGCGACAGGTGCGTCGTGACCAGAGAGGGCTGGGCGAAGGGGCGAAGGGCGGAGGTCCGGGAGGCCTGGTAGAGAACGCTGCGATAACCCGTCTGCATCGCAGGCCGGGCCACCCAGCGGCCCCACCGGCCTCCTGGACCCGTCCGATTCCGGTGCGCAGGTGCGCGTATGGTCTCGAGACCCGGCGTTATACTCCCGCGCTCCCACCGGCGATGACCGCCGGAATATGCCCGGAGCCGTGCCGGTTGAGCGCCCGGTTCACCCTTGTTTTGCACCCGCACCGGGAGACGCAATGGGCAACGCGCTCGGAAGGCCTGGATGAGTGACGACGAGTTCGAAGAGGAACCGGAGATCGACGACGAGGAACTCGACGACGACCTGATCGTCGACGACGACGTGGTCGACGATGTCGACGAGGTTGACGAGGTTGACGACGTCCTGGATGACGACGATGTCCTCATCGACGACGATGTCGTCGCCGCGATTCCCGACGACCCGGCCAAGATCGTCGAGATCCCGGTCGCGACCCCGATCGTCGAAGAATCCGACGACGAGGACGACGATGTCGTCGACCTCGACGAAGAGCTGCACCCCGACGACGTCGAAGAGGCGCTCGACGTCGTGCTGCGCGAGCGCACCGCGGCCGCCGGCCTCGAAGACGAAGAAGACGACGAAGCCGAGCCCGACGATCGGGGCGAAGGGGGCACCAAGATCGTTCCCCGCAAGCCGGGTGAGTTCCTCTGCACGAGCTGCTTCCTCGTGCTGCCGCGCAACCAGCTCGCAGACGTTGCCCAGATGCTCTGCCGAGACTGCGTGTGACCGAACGCCGCGACAGCGGCAAGCAACGGTTCGTCGCGGCGGCGGCCACCGGCATCGCGCTCGCGCTCTCCCGGCCACCGGTCGACTTCGGTCTCCTCGCACTGGTCGCGCTCATCCCGTTGCTCTGGGCCCTGCGCGGCACGACACCGCGCCGCGCCGCGCTGCTCGCGTTCGTCGCCGGGTTCGTGTACTACGGGATCCTCGTCTCCTGGGCGTGGTACTTCGGTGCGATCGCGGTGGTGCCGTTCGCCGCGGTGCTGAGTCTCTACTGGGCGCTCGCGGCCGCGGCGATCGCACGCTTCGACCGAGGAGGGCGCGGCTCGCCGTTCCTGATCGCGGCGATCTGGGTTCTGGCCGAGGCGCTCGTCGCGCGCTGGCCGCTCGGAGGCTTCTCGTGGGGTGAGGTCGGCTATGCCCTGCACAACGTCGCGCCGGCGCGTTCGCTGGCGGCGGCCGGCGGGCTCCCGCTCGTCTCGTTCGCCGTCGTCGCGATCAACGCGTCGCTGCTGCAGCTGGCGATCGGCCACGGTCAGGGTGTCGGTCACGCGATGCTCCAGCACGCCCGCGTGGCCGCGCTCGTGTCGCTCACGGTGGTGATCGCGGTCACCGCGGTGGCCGCGACCTTCGCGGTGCGACCGATCCCGACCGGGCAGCTGCACGTGGCCATCCTGCAGGGCAACAACCTCGACCGCGACCTCACGCCGGCCGAGCTCAAGGCCCGGTACCTGCCTCGCAGCCACTTCCTGCTCGCGAGCCGGCTGCGCGGCTCCTACGACCTCGTGATCTTCCCGGAGTCGAGTCTCGACGGCGATCCGCGCGACGACGCCTACCTCTCCCAAGGCCTGATCGCGACGGCGCTGCGCCTCCACTCCGACGTGCTCGCGAACGGGGTGGCCGACGCGACCGACGGTCGGGCGATCAACCAGGACTGGCTGTACGCGCCCGACGGGCAGCTGGTGGCCACGTACGCCAAGCGTCATCTCGTGCCCTTCGGCGAATACGTCCCGTTCCGTCACGAGCTGTCCTTCATCTCCGAGCTGAAGAACCAGATCCCGCGCGACTTCGCTCCAGGATCGAAGCCGGGCCTGCCGACCGTGGGCGGTCACCGCATCGCCACGGTCATCTGCTTCGAGAGCGCGTTCGGCTACCAGATCCGCCCGCTCGTGAAGGCGGGTGCGCAGGCGATCGTCGTCTCGACGAACAACCGCTCCTACCGGCGATCGGCGAACTCCGAGCAGCACGTCGCGATCGGACAGATGCGCGCGGCCGAAACCGGTCGCCCCGTGATCCAAGCGGCCATTTCGGGCATCAGCGCCATCATCGACGCGCACGGCAACGTCACCGAGCGCACGAGCCTCTTCGACCGCACCGTCCTCACCGACACCGTGACCACGACGCGCGGCGAGACGCCCTACGTCCGATTCGGCGAGTGGGTGATCGTCGTGTGCATGATCGGAGTCGCGCTCGAGTCGCTGGTGGTCGCCATGAACCGGCGGCCCGAGCACGAGCCTCGGCCCGTAGACTCCGAGCCGGTGGAGGCGACCGTATGACGAACTCCGAGGGCCAGTCCCGACCCGACCCGCTCGCAATGGCCGTCGAGGTCGCGGTGTACGCGCCGATCGGTGTCGCGGCGTACGCGCTCGAGGTCGCTCCCGACGTCGTCCGCACGGTCGTGGCGCGCGGCCGCGCCGAGGTCGAGATGCGCCAGGAGCAGGTTGCCGGCCGCGTGCGCCACTTCAAGGGCGCGGGCCAGGTCGCGATTGCGTTCGGTCTGCCGATGCTGCGCAAGAAGGTCGAGCAGCGGATCGCGTCGTTGCGACCCAAGCCCGAGCCGGCCGCGCCGGTCAAGCGCCCCGCCGCGGCGCGACCCGCGAGGCCGAGCACCCCGCCCGCACACGCGCCCGCGCCGAGCGACTCGTCGAACGGTCATCACGTCGAAGTGGTCACCCCGTCGCCGGCCGCCGATGGCGGCATCTCGATCAACCTCGTCGCCGACGAAGCCGCGAGCAGCGAGGCACTCGAGCGCGCGCAGTCGGAGGCGCGTCTCGCAATTCCCGGGTACGACGCGTTGTCGGCCTCACAGGTCGTGGAGCGACTCGCGGGGCTCAGCGGTGAAGAGCTCGCCGCGGTCCGTCACTACGAGACCGACCATCGGCGGCGGCGCACCATCCTGGGCAAGATCGAACAGCTCTCCGCCTGAAGTGGCGCGCGAAGTGAGCAGCTGACGTGGAGGGCGCGCGGCCCGCGACCACCACCGACGTACCCCGACTCGTGGAGCTCGGCCGTCAGGCTGCCGCGGAGCTCACTCCGATGCGCGGGGGAGCGTTGTGGTCAGCGCGCGACGCCCGCGCCGAGCCGCTCGAGTTTGCGTTTCCCGAGCTGCTCGAACGCGACGACTCGTGTGTCGTCGCCGGCACCATCGACGCCGTCGTGATCGGATTCGGTGTCGGCCGGCTCGAGCAGCTCCGCGACGGCCGCCTGCTCGGCATCATCGAGGAGCTCTTCGTGGAGCCCGAGGCGCGCTCGATCGGCGTCGGCGACGCGATGGTCGACGTGCTGCTCGCGTTTTTCTCGGCGGCCGGCTGCATCGGCGCCGACGCCCTCGCACTGCCCGGCAACCGGGCGACCAAGAACTTCTTCGAGCAACACGGCTTCGTCGCCCGGTCGCTCGTGATGCACCGCAATCTGGATCCGCCAGACCCCGCCCCGCCCCACTCCTAAGGTGTTCTCATGACCGCGACTGACCTCACCGCCGCCGATATCGCCTGGGATCTCGAGACCCTGCTCCCGGATCCCGGGGACAAAGGCGTCGACGCGCTGCTCGACGAAGCCGACGCCGTCACGGCCCGGATCACCCCGTTCCGGGGGCGCATCGCGAGCTGCTCCACCGACGAGATCGTCGACCTGGTGACGCTCGTCGCGTCGCTGTCCGAGCTCATCGGCCGCGCGAGCAGCTACGCGGGGCTGCGGTTCGCGACCGACACCGCAGATCCCACACGCGGCGCGCTCATGATGCGCGTCGAGGAGCGGGCGACGGCCATGAGCACCCAGCTCGTGTTCTTCGAGCTCGAGTGGGCCGAGATCGACGACGCCGCGGCCGACGCTCACCTCGCCGACCCCCGTCTCGAGTTCGCGCGCCACCATCTCCGTTCGGTCCGTCGCTACCGGCCGCATCTGCTCAGCGAGCCCGAAGAGGTCATCCTCACCGAGAAGAACGTCACCGGCGCGAGCGCGTGGGTCCGGCTCTACGAGGAGCTCGAATCCGCAATCGTCCTCGATCTCGACGGCGAGCCGGTCGGTCTCGAAGCCGGTCTGTCGCGACTCGGTTCTCCCGATCCGGAGGTCCGACGCATCGCGGCGGAGTCGGTGACCGCGGGGCTCGAACCCGGCCTGCGCACGCGCGCGTACGTCTTCAACACGTTGCTCGCCGACAAGGGCGTCGACGACCGCATCCGGAAGTTCCCGTCGTGGATCGCGAGTCGCAACCTCGCGAACGAGGCGAGCGACGAATCGGTGGCCGCCCTCGTCGAAGCGGTGCAGGGGCGCTACTCGATCGCGCAGCGCTGGTACCGGCTGAAGGCGCGCCTGCTCGGCGTCGAACGCATCCACGACTACGACCGCATGGCGTCGATCGCGACCTCCGAAGCCGAGTTCGGTTTCACCGAGGCGCGCGACCTCGTGCTCGATTCCTACGCGTCGTTCTCACCCGACCTCGCGTCGATCGCGGAGAAGTTCTTCGATGAGCAGTGGATCGACGCGCCGGTGCGACCGGGCAAGCGCGGGGGAGCGTTCTGCGCGTACACGGTGCCGTCGCATCATCCGTACGTGTTGCTCAACTGGACCTCGCGTCGACGCGACGTCCTCACGCTCGCGCACGAGCTCGGCCACGGAATCCACGCGTACCTTGCGCGCCCGCAGGGAGTGTTCCACCAGGGGACACCGCTGACCCTCGCGGAGACCGCGTCGGTGTTCGGCGAGACCGTCACGTTCGGACGGCTGCTCTCGGCGACAACGGAGCCCGCGGAACGGCTGGCGCTGCTCGCGGAGAACCTCGAGGGTCAGATCGCGACCGTGTTCCGGCAGGTCGCGATGAACCGGTTCGAAGACGCGGTGCACCGCGCCCGGCGCGAGCAGGGCGAGCTGGCCGTCGAAGACTTCAACGAGCACTGGATCGCGACGCAGTCGGCGATGCTCGGCGACTCGGTGGAGCTCACCGACGGCTACAAGACGTGGTGGTCGTACATCCCGCACTTCATCGCGACACCCGGATACGTGTACGCCTACGCGTACGGGCAGCTGCTCGCCCTCGCCGTGTACGCGCAGTACGAGGAGCGGGGAGCGGAGTTCGTGCCGAAGTACCTCGAGCTGCTCGCGGCCGGCGGGTCGCGCTCGCCGGAGGAGCTCGGCGCCATCGTGGGCGTCGACCTCGCCGACCCCGGCTTCTGGGACGGCGGCCTCGACATCGTCGACCGCCAGCTCGCGCTCACCGAGGCCGCGGCAACCGAGTCGGGTCGGTTGAAGGCGTAGCGTTCTCGGGGACATCCACCCGCAACATCGGCCACTCCAGTACCTTCCGTCACAGTGACGGAAGGCCCGAACCCTCGGCGCCCGAATACCCGGGGCGCGCCGTGCCGGTGGTGCGGGCGTCCGCTGCCGCCCGCGGCGGGGAAGGGGAGACCCCGCCGGTACTGCCGGCAGAGCTGCCGCCAGCGCCACTACGAAGCCCGGCACCGCGCCGATGAGCTCGGGCTCGGTGAGGACGAGCTGGTGCTCGCGCGTTCGGAGCTCGACGCGTTGCGCGACCGGCTCTACGTGCTCGAATGCGCCATCGGCGACGTCGAACGCGACCTCGCCGCCGGGCTCGAGCCGGCCGAGCTGCGAGAGGCCCTGGCCTGGCTGCTCGACGCCGCGCGGCCCCTCGTCGACGCCTGAATCACGCCTGCCAGTCCTGCGCGCGCCGCGCGACGCAGAGCACCGACGTCCCGAACGGGAGCGACACCCACCGGACGACGAGCGCCTCGACGCGCGTCAGCACCATGCTCGCCCAACCGATGAGCGGCGACGACGCGTCGAGCCCGAGCGAGTGCTCGACCGAACCGCCGCCTTTGCGCCGGCGGAGCAGCACCGGCAGCGTGAGCCAGCTGAACACATGTGAGATCCAGACGACCTCGAGACCACTGCGCTCGAGGTCCCGGCGCAAGGCTCGCCTCGTATAGCGACGGACGTGGCCGAGCAGGTCGTCGGCCTCGCTCCACAGCCACGGGTGAGCAGGAACGCTCACGATCACGCAGCCGTCCGGCGCGACGAAGCGAGCCACCTCGCGGAGCAGCGCGCAGGGATCGGCCACATGCTCGATCACGTCGAGTGCGCAGACGACGTTGGCCGCACCGGTGACGACCGGCACCGACGCCGCGTCGCACACGACCGTCATCATGGCGTGACGTTGCGAGCTCGTCTTCATGAGCTGCGCGTTGCCGTCCAACGCGAGCGTTCGGTCGGGCGGCCAGCCGAGCATCGCGGTGACGCCGCCCGAGCCCGCGCCCACGTCGATCAGCCAACCCGCGCCGGAAGAGAAGCGGCGGATCAACAGCGAGACGAACGTCGCCTTGTTGCGGAACCACCAGTGCTCGGCGTCGGCTGCCGCGAGGCGGGCCGCGTTCGCGTCGTCGAAGACGCCGCCCTCGTTGGCCTGCACCGTGTTGCGCAGCGCGGTGACGTTCGACCGGATGGCCGGGATGGCCCGCAGCATCCGCGCGCCGTCGGTCAACGGCCGCACCCGTGAACCGTCCTGGTGCCGCCACTCGATTCCGATCTCCTGCACCGGAACACCGAGCGCGCGGGCAACCGCGATGGCCTCGACATCCCACGCGAAACCGGTCTCGCGGCAACGCGGGATGATCGAGAGCCAGGTCTCCGCGCGCGACGCCTTGGCTCCGCACTGCGTATCGGTGATGCCCGGCACGAGAGCGAGCTGGACGACGCGGTTGTACGCGCGCCCGAGGTACTCACGCGCGCGGTGTTGCCGGCGGGTCAATCGCGACGCCGCGGTGCCCCGCGAGCCAATCGCGAGGACCGGAGCCTTCGCCGCCGCGTCGATGATCAGAGCCAGCTCCGACAGGGGAGTCGCGAGGTCGACATCACAGAACGCCGCGATTCCGACACGAGCGGTCATGAGCCCGGCCTCGATCGCAGCTCCTTTCCCGCGATGCGCGCACCGGATCAGTTCGATGCGGTCGTCAGGGCGCCCGGCGATGAACCGTTCGACCATCTCGGCCGTGGTGTCGGTGCTCCCGTCGTCGACGAACACGAGGCGACCGGCTCGTTCGGCCACGAAGTCGCCGAGCTCCCCGGCGACGGCGGCGAAGCGACCCGACTCGTTGTACAGCGGCACGACGAGGGTCAGCTCGTCGGCTCGCGACGCGTTCACGTGGAGCGCTACAGACCGGCGCCCGGGCGAAGGACAGCGATCATCGGACCGAACCGCCTCGGAGCGCCCTCGAGCCGTGTCCGCGCCATTTCGCATACTGCGGGCCGTAGAACGAGGATGTCAAGCTCACCCCGGACAACCTTCGGGGGCGCCGCGGGTACGCTCCGGAAATGACGAGCCTCGGTGACTTCGGACGTGAGATCGACGAGATGCGTGACCATCCGCAGCCGCTGCATCCCGAAACCGAGCTCGACCGGCTCGAGGCCCGTCTGCACGCGTTCTTCGAATGGGCCCACACCCGCCCGCACCCCGAGATCCGCACGCGCTTCGAGTCGGAGTTCACGGCCGAACCGCTGCACGACGACGTCGTCACGGCCATCAGCGAGGGCCGCGGGCCGGAGATCCGCCCGCAGATCGACGTGGCGCCCGGCGATCCCGACGCCAAGCCGAAGCTCCCCTAGCCGCCGATAATCCTCGTTATGTAAAGTTCCACGAGGATGGCCTCCTCGGGTACCCCGACCTCGATCCGACGAGGCAGCCGGCGACGTCGTAGCCCCAGTTCGCGTAGATCAGGCGCGCGCCGGGCTCGGCTTCGGTGCACACTTCGTCTCCGACCAGCGCCTCGAGCGTGGGGCTCGAACCCCAGCCCAGCGACATCGGCAGGCCCGCGGTGTGCGTCAGCAGCTGCCGGATCGTGACCGGATTCGTGGCCTCCCACTCGTTGGCGACCTGCACCGCGCCGAGGTGGCGGTTGACCGGATCGTCGAGCCCGACCGCGCCGCGTTCGACCCACCTCATGAGCGCGGTCGCAACGATCGACTTGCTCACCGAGTGCACGGGAAAGACGGCCCGCGTCGTGATCGGATCGGGTCGGTCGACGTCGAGGGATCCGAAGCCACCCGACCACGCCATCTCGCCGTCGGCGACGACCGCGATGGCGAGCCCGACCAGCCCGGCACCGAGTTGTTGCTCGATCACGTCGAGCAGGCGCTCTGTCTCCACCCCGCCGCTCCCCCGTCAGCGATCCTACGATGCGCGGCGTGAATTCACTCGCGCCCGAGTGGCGAACCTCACGACTCGATCACGATGGCGAGTCGCTCTACTACGAAGTGACCGGCGAACCGGCGGCGCGCACCGTCGTCCTGACCCACGGCGCGGGCGGTACTCACGCGTCGTGGTTCCAGTAGGTGCCCGCGCTGAGCGCGGCCGGCTACCGCGTCGTCACCTGGGACAGCCGCGGCTTCGGCAACTCGACGTGTCGCACCGGTGTCGTGGGAGCCGACATCGCGCAGGGCGACCTTGCCGCGATCCTCGACGCGGCCGGTGTCGAAGAAGTCGATCTGGTCGGGCAGTCGATGGGCGGGTGGTGGGTCAGCGCGTTCACGATCGCGCCCCCCGAGCGCGTGCGGTCGCTCACGCTCGCCAACACGATCGGCGGGCTCTTCACGCCCGACCTGCACGCGCACTTCCGCAGTCTGTTGAAGGCCGGCGCGGCCGACGCCGTGCGTCTCGGTCAACACTCGGCCATCAGCTCGACGCTCGCGTCGCGCGACCCTGCCCTCGCGTTCCTCTACCAGCAGCTCGACTCGTTCCACGAGCCTCCGTTCCCGGCGGTGATGCGCGCGTTGACGGGATGGGAAGTGACGCACGCGCAGATGAACGCGACCGCGGTTCCGATCCTCGTCGTCACGTCACCGGAGGATCAGCTGTTTCCCGCACCGCTCATCCGTGCCGGAGCCGCGCTGCTCGACGACGCGCGCATCGTCGAGATCGCGGGCGCCGGTCATTCGTCGTACTTCGAGCGCGCGTCGGACTTCAACGCCGCGCTGCTCGCGTTCCTCGGTGACTGCGTTGTCCACAACTCGTCCACAGGTTGATCCCTCTTACGATCCACAAGCCGCGCGTCGTACGGTGACACTCCTCCACACCACGTCCACGACCCCCGGAGCGCGCGATGGTCTTCGAAGTCGTCACCACCGACGGCACGGTCGAGCGCATCGACGGCGCCGACTCCTACGAGCTCGAAGGCCCGCTCACGACGTTCTTCCTGTCGAACAGTCGCGTGCACCGGCTCTCGAGCTGGAGTGAACGCGTCGCCAGCTTCCGCACCGACCGCCTGGTCACCGTTCGCTGCCTGCCCGCCGCCGCGGTCTGAGCGCGCCGCTCACCGGCGGACGAACGGAAGCGCGACCACGCGCGCGGGGAGCAGCTTGCCGCGCACGTCGATGTCGACGTCGGCGCCGGGCTCGATCGCGGGGTCAAGGAAGCCGAGCGCGATCCCGTGACCGAGCACCGGTGAGAAGTTCCCGCTCGTGACCATCCCGACGGTCGCGCCCTCGCGCATCACCGTCGCACCCTCTCGGGGCGGCTGCCGGCCTTCGGTCGTCATGCCCCGGAGCCGCCGGGCCACACCCCGATCGCGCTCGGCAACGAGTGGAGCCCGGCCGCGGAAGTCGCCCTTGTCGAAGCGGACGACCCAGCCGAGCCCGGCCTGCAGCGGCGTGATCCCCGGCCCGAGCTCGTGACCGTGCAGCGGCAGCCCGGCCTCGAGCCGCAGCGTGTCGCGCGCGCCCAGACCTGCGGGCAGCACCCCCGCCGCGGCGATCGCATCCCACAGTTCGACCGCGCGATCCGCGGGGACCTGGATCTCGACGCCGTCCTCGCCCGTGTAGCCGGTACCCGCCGCGATGCAGTCGGCGCCGCGCCAGGTGAACCGCTGCACGTGAAAGCGCGCCACCGCGGCCGCGTCTGGAGCCACCGGCGCGAGCAGCGCCCGCGCCTGGGGTCCCTGCACGGCCAGCACCGCACGTCCGTCGGTGACGTCGGCGACCGTGTCGTCCGGTGATCCGAACCGGCTGCTCGCATCGCGCAGCGCGTCGACCAACGGCTTGGTGTTCGACGCGTTCGGCATGACGAGGAGCTCGGCGGGCGCGAGCCACCAGACGATGAGATCGTCGACGACGTGGGCGTCGCGCTCGTCGAGCAGGTGCGTGTACTGCGCGCGTCCGGGCGCGATGCGGTTCAGATCGTTGGTCAGGGCCCACTGCAACGCGTCGAACACTCCCCCACCACCGCATCGCAGCGTGCCGAGGTGCGACACATCGAACACGACCGCGTTCGACCGGCACGCGCGGTGCTCCTCGAGCACTCCCGTGTACTGGATCGGCATCTCCCACCCGCCGAAGGGCGCGAACCGCGCTCCGAGGCGACGGTGCGCGGCGTCGAGTGGGCTGTGGCGGAGCGAGTCGTCCAACGAGGCAGCCGTTCAGGCGCTCTCGGCCGCGGCGCTCCGGTCGAGCGGTTCGACATCGGGCCCGAAACGAAGGGGCTCCGGCGCGCCGCTCGCCGCGCTCAGCTGCGACGGCGGCTCGAGGCCGTACTTCACGAGGAGGTGCAGATAGTCGCGTTGGTAAAGCACCCGCACCGACACGTCGGGATACAGCTCCTGCACCATTCGCGCCTTGCGGTTCTTCTTCGTCACCAGCTTCTGGTTCAGCGTGGTGATCTCGATGTAGAGGTCGTACGCGGGCAGGTAGAAGTCGGGGCTGAACGCCTGCACCGGGTTGTCGTCGCGGTCGCGCATCAGGACGAACGTGCGCGGCTCGTACTCCCAGACGATCGCGTAGAAGTCGAGCAACTTCGCGAACTGCCGCTCCGAGTTGTGCGCGAAGCGGACCTGCTCGTGCGGAAGCGGCGCGTCGTCGATCGCCTATCCCCCCTGAACGACCCGCGCCGGGTGCGCCGACGAGTCGGCGGCGCGCGGCGTGAGCGCGAGGATCTCGGCGTCGAGCGCGTCGACCACTCGCGCGAGCGGGACGATGTTGAGCACGCCCTGCCCCTGGCGCACGAGGTCGACGATCTGACTGTCGCTGATCGCGAGCACCGACTTGCTGCCGTCGAGCACGAGGCTCGCCGACGCGAGGTCTTCGCCGAGGTGGCTGCGCAGATAGTCGATCGCCTTGCGCGCGGTCTGCAGCGAGACGCCGGCGTCGAGCAGGCTCTTCACGACCTTCAACTCGACGAGGTCTCGATACGAATACAGACGCTGCGTGCCGCTCCCCGCCGCATCGCACAGCGACGGGCGCACGAGGTGGGTGCGGGCCCAGTAGTCGAGCTGGCGGTAGGTGATCCCCACGACGGCGCAGACCTGCGGCCCCCGAAACCCCTCACCGTTCTCACCGACGTCGACCATGAAGCTCACATCCTCGTAGTTACGTGGATGTGAACGTACCGGTCTGCTCTCTCGACGTCAACGTCAACCGCGAGTCGAGGGTTGCGGAATTGGCGGCGCGACGGCGCTTTACTGAGCGAAATCCTCGGGCCGGACGTTCTCGATGAACTCCCGGAACTCCTCGACCTGCTCTTCTTCCTCCGCGACGTCGTCGTCCTGGTCGAAGAGCACGCCGGCCTCGTCGAGCACGGCCTCCTCGGCGAAGATCGGCACGTCGGTGCCGTAGCGGACGGCGAGCGCGATGGCGTCGGAGGGACGGCTGTCGATCGTGGAGTGCTCGCCCGCCCGGTCGAGGGAGAGCTTGGCGTAGAACGTGCCGTCGTGCAGCTCGGTGATCTCGATCCGCTCGAGCTTCACCTGCTGGTCGTCGAGAACCCGCTTGAACAGGTCGTGGGTCATCGGGCGCGGCGTGTCCATGCCCTGGAGCGCGTAGACGATCGCGGTCGCCTCGGGCGTGCCGATGAAGATCGGGAGGTAACGCTGCCCGTCGTCCTCGCGCAGCAACACGATGGGCTGGGGCGGGTTGGTTCCCACCTCCACACGTACCCCGACGAGGGACAGTCGGATCACGGCACCCTCCGCTTCGGCTCGGCTCAACGACCCTACCACCGGGGTCCGGTGCCTCCGTCCCGCGCGGAACGCTCCGAGGCCGCCGCTCCGTACAGCTCCGACACGTAGACATCGGGTCGATCCTGGACGACGTCCCGGTCGCCCACGACGACAAAGGGCAGGTTGCGGTACAGATCGCGGTAGTGCAGGCCGTAGCCGAGGACGAAGCCGTCTTCGAGCACCACACCGCGATACCGCACCTTCTCGGGCACGATCCGCCGAGACTCGCGATCGAGCAACGCGCACACATCGAGGGTCCGCGGGCTGCGCGCCAGGAGCTGCGCCGAGAGGTACGACAGCGTCAACCCGGTGTCGACGATGTCTTCGACGATGACGACATCGCGCCCGCCGATGTCGATCTGCACGTCCTGGGTGATGCGCACGCGACCGGAGCCGGGCTTGAAGCGTGAGATCGCGATGAAGTCGACCTCGACCGGCACATCGGGGATCGCGCGCGCCAGGTCGGCGAGGAACAGCAACGCACCCTTCAGCACGCCGACGAGCACCACACCGTCGGGATGGTCGGCCGCGATCTCGGCACCGATGCGCGCGAGCACGGCACGCAGCTCCTCCGGTCCGAGCAGGATCGGGCGGGCGGGCACAGCCGCGTCAGGAACCGAACGACTGCCGCACGCTCTGCTGCAGCAGCGCGGTGCGCAAGCGGCGGCCGAGGCCGGCCAACTCGCCGAGCGTCTCGATCTCACGAGCGCGCGCCTCGGGATTGCGCTGGCGGCGGTACGGCATCAGCACCTGCTCGAAGAGGGAGGCTTCGCGCTCGACGAACGCGCGGTACATCCGCAGGTGCCGCGGCTCGATGCCGAACTGCATGAACGCCTGCGCGATCTTCGCGATCGTGAGCGCGTCGTCGTCGAAGAGCGCGCGGTCGCTCGCCGTGAGCGACGGCTTCAAGAACCCGTACGCCTCCAGCTCGGCGAGGCCGGCGTCGTCGAGTCCCGCGAGATCGGCCAGCTCCGCCCGGGTGAGGATCGCTCCCCCGTTCTCGACGTGGAACGCCTCGGCGTCGTCATCGGCACCGAGCGAGTCGGCGACGGTGTCGGCCTCGCGCTTCCCGGGCTCCGTCCGTGCGCTCGCGAACAACTGCGCGACCGCCTGGGTCGCCTCGGCCTTCGCCTCCGGTGACTCGGCGAACCCGCCGTCGCGGTCGATCTCGTCGAGCCGTTCCTTGATCACCTTGAGCGGGAGGAAGTGCTCGCGCTGCTCGCGCAGGATCCAGCGCAGCCGTTCGACATCGCCGGTATAGAACTTGCGGTATCCCGAGGGCGTGCGCTCGGGGTCGACGAGACCCTGGCTCTCGAGGAAGCGGATCTTCGAGATCGTGATCTCGGGAAACTCCTCGCGGAGCTGATTGAGCACGTCGCCGATCGACGCGTGGGCCCGGGCCATCATCGTCGAACGCTCATCGTCGAACGCTCATCGTCGAACGCTCATCGTCGACGCTCACGGCTCTCGGGCCTCGCCGAGCACGAAGCTCAGGCGAAAACGGCCGATCTGCAGCTCGTCGCCGGTGTGGAGCTCGGCCTTGTCGACGCGATCGCGGTTGACGTAGGTGCCGTTGAGCGACCCGGCATCGCGAACCGTGAATCCGTCGCCGGCCCGCTCGATGACGGCGTGGCGACGCGAGACGGTGATGTCGTCGAGGAAGATGTCGGAGTCGGGGTGGCGGCCCGCGGTGGTGCTCTCCGACTCGAGGCGGTACGAGCTGCCGGCGTTCGGTCCGCGGCGCAGCACGAGGAGCCCGACGCCGGCCGGCAGGTCGTCGAGGTACTTGGCGAGGTCGTCCTCGAGGTCGGCCGCCTCCACCGCACTGAGGGTGAGGGTGGTCTCCTCCGGGGAGATGATCGGGGCCCCGCACGACGAGCAATAGTTCGCACCGTCGGGGTTGGGATGCCCACAGCGGCCACAGATCACGACACCGAGGCTACTGACGCTCAGGAGGCCCGGCAACGATGCCGCCGCCCTCGACCTCTAGCTCGACCTCAGGTTGAGACCAGGCTCCGGTAGGCGGCTGCATCCATGAGCGCGTCGACCTCTGCCGGATCGGCCAGCTCGAGCCGGAAGATCCAGCCGGCACCATAGGGATCGGAGTTCAGGAGCTCGGGCGTGGTCACCAGGGCCTCGTTGACCGCGACGACGGTGCCGCCGACCGGTGCGTAGATGTCGGAGACCGACTTGGTCGACTCCACCTCCGAGCACGCGGCCGACGCGGCGAGCGTCGCGCCGACCTCGGGGAGCTGCACGTAGACGATGTCACCGAGGGTGTCCTGCGCGAAATCGGTGATGCCGACCTCGGCGGTGCTGCGGCCACCGTCGACCGCGACGCGGACCCATTCGTGCTCCGCGCTGTAGCGCAGGTCTTCGGGGAGTTCCATGGCCCGGGAAGCTAGCCCGACACTGCCGCGCCTCGCGATTTGAGGGTTACCTCGCAACTTCGGCGATGCGCCCGGACTGCACCGCGACGAGGCGGCGGGCTTCGCGATCGGTGTCGCCTTCGGCCCAGACGTGGGTGACCGGGCGTTCGGGATCGGGGAGCACCAGGACCCAGCCCTCCGGACGGATGATCTTGACCCCGTCGACGAGGACGAGCTCCTCGCCCTTCGAGCGCTCGACGATCTCGCGCATCACCGCGCCCTTGGTGTCCCACGGCGTGGGGACCTCTTCGTGGGCGACGAAGCTCTGCGGGATCCGCGCGCTGATCTCCGACAGCTTCTCGTCCGCGCTGACGAGGAGGTCGAGCAGGTGCAGCAGCGTCGCCACCGCGTCGTACGCGGGAAGGACGTCGGGCCAGATGAACCCGCCTTCCTGGGAGGCCGCGAAGTCGACGCTGCCGTTGCCCGCGACCTCCATGAGGTGCGCGGCCGACAACTTGGTCCACGTGATCGTCGCGCCGTGCTTGTCGGCGATGCGCTCCGCCTCCCGGCTCACCGAGACCGGCAGCGCGAGCCGCGCGCCGGGGCGCGAGCTGCAGACGAGGGTGACGAGCACGAGCATCGTGCGCTCGGCTGAGAGCACTTCGCCGCGGTCATCGACGAACGTGGCCGTCTCACCGTCGGCGTCGAACACGACGCCGAGGTCGCTGCCCGACGACCGCACGAGGTTGCCGAGGCGCTCGACGCGCAGCCCGTGATCTTCGGCGTCCTCGGCGGCCTCGGTGGCGTACGCCGTGCTCGCGTACGGGTTGACCGAGAGCACCTCGGCACCGATCTTCGCCAGCACGTTCGGCATGACCGATGCCACCGCGCCGAACGAGTAGTCGAGCACGACCTTGAAGCGGCGCTCCGAGATGGCGTCGATGTCGACACTGCGGGTCAGCGCGGCCGTGTAGTACTCCATCGCGCGGGGCGGGAAGATGATCTCGCCGATGTCGCCGGCGAACGCGCGCCGGAAGTCTTCACGCGAGTGGAGCCGCTCGATCTTGAGCTGGGTTCCCTCGTCGATGTCGGCGCCGTGCGAGTCGAAGAAACGGATCTCGACCGAGTCGGGGTCGCCCGCCGCGAGCCGCACGGTCATCCCACCCTGCGCCCGCTCCGTGCGGACGAGGAAGCGGGTGAGCGGGACCGTCGCGAGCTCGAGGTCCATCACGTGGACAGCCGAGAGGTTCAGCCCCCCGATGATCGCCCGTTTCAGGGCGCGCGCGGTGCGGCTCGTGTCGCGGCTCGTCGTGACCAGCGACCCCTTCGGCAGCGACGTGCCGTACGCGAGGGCGAGACGCACCGCGACCTCGGATGTGATGTCGACGTTGGCGAGCCCGCGCACGCCCCTGCGTCCGAAGAGCGTGCGTGCGCCCCGCGTTTCCCACACGATCGACGACGTGACCGCGGCACCCGCTTCCACACTCTTGAACGGGTAGATCTTCACCTGCGGGTTGATCGACGCGCCTTCGCCGACGAAGCAGTCGTTGCCGATCACGACACCCTCGTCGACATGGACGTTGCGCCGGAGGTCGCTCGCGCGGCCGACGACCGCTCCGCGCAGGCGCGCCGAGTTGCCGACGTAGACGTGGTCGTGCACGACCGTCCGCTCGATGCTCGCGTTGGCCTTCACCACGACGTCGCCACCGAGCACGGTGAAGGGGCGCAGCTCGGCTCCCGCTTCCACGCGCGTGTTGTCACCCACAAGGACGGGACCCTCGACCCGGGCGTCAGGTGAGATGTCGGCGCCCTCGCCGGCCCAGACGCCGTCGCGCAGCTTGAAGCCGGGGATCTCGATGTCGACCCGCTCGGAGAGGATGTCCTCGTGTGCGGCGCGGTACGCCTCGAGGGTGCCGACGTCCTCCCAGTAGCCGTCGACCACGGTTCCGAACAACGGCAGCTTGCGCTCGAGGACTTTGGGGAACACGTCACTGGAGAAGTCGACCGCTTCGCCGGCGGGGATGAAGTCGAACACGCCGGGGTCGAGCACGTAGATACCGGTGTTGATCGTGTCGGAGAAGACCTGCCCCCACGTGGGCTTCTCGAGGAAGCGGTCGATCGTCCCGTCGTCGTTCGTGATCACGATGCCGAAGTCGACCGGGTTGTTCACCCGCTTCAACGCGATCGACGCGAACGCCTCGCGGTCTGTGTGGGCCTTCACGACCGCGGTGAGGTCGATGTCGGTGATGACGTCGCCCGCGATCACCAGGAAGGGCTCGTCGAGCTCGTCCATCGCGTTGCGGACCGAACCGGCGGTGCCGAGCGGCGAGTCTTCCGTCGCGTACCGCATCCGCACGCCGAACTCGCCACCGTCACCGAAGTAGTTGCGGATCTGGTTGGCGAGGAACGCGACGGTGACGACGATGTCGTCGAAGCCGTGCTTCGTCAGGAGCCGCAACACGTGCCGCATCATCGGCACGTTCGCGATCGGCAGCATCGGCTTGGGCTGGTTGCTCGTGAGCGGCCGGAGACGCGTGCCCTCACCGCCCGCCAGGATCACTGCCTTCATGTGACCGTCCTCATGTGACCGCTTTCTCGATTCGGGCGCGGCGTCCCTCTTTGAGCGCCGCGCGCGCGGCAGGCACGTACTTCGCCGCCGCGTAGTACCCGAGCACCGTGCCCGGTATCCCGAAGCCCCATCCACCGATGAGCAGGACGGCGTGCCAGAAGCCGCCGACGTACGCGGCGAGCAGCAGCATCGGGAGCGAGAACATCACCGCGAGCGTCCCCGCCTTGCCGACCCACAGCACGTCGATGCGGCGCGCGCCGGCGGCCGCGAGCACGAGCGTCGCACCGGCGACGACCGCTTCGCGGACCAGCAGCACGATCGCCAGGATGCGCGCGCCGATGGGCACGTCGGCCACGATGATCCCGACGGTCGCCGCGAGCAGCAGCAGCCGGTCGGCCGTGGGATCGAAGATCTTGCCGAACTCGCTCCCCTGGTGGAGGTGCCGGGCGAGGTAGCCGTCGACCCAGTCGGTCGCACCGAGGCCGGCAAGGAGCCATGCGGCAACGGCGACGTGCGGGTGCGAACCGAGCAGCAGCCAGAGGAAGAGCGGGACGCACAGCAGCCGCGCGAGCGTGACGACATTGGGGAGGGTGAGGATCCTTCCCGTCCCGGAATCGTCCATCTGTGCAGCGTAGGTGACCCGCGGGTTCGTCAGAGGCCGAGCACGGCGCCCTCTGCGCGCGGGTCCGTGGCGCACAGGTAGCCGCTCGGCGTGAGCTCGATGGCGTGGGCGTGACCCATGGTGTCGTCGTACTCACGCACCGGGCGGAGGTCGTGGCCACGCGCGCCCAGATCGTCGAGGCACTCCGAACCGAACCGGGGCTCGATCGCGACGCGCCAGCGGTCGGGATCGACCTGCCAGCGGGGCGCGTTGATCGCGGTCTGCGGGTCGTCGCCGTCGACGACGATGCGAGTGAGGACCTGCGCGTGCGTCTGGATCTGTCCCTGACCGCCCATGCTTCCGAACACGAGCCACGGTTCTCCGTCGCGCAGGCTCAGCGTGGGGACGAGGGTGTGCATCGGCAGCTTGCCCGGCGCGATCGCGTTCACGTGCGCGGGGTCGAGCGAGAACGACGAGCCGCGGTTCTGCAGGTTGATCCCCCAGTCGGCGACGTGCACGCCCGA
>JBBSEC010000021.1:0-47077 GCA_038240075.1 Acidimicrobiia bacterium
AGTACTTCGAGAAGTCGGCGTTGTTCCATGCGGTCAATCTGTCGAAGCGGGGGATCACCCTCGATCTGTCACAGGAGAGCGGCCGCGAGCTCACGCGGAGGCTCGTTGCGGAGTGCGACGTCGTTACGGAGAACTTCACGCCTCGAGTGCTCGACGACTTCGGCCTCTCGTACGCCGCCATCCGGGTGATCCGCCCCGACGTTGTGATGCTGCGGCTGCCCGCCTTCGGCCTCACGGGGCCGTGGCGGGACCGGCCCGGCTTCGCGCAGACGATGGAGCAGCTCACGGGGATGGCGTGGGTCACGGGCTACGAAGGTGGACCGCCGATCATCGCGGGTGGCGTCGTCGACCCGATGGTCGGCACGCACGCCGCGCTCGCGGTCGTTGCGGCGCTCGAGCATCGCGACCGGACGGGTGAGGGCGGGCTCGTCGAGATGGCCATGATCGAGGTCGCGGTGGCGACGACCGCCGAGCAGGTGATCCGGTTCTCCGAGTACGGCGAGCTCGTCGGCCGCCGCGGTGAAGGTGGAGTCTTCCGCTGCGCGGGTGACGACGAATGGGTCGCGCTCGACCAGGCGGCCGACCCGCTCGACGCAGCCGCGCGCGCCGAATGGAGCGCGACACGCACGAAGGAGGAAGCCGGCGCGCAACTGCGCGCGGAAGGCATCGCCGCGTGGCCCGTCGTTCCCGGTCACCTCGCGCTCGACGACCCGCAGTTGCGCGCGCGTCGCTACTTCGAACCGCTCGACCATGCGCTCGTCGGCCGCCACGACTACCCGACGTTTCCGATGCGGATGTCGGCAGGCCCGCACACGTTCTGGTCGACGCCCGCGCCGACCCTCGGCGAGCACACCGACGAGGTGCTGCGCGCGGTCGGCGTCACCGACGCCGAGCTCGCCGACCTCCGGGCGCGCCACGTGATCGGCACCGCCCCGCTCGCGCCCGGCTGAGAACGGCGGGATTGACTCGGCAGGGGAGCCGTGCTCAAATAACTAGATGCCTAGTGATTTGATCGTTTGGTGATCTCCCTGCGGCTCGACACCAAGTCGGGCATCCCGCCGTATCTCCAGATCGCGCAGCAGGTTCGTCAGGCCCTCGTGGCCGGGATCCTGCGTCCGGGCGACCAGTTGCCCACGGTGAAGGAGGTCGTCACACAGTTGGCGATCAACCCGAACACCGTCTTCAAGGGCTACCGGGAGTTGGAGCACGAAGGCCTGGTGGAAGGGCGTCCGGGTGCGGGCACCTTCGTGCTGCGGCGACCGCCCGGTCCGGCGCCCGGTGCACACGCGGCCCTCGTCCGCAGCCTGGCGCGGTGGGTCGACAAGGCGCGCGACGCCGGTCTCGACGACCGGTCGATCGAGGCCATGGTGCGCGAGACGCTGCACGCGGGCGGCGCCGAGGCCATCGCATGACCGACCTCGCCATCGACACCGTCGACCTCGGGAAACGGTACGGATCGGTGTGGGCGCTGCAACACTGCTCGATCGAGGTTCCGGTCGGGCGAGTGTCGGGGCTCGTCGGCGCCAACGGGGCGGGCAAGACCACGTTGATGCGCATGCTCGCGGGCCTGAGCCGTCCGAGTGCCGGCACCGCCCACGTCGCGGGGCGTGCACCCGCCGACAACCGTGATTTCCTCCGCGAGATCGGCTACCTCGCGCAGGAGGTTCCGCTCTACCGGCGCTGGAACGCCGAGGATCACCTGGCGCTCGGCGCGCACATGAACCCGGCCTGGGACGACGGGCTGACGCGCGATCGCCTGCGCAATCTGCGGATCCCGCTCGACCGCCCGATGGAAGCGCTGTCGGGCGGCATGCGGGCGCAGGTCGCGCTGGCGCTCGCGCTCGGGAAACGTCCGCAGGTGCTGCTGCTCGACGAGCCGGTCGCCGCGCTCGATCCGCTCGCCCGCCGAGAGTTCCTCTCCGCGCTCGCGGGTGCCGTCGCCGATGGTGGCGTCACCGTCTTGTTGTCGAGCCACCTGCTCCCGGACCTCGAGCGCGTGTGCGACCACCTCATTCTCATCGCCGACTCGCAGCCGGTGATCTGTGCCGAGATCGACGACCTGCTCGCGTCGCACAAGCTGCTCACGGCGCCCGCGCGCGACACCACCGCGATCGAGCGTGATCATCAGGTGCTCACATGCACCCGCACACCGCGTGAAGTGAGTTTGATCGCGAAATTGAACGGTCCCGTGATCGATCCCGCGTGGCGTGTCGACGACATCGACCTCGAGGAGATCGTGCTCGCGTACCTAGGGCAACGTTCGCATCAGGAGACGGGATTCGCACTCGTGGAGGGCGGCCGATGACCTGGCTGCTGTGGCGCCAGCACCGCAGTCAGGCACTGGTGACGGGGATCGCGATCGCACTGTTCGCGGTGGCGGTCTGGCTCACCGGCGTGCACATGGGCAACATTCTCTACGCCGCCCGCAACTGCGATGCGACCCACACCTGCGGCTTCAACGGCAACCTGTTCTCGGGCTACGGCGCCATCATCGATCTCGTGCACCTGAGCATCGTCGTGCCGCTCCTGCTCGGCGCGTTCTTCGGAGCCTCGTTGATCGCGCGCGAGACGGAGCACGCGACGAACGTGCTCGTGTGGACGCAGTCGGTCACCCGGCGCCGCTGGCTCTTCAGCAAGGTCGCGACCGCCATCGGCGCGACGATCGTCCTGAGCGCGGCGATCAGCGCGCTCGTCACGTGGTGGTCGGGCACACCGAACTCGTTCTACGGGAACCGGTTCGAAGGCGCGCAGTTCGACTCGCAGAACATCGCACCGATCGCGTTCGCGGTGTTCGCGGTCGCCCTCGGGCTCGCCGCCGGGAGCATCCTGAGGCGGCCGCTGCCGGCGCTGGCGACGACGGTCTTCGCGTACGCGGGGGTTCGCCTGCTCGTCTCGGTGTACCTACGACCGCACTATGAGAAGGCGGTCTCCCGGGTCTACGCCCTGACGGCGAACGCGAACCCGCCGTCAGGCTCGTGGACCCTCAGCCAGCACCTCGTCACCGGGGCCGGTAAGAGCGCCGACGGGCCCATCGCGATCCCCGATACGTGCCGCGTGGCCGCCGACCGGACGACCTCCGACACCTGTCTCGGCAAGCTCGGCTATCACTTCGTCATTCGCCTGCATCCGGCGAGCCAGTACTGGCGGTTCCAATGGATGGAAGCCGGGCTGTTCCTCGTGCTCGCGGCCGCGCTCGTCGCGGTTGCGCTCGTGCATACGCTCCGGCACGACGCGTAGGGGATAGGCGCGCGGATCGCGTCTACTCGAGCTCGGCCTTGATCCGTTCGAGCGTGGTGCGCATGTCGTTGCGGTTGGTCTTGCCGCGCGCCCAACCGAGCACAGCCCAGTAGAGGCGGAGCGCGGCGGTGTTCGCGAGCGTGAACGACTCGGTGACATCGGTGCCGTCGCCGGAGGCCTGCAACTCGTAGCGCCAGACGTTCAGCGGCTTGTCGGCCGGACCGACACCGAACGCGAACTCGCGGCCCGGCACGCACGCGGAGACGACGCAGGTCGTCCAGTAGACCGGACCGATGCCGTTGCGTTTCACGTGGCCGCGGAACTTGGCGCCGACGGCCGGCCCGGTCGCGCCGTCGACCCACTCGGCCTCGAAGGTCTCGGGGCTGTACTTGCCGATCTTGGTGACGTCGCTCACCAGCTCCCACACGCGTTCGGGAGGTGCGGCGATGTGAACGGTGACGGAGTCGTGCATCGGCGCAATCTAGGAGATCGAGGGCGCCGCGAAGGGCGTGAGGTCGATCTCGGTCGGCTGTCCGAGCGCGAGGTCGGTGACCGCGCTCGCGCCCCACGGCCCGAAGGTGAGCCCGCTCGCGCCGTGGCCGGTCGCAACGAACGCGCCGGGCCGGCCGGGGAGCGGCCCGAGGATCGGGAGCCCGGTGGTCGAGACCGGCCGCAAGCCCACGCGTACCTCGAGCACGGTCGCGTCGGCGAGCCCGGGCGCGACCGAGAGCGCGCGGTCGATGATCTCCTGTATCCCGGCGACGGTGACGCGCGTGTCGAAGCCGGTGTCGTCGTGGGTCGCGCCGCACACGACCCGACCGCCGGGCCACGCGACCATGTAGTGGTCGTGCAGCGGCGACACCACCGGCCACGCCGCGGTGTCGACGCCTTCGAGCTGCAGGTGCGCGATTTGTCCCCGTTGGGGAACGACGGGGAGGCTGACGCCGAGCCGCTCGGCCAACGTGGGAGTCCACGCGCCCCCGGCGATGACGACGGCCCGCGCCTCGATTGATCGCGTACCGCACCTGATGCCGGTGACCTGCTCGCCGTCGAAGATCAGATCGTCGACGGTTCCGGGCATGCGTTCGAGGCCGTGATGCTCTGCGGCGCGCAACAACGCGGCCGTCAGCTGGCGCCCGTCGACGCGGGCCGCGTGGCGGGAGACGAATGCCTTCAGCACGGTTCCGAGCACCGGGAACCGGTCGTGCGCGGCGGCAGGTGTGATCTCGTCGATGCCGTCCGGAACCGGGCCGGGACGCTCTGGGTCGAGCAGGAGACGGAGGTAGGCGTCGATCATCGCGACTTCGCGTTCGTCGCGCGCGATCACGAGCTTGCCGCAACGCGAGAAGCCGGTGTCGTGCTCACCGTTGCGCGCCAGTGAGTCGATGAGCTCGGCGTAGAACGCGGGGGTCGCATCGACCATCGGCTGTCGCGGTGAGCCGTCGCGGATCTCGGTCTCGGGCGACACGATGCCCGCGCCCGCATCGGTCGCGCGGCCTTCGTGGTGGGCGTCGACGAGGAGGGTCCGGGCGCCGTGACCAACGCTGCGGTAGGCGGCCGAGGCGCCGACGACGCCACCGCCGACGACGATCAGGTCGAACACGGCGCCCACCCTTCCCCGTCCCCGGCTTACGGGTCAACCTCCGGCCTCCTCTAGGTTTGCCGGCGATGCAGGTGCACCGTTCCGACGACGCCGACTCGGAGCAGGTATCCGACGCCCTCATCGACGGCGATGTCGTCCTGGTCACCGGAACGGCGCGCGCCGCACTGCGCCACCGCGACTTCCGCGTGTTCTGGGCGGGGGTGTTCGCTTCCAACGTCGGCACGTGGATGCAGAACGTGCTGCTCGGCGCGTACGGGTTCGTGCTGACCCACTCGGCGGGCTACGTCGGGTTGCTCGCCTTCGCGCAGCTCGGCCCACTGCTGTTCCTGTCGACCGTGAGCGGGGTGCTCGCCGACACGCTCGACCGGCGGCGTCTGCTCGTGACCGCCCAGCTTGTGCAGCTCGTGCTCGCCCTGGTGCTCGCCGGTCTTGCCCTCAAGCACCACCCGTCGCCGGCGGCCATCTTCGTGTGCGTGCTGGCGATCGGCATCGCCAACGCCGTGGGCGGTCCGGGGATGAGCGCGATCATGCCGTCGCTCGTGCCGCGTGAGGATCTCTCGGGCGCGGTTGCGTTGGCGTCGGTGCAGATGAACCTCTCGCGCGTCATCGGCCCGCCGATTGCGGCGCTGATCTACTCGCAGTGGGGAGCCTCGCCGGTCTTCGTCATCAACGCGCTCACGTACCTCGCCGCGGTGTACAGCCTGCTCGCCGCCCGCTACCCACGCAGGGTCGACACCGTGATCGCGGAACGCGGGTTCGCGCGACTCATGTCGGGGTTCCGGGTCGCGTTGTCCGACCGGCTCGTGACCCGCGTGCTCTTCGTGGTGTTCACCTTCTCGTTCGTGTCGCTGAACTTCATCTCCTTCATGTCGGTCGTCGCGGCCGAGCACTACGGCATCTCACCCAAGTCGACGAGCTACGGCATGTTGTACGCGTGCTTCGGCCTCGGCGCGGCGATCGGAGCGGTCAGCGTCGGGTCGGTGTTCGCGGCGCGGTCGAAGTCGCTGTTGGTGCGCCCCGGTCTCGTCGCCTTCGCCGCGCTCCTCGCGCTCTTCGGGCTCCTGCGCGTCGGCGCGGCGTCGTTCCCGGTTGCGTTCGCGCTCGGGTACGCGTACTTCGTCGTGATCACTTCGCTGTCGACGGTGCTGCAGGAGCACATCGCGGAGGCCGTACGGGGCCGCGTCACCGCGTTGTGGATCATGGGCTTCGGCGGCTCGGTCGGTGTCGGCGCGCTCGTGTGGGGTCCGTTCGCCCACCGCTCGATCGGTGCGCTCCTTGTGCTCGGCGCGGTCTGGGCCGTCGTGCTCGCGGTGCTGTGCGCGCCCGCCCGTCTGGTCCCGGAGCGCGCGCGTTAGTCGAACACGGCGGTGCGGCGGCCGTAGACGATCACACGGTGCTCGACGTGCAGGCGGACGGCTTCCGCGAGCACGAGGGTCTCGAGGTCGCGTCCGCGGCGGGTGAGGCGCGCCGGGTCGTCGCGGTGCGAGACCGGCAGCACCTGCTGGGCGATGATCGGACCTTCGTCGAGCTCGGGTGTCACGTAGTGCGCGGTCGCACCGATGACCTTGACGCCGCGTGCGTGGGCCTGCGCGTACGGGCGGGCGCCGGCGAACGACGGCAGGAACGAGTGGTGCACGTTGATCATCCGCTGCGGGTAGCGGTCGACGATCCAGTCGGGCAGGACGAGCATGTAGCGCGCGAGCACGACGAGATCGACGGCGACCTCGTCGAGCACGTTCGTGAGGCGCTGCTCCTGACCGGCGCGATCGCCGTCGACCGGCAGATACTGGAACGGCACGTCGAATCGGGCCGCGAGCTCGCCGGTGTCGGGATGGTTGGCCGCGACGACCGCGATCTCGATCGGTAGCTCGCCCAGCGCGGTGCGCACCAGCAGATCGCCGACGCAGTGTCCCTGGCGCGACGCGAGGAGCGCGACGCGCACGAGCCGGGCGCGGTCGTGCAGCTCCCACAACATCGCGAAGCGTTCGGCGATGGGTGCGAACGCGATCCGGAGCTCGTCGATCGGGCCGTCGACGTCGAACTCGATGCGCTGGAGGAACAGGTCCGCGACCGGATCCGAGTGCTCGTCGGCCTCGACGATGTTGCCGCCGACGGCCGCGACGAACGCGCCGATGTCGGCCACGATGCCGGGTTGGTCGGGACAGGAGAGCAGCAGCACGGCTCGCATGGGGTTACGCGTCCTCGAACGCGGCGAGCACGTTCACGACGTTGCGGCCGATCACGTCGAGGCAGTAGCCGCCTTCCTGAACGAAGAGCGTCGGGAGTGCGAGCGACGCGATCGCGGCGCCGAGGCGACCGAAGTCGTCACCGGTGAGGCGGAACGAGTCGGGGTCCTCCAGCGCGGTGTCGACGCCGAGCGACACGACCAACGTGTCGGCGCCGAACGCGCCGATCGCGCGGCACGCGACCAGGAGCGCCTCCGCGTACGCCGACCATTCGGTGCCCGGTGGCAGTGGCAGGTTGTGGGTGGTGCCGGCGCCGGCACCGACACCGCGCTCCTCGGCGAACCCCGAGAAGTAGGGGTAGTCGTCGGCGGGGTCGGCGTGGAGCGACGCGAAGAACACCGCGGGGTCCTCGGAGAAGAAAGCCTGGGTGCCGTTGCCGTGATGGAAGTCGACGTCGAGCACGGCAACCCGCGCGCCTTCATCGGCGAACGCGCGCGCCGCGATCGCGGCGTTGTTGAGATAGCAGTAACCGGCGAGACCGTCGTACGCCGCGTGATGGCCAGGAGGGCGGCACAGCGCGTACACGCCGCCCTCGCCCGCGGCCCGCAACTCGTCGCCGGCCGTGAGCGCGATGTCGACGGCCGCGATCGACGCGTCCCAGGTGCCGGGCAGGATGGGGTCGGTGTCATGCGAGTACCAGCCGAGCTTCGAGATCGGGTGCACGAGACGCGGCACCACTTCACCGCGAACCGGTCGCGCGTACGCCGTCGCCTCGCTGCCGAACTTCGCGTCCGTCGCCGCGATCCATTCGGTGTACGCGGTGCGCAGGAACTCGACGTAGTCGGGGGAGTGGACGCGTAACACCGGCGCGAGCCCGTGCGGCTCCGGCTCGCGTACCGGGCCGAGCCCGTTGACGTCGATCGCGGCGAGGATGCGATCGGCCCGCTCGGGAATCTCCGGCGCCGGTATGGGTGTGCCCGCGTCGAGAACGGCCCCGTGCGGCGCGTGCACGCGATGCGCTTCGGAGGCGACGGTGAGCACCGCGGGAGCCTAACGACTCACCCGTTCGATGCGGCGAACACTCGTAGGCTGCGCGCGTATGGCTCCCACTTCAGCCAATTCAGCCGACTACGCCGCGGTCAGCTACTGGCTCGAGTCCAGCGACGACGATCTGACGCCGCGAGCGCCACTCGACGGATCGGTCGCCGTCGACGTCGCCATTCTCGGCGCCGGTTACACGGGCCTGTGGACGGCGTACTCGCTCCTCGTTCGGGACCCGTCGCTGCGCATCCTCGTGGTGGAGCGCGAGATCGCGGGGTTCGGCGCGTCGGGTCGCAACGGCGCGTGGTGCACGTCGGGGTTCGGCGCAGGGCCCGATCTGCTCACCGACCACTACGGACGCGGCGCGGCACGCGCGGTGCACGACGCGATGGTTGCCACCGTCGACGAGATCGGCCGGGTCGTCGAGGCCGAAGGCATCGACGCGCAATACCAGAAGGACGGCGAGCTCTCGCTGGCCATCGGGAAGCATCAGCTGCCCGCACTCGACGCGGTGCAACGCACTTACGACCGGCTCGGGGTTCCGGAGTTTGCGCACCGGCTCGACGCGGGCGCGGCACAGGAGCGCCTCGACGTCGCCGGACTCGTCGGTGGCATCTGGTTCCCCGCGACCGCGGCGGTGCATCCCGGGCGGCTGGTGCGCGGGCTGGCGCGGGCCGTCGAGCGCAAGGGCGCGACGATCGTCGAACGCACCGCGGTGACGAATGTGCGCACGGGTGCCCATCCGGCCCTCGAGACCGACCGCGGCACGGTGAGCGCAGACGTGGTGGTGCTCGCGGGCGAGTCGTACCTGTCGGGACTCCCCGGATACAAGCGCGCGGTGCTTCCCATCTACTCGCTCATCGTGCTGACGGAGCCGCTCAGTGACGCGCAGCTGGCCGAGATCCACTGGACGCACCGGGCCGTCGTCCACTCGCAGGCGCTCACGGTCGACTACCTCTCGCGCACCCAAGACGGCCGGGTGCTGTTCGGCGGGCGCGGCGCGCCGTACCACTACGGCTCGGCGATTCGTCCCGAGTTCGACCGGCACGGACCGACGCACGCGCGGTTGCGCCAGTCGATCGTCGACTGGTTCCCCTCGCTGGCGGGCGTGCGCACCACGCACGCGTGGGGTGGCACCGTCGGCGTGCCGCGCGACTTCATCCCGACGATGGCGTACGACCGCGCCACCGGCATCGCGACCTCGCACGGCTACACCGGGGAGGGTGTCGCCGCCACCAACCTCGGCGGCCGCGTCCTCGCCGACCTCATCACCGGCACCGACTCCGAGCTCACCCGGCTGCCGATGGTGAACCACCACTCCCGCGCCTGGGAGCCCGAGCCCTTCCGCTTTCTCGCCGCCCGCTCCCTGCAGTACGCGTCGCTCAGGCTCGACGAACGCGCCCGCCCCCTCACCGGCCGCACCCTCACCGAGCGCCTCATCGGCCACTGACACCCCACCGAAGGCGTCCTTGGTACTGCACCCATGACGCATACGACATCGGTGCAGTACCAAGGAATCGAATCGCGGCGCACCCGGTCGAAATCGCTGATCGCCGTTCGTTGTGCCCACGACACCCGCATTGAGCGACCACCGAGAAACGAGGCACCCATGAAGTACATGCTGCTCATCTACGTCGACCCGCAGGCAGCACCGGCGGCCGGCACCCCTGGCGCCAACGCCGAGCACCAGGCCTACGGCACCTACACCGAGAAGCTCGTCGCCTCCGGCGCACTCGTGTCGGGCGACCCGCTGCACGGGAACGACACCGCCACGACCGTCCGGGTCCGCGACGGCGAGACGCTCACGAGCGACGGTCCGTTCGCGGAGACCAAGGAGCACCTGGCCGGCTACTACATCATCGACGTCGCCGACCTCGACGCCGCGATCGCCTGGGCCGGCCAGATCCCGAGCGCGTTGCACAGCGCGATCGAGGTCCGACCGGTGGCCGACTACTCGGCCATGTGACGATCCTTCAGACTGCCCTTGCCCACCGCGACAAGAATCGTGCGGTGCCTTCCGAGCCGCTCGCGCCCGCCGCCCCGCTCAACATCGACGTTCACGCGTCGATCGAGCGGGTCGTGCGGGTCGAGTGGGGCCGGGTCGTCGCCGGTCTGACCCGGAGGTTCGGCGACCTCGCGCTCGCCGAAGATGCCGCGCAGGATGCGCTGACCGTCGCGATCGAGACCTGGCCCGAC
This sequence comes from Acidimicrobiia bacterium, assembly GCA_038240075.1. Lineage (GTDB taxonomy): Bacteria > Actinomycetota > Acidimicrobiia > IMCC26256 > PALSA-610 > DATBAK01. The sequence continues at coordinate 10,264 of JBBSEC010000021.1, forward strand.
GCCGGCGTGCCGCCGAACCCGGGCGCGTGGATCGCGACCACCGCGCGTCGCAAGGTGCTCGATCGTGTGCGCCGCGACGCGAACCTCGCCCGCAAGGTCGCATTGCTCCAGGGCGGCCTCGACGGCAGCGGCGGGTCCGCCGCGCCCCCGGCCGACGTGGCGCCCGCGCCCATCGACGACGACCGGTTGTGCCTGCTGTTCACCTGCTGTCACCCCGCGCTCACGATGGAGGCACGCGTCGCCTTGACGCTGAAGGCGGTTGCGGGCCTCGATACGCCCGAGCTCGCACGCGCGTTCGTCGTGAGTGAGGCCACGGTGTCGCAGCGCATCGTGCGCGCGAAGCGCAAGATCAGGGACGCGGGCATTCCCTTCCGGGTTCCGCCGCCGGAGTTGCTCGAGGAGCGGCTGGCCGGCGTGCTCGCGTGCCTCTACTTGATCTTCAACGAGGGCTACACGGCCACGGCCGGTGACGACCTCGAGCGTGACGACCTCTGCCGCGAGGCCATCCGCCTGACCCGGCTCGTTCGCGACGGCTTCGGTGAAGACGCGGAGGTCACCGGACTGCTCGCGTTGATGCTGTTGCATCACGCGCGGAGCGAGGCGCGCATCTCGGTCGACGGCGATCTGGTGTTGCTCGAGGAGCAGGACCGTGAGCGTTGGAACCGGGCCGAGATCGACGAGGGCGAGGCGCTGGTCGACGCCGCGCTGCGTTCCGGCGCCGTCGGGACGTACCAGGTGCAGGCCGCTATTGCGGCGCTGCACGCGGTCGCGCCGAGCGTCGACGAGACCGATTGGCCCCAGATCGCCGCGCTCTACGGCGTGCTCGTGCAGATCGCGCCGGGCCCGGTCGTCGCGCTCAATCGCGCGGTCGCGATCGCGATGGCCGACGGTCCGCGTGCCGGCCTCGCGCGACTCGAACCGCTGGCCGAGCCGCTCGCTGCCTACCACCCCTTTCACGCGGCACGCGCGGAGCTGCTGCGCCGCGCCGGCGATGTCGGCGAGGCCGCCGGCGCGTACGACCGCGCGATCGCACTCGCGACGAACGGTCGCGAACGGGCCGCGATCGAACGTCGGCGCGCGTCGCTCGCGTCGTGAGCGACCCGAGCGCGGTCGCCGTCTCGGTCTTCTCGCTACGGGTCTCGGCGTCGGTGCTCACGCGCACTATCGCGCTGCTCGACGACGCGGAGCGTCTCGCCGCGGCGGAGCGCAACGGAGACGCGCGGCGCCGCTACGTCGTCGCGCACCTCGCGGCGCGGGTGCTGCTCGGCGAACGGCTGGGCACGGAGCCGCATCGGATTGCGATCGCGTCGGAACCGAATGGCCGGCCTCGGGTCGAAGGGGTCGCCTTCAGCCTGTCGCATTCGGGTGAACGGGCCGCGGTCGCGCTCGCGGCTCCGGGCGTGAGCCTCGGGGTCGACCTCGAACGGGTCCGGTCCCGTCCTCATCTCGATCGGCTCGCGCAACGCGTCTTCAGGGCCGACGACTACGCACGCTGGCGTGCGCTCGAACCGCGCGCGCGCCCGCGCGAGTTCGCGCAACGCTGGACCGAGGTCGAGGCCGTGCTCAAGGCGCGCGGTCTGGGCATCGCGCGTTCGGGTGTCGTCGGCGGGATCGCCGCCGCGGGCGAGCCGGCCCCCGGATGGTCTCGCGTCGCGTTCGACGCCGGCACCGGGTTCGTCGGGGCGGTGGCCGCCGACCGTTCGCCGATCGCAGTGACGGTCGACGGGTTCCGGCTCGGCGACGCGCTCACACGTCGTGGCGGAACTGCACGCTGAGGCGGGGGCCCGACGACGCGGTCTTCGGCACGCTGTGCTCCCAGGTGCGCTGACTCGTGCCGCCCATCACGAAGAGATCACCGCCGTGCAGCACGAACGGCTGCGACGGTCCGCCTCCCTTGGGCCGCATGCGCAGCACCCGGCGCTCACCGAGGGAGATGACGGCGACGACGGGATCGACGATCTCGTGCGGGATGCGGTCGCCGTGCCAGGCGACGCTGTCGCGGCCGTCGCGGTAGAGGGCCGCGCCGAGATGGTTGAACACGCGGCCGTAGCGCGGCCCGAGGAGGTCGGCGATGGTGCCGAGCACGGGAGCGACCGCATTGTCGTGCGGATCGAAGCCGTACCACGCGTGCAGACGGGGCTCGGCGACGAGGCGCCCGTGCATCGTGACGGTCCGTTGCCGCCAGGGTGCGCGCGCGACGACGTCGGCGAGAAGATCGTCGGCGCCGCGCACCCACGCGGGGACATGGTCGACCCAGGCTCCACGTGAGAGCGCGGTCCGTCGCACTCCTGTGAAACCCGGGTCGACCGAAGGCGGCTCGCGCGAGACCGTCAGCAGCGAGGTCTGCCAGGTCAGCGCGGGCCGTACGTCAGTCGAACGTACGTTCGCCACTCGGCCACGTTAGCGCGACCACCGGAACGGTCAAGCCGGACCTACCCTGACGGTGATGCTCGAAGAAGAGCCCGCGCCGCCGCGACCGGTCGATCGCTTCGCCCGCACCACTGCCGGCCTCGTGCTGAGCGCGTCGATGCTCGGTCTGCGCGATGCGCTCGAAGGCCCGCGTGAGGACCGGCCGGCCATCGTCGAGGAGCACGCGGGGGAGCCGCCGGTTCCCGGCGGGATCTCGATGCGCCTCGACCCCGACAATGTGTCGGATTCGATCATTCTGGTGCGACCGTGGCTGCTCGCCAATCGCGGCGGACGGGAGGAAGAAACGCGGCCGCAAGACTGAAAAGCCCGCGCAAATGCTCGTGAGTTCGCGCGCTCGGCTGCGGGCGAGAAAGGGCCGCAGCGTCCCGGTGTGTGGGGTCACCGGGCGCCGCGGCCGAGAGAGAAACTAGCGCGGCTCGTCTCGATCTCGCACACCGTGAACCGCGAAAGGCCCGGACGCGACGGTGCCCCCGGCGCTTGGCCGGGGGCACCTCGGACTGCGGATCGTGACCGATCTACCGGCGACGAGTCGCCTTCTTCGCCGTGGTCTTCTTGGCCGGCGCCTTGCGCGCCGGAGCCTTCTTGGTGGCCTTCTTAGCCGGGGCCTTCTTCGCCGTGGTCTTCTTGGCGGGAGCCTTGCGCGCCGGAGCCTTCTTCGCCGTCGTCTTCTTGGCGGCGGTCTTCTTGGCCGGTGCCTTCTTCGCGGCCGGCGCCTTGCCCGACAGCACCGCGTCCTTGAACTGCTTCAGCGGTGTGATCTTCGCCGAGCGCTTCGCCTTGATCCGGATCGTCTCACCGGTCGCGGGGTTCCGGCCCATGCGGGCGGGACGGTCGACCCGGCGGAACTTCGCGAACCCGGAGATGGCGACGTCCTCCCCAGCCGCGACCGTCGCCGTGATGAGGTCGACGATTGATGTGAGCACCGCATCGGCGTCGCGGCGGGTCGTGTCAATGCGCTCGGAGAGCGCGGTCACCAGCTGGCTTCGATTCACGTTTCCTCCATAGGTTTCCGGACCAAACAACGCAAGCCTTACATCATGAAGGCCCGCGCGCGCGGATTCGGGGCCGGAAAATGAAGGTTTTTTCGCATCTTTCTGCCGCGCGGCGTAGCCTCCAGTGCCAAGGATCGGTCGACGGAACGGCCGGAGACGGGGCGGTCGGGCTCGAAATGTTGGTCGTCGCGTCGTGCAGCGGGAAGGGGGGCGTCGGAAAGACGACCGCCGCCGTGAACATCGCGGCACTCGCGGCGAGGTCGCTCCGCGTGATGCTCTGGGACCTCGACCCGCAAGGGGCGGCAACCCATTGCGTTGCGGCCGTTCCGGCGGCCCGGGGGCTCGCCAAGGATCTCGTACGGGGACGGCGTTCCCTCGCCGAATCTGCCGTTCTGACCCAGTGGAACGGGCTCGCGGTCGTCGCCGCCGACCGTACGGCCCGCAGTCTCGATCGACTCCTCGACGACGAGCATCATCTGCGTGAGCGACTCACGTCGGTGCGCGATGTGTACGACCTCGTCGTGCTCGACTGCCCACCAGGAGCGGGCCGGCTTGCCGAGCAGATCATCGAGGCGAGCGACGGATTGTTGGTACCACTCGTCCCGGGCCCGCTGTCGGTGCGCGCGCTCGACCAGCTCACCGACCTCGCGGCGCGCGTCGCCGATCGCCGTCCGTCCGACCGTGCGCCGCTCACGATGCTGCCGTTCTTCTCGATGGTCGACCGGCGCAAGCGCCTGCACCGCGAGACCATCGAGGCGATACAGATCGCGCGGCCCGAGACGCTCTCGGTGCAGATCCCGATGTCGGCCGAGATCGAGCGCATGCCCGTGTACCGCGCGCCGACCGTGTCGCGGACGCCCGACGCCCCCGTCGCGCTCGCGTTCGGCGAGCTCTGGCGCGAAGCGCAGCTCCGCATGGCCTGGGCGACCACGGCGCGGCGCTGAACGGAACCTGTTTGGTCGCGCGGGTGCGCGCCGGTACACTCTCTCCGCTCCGCCGTAGGGCCATTGACGTCCCGCATCGGCCAGCCCAATCAGGACTGACCGTTCCAGACAGAGGACGTTGTACCGATGCCCGGTCTTTACGACCCCAGATTCGAGCACGACTCGTGCGGCGTGTCCTTCGTGGTCGACATGCTCGGCCGGCGTTCGCACGACCTCGTGGAGCTGGCGTTCCAGTCGCTGTGCAACCTCGAGCACCGCGGTGCGCAGGGTGCCGAGGCCGAGACCGGTGACGGCGCCGGCATCCTGATCCAGGTGCCCGACGCGTTCCTCCGCGCGGTCGTCGACTTCGACCTCCCGCCCGAGGGCTCCTACGCGACCGGGATGGTGTTCCTCGCACGCGACGAGGCGCTCGCGGCCGACCAGCGCGATGCCGTGGCCAAGCTCCTCGCCGACGAAGGCTTCTCGCTCCTCGGCCGCCGTGAGGTGCCGATCGACACCGACGGCATCGGCGCGTCGGCCCGCCGGGCCATGCCGGCGTTCGAGCAGATCTTCGTCGCCAAAGACTGTGTTGCGACAGACACGGTCGGTGAGCCGCTCACCGGCATCGACCTCGAACGGCACGTCTACTTCGCCCGCAAGCGGATCGAGCACGAGGTCGGCGTCTACATCCCGTCGCTCTCGACGCGCACGATGGTCTACAAGGGCATGCTCACCGCGTCGCAGCTGCGCGGCTTCTACCCCGACCTCGCCGATCCCCGTACCGCATCGGCGTTGTGCCTCGTGCACTCGCGCTTCTCGACGAACACGTTCCCGAGCTGGCCGCTCGCGCACCCGTACCGTGTCGTCGCGCACAACGGTGAGATCAACACCGTGCAGGGGAACGAGAACTGGATGCGGGCGCGCGAGGGCGCCATGGCGAGCGACATACTGCCCGGCGACATCGAGCGCGCGTTCCCGATCTGCACACCGGGTGCGAGCGACACCGCGCGCTTCGACGAGGCGCTCGAGCTCCTGCACCTCGCGGGACGACCGCTCCCGCAGGCGGTGCTGATGATGATCCCCGAGGCGTGGGAGAACCACGAGTCGATGGATGCCGGCCGCAAGGCGTTCTACCGCTACCACTCGTCGCTGATGGAGCCGTGGGACGGCCCCGCGTCGATCGCGTTCACCGACGGCACCGTGATCGGCGCGGTGCTCGACCGCAACGGATTGCGCCCGTCGCGCTACTGGGTGACCGACGACAACCTGGTCGTGATGGCGAGCGAGGTCGGGGTGCTCGACATCGCGCCCGAGCGCGTCGTCGCGAAGGGCCGGCTCGAACCCGGCAAGATCTTCCTCGTCGACACCGCCGCCGGCCGTCTCGTCCCCGACGACGAGATCAAGGCCACGCTCGCGGCCGAGCTGCCGTACCAGCTGTGGCTCGACGCCGGTCTCATCCATCTCGACGACCTGCCGCCGCAGTACGCGCTCACGCCTGTGCACTCCTCGGCGGTGCAGCTGCAACGCCTCTTCGGCTACACCGAGGAAGACCTGCGGATCGTGATCACGCCGATGGCCCGCAACGCGGTCGAGTCGCTCGGTTCGATGGGCACCGACACGCCGTCGCCCGTGCTCTCCGATCGTCCGCGCATGCTGTACGACTACTTCAAACAGCTCTTCGCGCAGGTCACGAACCCGCCCCTCGACGCCAACTTCGAGGTGCTCGTCACGTCGCTCTCGTCGACGATCGGCGCGGAGGGGAACCTGCTCGACCCGACGAGCGAATCGTGCCGGCAGATCGTCGTCCCGTATCCGGTGATCTCCAACGACGATCTCGCGAAGCTGCGCTACATCGATCGTGAGGCACCGGAGCTCGGCTACAACCCGGTCACCATCTCGTGCCTGTACCCGGTGCTCGGCGGCGGTGGCGCGCTGCACAAGGCGCTCGAAGCCATTCGTCGCCAGGTGAGCGACGCGATCGCCGGGGGCGCGAACATCGTGATCCTTTCCGACCGGTACGCCACCGCCGAGCTCGCGCCGATCCCCGCGTTGCTCACAACGGCCGCGGTGCACCACCACCTCGTGCGGACGAAAGCGCGGACGCGGGTCGGCCTTGTCGTCGAGACCGGCGAGGCGCGCGAGGTGCATCACTTCTGCCTCCTGCTCGGGTACGGCGCCGGCGCGATCAACCCGTACCTCGCGTTCGACTCGATCCACGATCTCGTTCGCGAGGAGCTGCTGCCGGGCCTCAGCGAGCGCAAGGCGCAGCAGAACTACGTGAAGGCAGTGGGCAAGGGCGTCCTCAAGGTGATGTCGAAGATGGGCATTTCCACCGTCGCGTCCTACACCGGCGCGCAGATCTTCGAGGCGGTTGGTCTCGCACGCTCGCTCGTCGACGAGTACTTCACCGGCACCGCGAGCCGCATCGAGGGTGTCGATCTCGACGTCATCGCGTCGGAGATCGCGTCGCGGCACCGGCTGGCGTTTCCGGACCGTCCGGAAGAGCTCGCGCACCGTGAGCTTCCGGTCGGCGGCGAGTACCAGTGGCGTCGCGAGGGCGAGTACCACCTCTTCAATCCCGAAACCGTGTTCAAGCTGCAGCACTCGACGCGCAGTGGGCGTTACGACGTGTTCAAGGAGTACTCGCGGCTCGTGGACGACCAGGCGCAGCGGCTCGCGACACTCCGCGGCCTCTTCGAGCTCACCGAGGGCGCGCGGCCGCCGGTTCCGATCGAAGAGGTGGAGGCGGTCGCCGAGATCGTCAAGCGTTTCTCGACGGGCGCGATGTCGTACGGCTCGATCTCGAAAGAGGCGCACGAGACGCTGGCGATCGCGATGAACCGGCTCGGCGCGCGCTCGAACACCGGCGAGGGCGGCGAGGATTCCGACCGTTACCAGCCCGACGCCAACGGCGACCTCCGCCGCAGCGCGATCAAACAGGTCGCGTCGGGTCGCTTCGGTGTGACGAGCGAGTACCTCGTGAACGCGACCGACCTGCAGATCAAGATGGCGCAAGGAGCGAAGCCGGGCGAAGGCGGCGAGCTCGCGGGTTACAAGGTGTGGCCGTGGATCGCAAAGACGCGGCACACGACGCCGGGTGTCGGGCTGATCTCGCCGCCGCCGCACCACGACATCTATTCGATCGAAGACATCAAGCAGCTCATCCACGACCTCAAGAACGCGAACCCGCAGGCGCGCGTGCACGTGAAGCTGGTCGCCGAGGTCGGCGTCGGCACGGTTGCCGCGGGCGTGTCGAAGGCCCACGCCGACGTCGTGCTCATCTCCGGCCACGACGGCGGGACCGGTGCGGCGCGTCTCACGTCGATCAAGCACGCGGGCGTGCCGTGGGAGCTCGGACTCGCGGAGACCCAGCAGACCTTGCTGCTCAACGGGCTGCGCGACCGCATCGTCGTGCAGGTCGACGGGCAGTTGAAGACGGGACGCGACGTCGTGATCGCCGCGCTCCTCGGAGCCGAGGAGTTCGGGTTCGCGACCGCGCCGCTCGTGGTTTCGGGCTGCGTGATGATGCGGGTCTGCCACCTCGACACGTGCCCGGTCGGTGTCGCGACCCAGAACCCGGAGCTGCGCAAGAAGTTCAGCGGTAAGGCCGAGTTCGTCGTCAACTTCATGGAGTTCATCGCGCAGGAGGTGCGCGAGTACCTCGCGCGGCTCGGCTTCCGCTCACTGCAAGAGGCGATCGGGCACGTCGAGGTGCTCGACGTGCGCGCGGCCGTCGACCACTGGAAGGCGAAGGGACTCGACCTCTCACCGATCCTCGCGGAGCCGGAGAACCCCTACGGGCAGACGTTCCACCAGTCGCGGAGTCAGGACCACGGCCTCGAGCACGCGCTCGACCGCCAGTTGATCGAGGCGTGCGAACCCGCACTGCGCGACGGGACGCCGGTCGAGCTCTCGTACCCGATCCGCAACGTGAACCGCACCGTCGCGACGATGCTCGGTTCGGAGGTCACGCGTCGCTACGGCGGTCAGGGTCTCCCCAACGACACCATCCGCATCACGTTCAACGGCTCGGCCGGCCAGTCGTTCGGCGCGTTCGTGCCGCGCGGGATCAGCCTGCGGCTCGAGGGCGATGCCAACGACTATTTGGCCAAGGGTCTCTCGGGCGGGCGGGTCGTGCTCCTCCCGCCGCGGGGCACGCGCTTCGTCGCGGAGGAGAACATCATCGCGGGCAACGTCATCCTCTACGGCGCGACCAGCGGCGAGGTGTTCATCCGCGGCGTCGTGGGGGAGCGGTTCTGTGTGCGCAACTCGGGTGCGACCGCGGTGGTCGAGGGCGTCGGGGATCACGGGTGCGAGTACATGACGGGCGGACGCGCGGTGATTCTCGGGCGGACGGGCCGCAACTTCGCGGCCGGGATGTCGGGCGGGCTCGCGTTCGTCTACGACGTCGACGGCACGCTGTGGAAACGCACGAACCGCGACATGGTCGAGCTCGACCCGCTCGACGACGAAGATCGCGTGTGGTTGCGCGCGATCGTCTCGCGACACCTCGAAGAGACCGGCTCCGCCGTTGCCGAGCGCATCCTCTCCGATTGGTGGAGCGAGTCCGACCGGTTCATCAAGGTGTTCCCGAAGGACTTCAAGCGCGTCCTCCAGGCCCGTGCCGACGCCGAAGAGCGCGGCACCGACCCCGACGACGCAGTCATGGCGGCCGCACGTGGGTGAAGTGACGGGATTCATGAAGTACGGACGGGAGCTGCCGACGCGGCGGCCGATCCCTGTGCGCGTGCACGACTGGCAGGAGGTCTACGAAGACTTCCCCGCCGGCAAGACGCGCACGCAGGCCGCGCGCTGCATGGACTGTGGCATCCCGTTCTGCCACACCGGCTGCCCACTCGGGAACCTGATCCCCGAGTGGAACGACCTCGTCTACCGCGACCACTGGCAGGCCGCGATCGAGCGCCTCCACGCGACCAACAACTTCCCCGAGTTCACGGGTCGTCTGTGCCCGGCGCCGTGCGAGGCCGCGTGCGTGCTCGGTATCAGTGAGCCCGCGGTCACGATCAAGCAGGTCGAGGTCGAGATCATCGACCGCGCGTTCGAAGAGGGTTGGGTCGTCCCGCTGCGGCCGTCGGTGCGCACCGGTCGCCGGGTCGCGGTCGTAGGCTCCGGTCCGGCGGGGCTCGCGGCGGCGCAGCAGCTCACGCGCGCCGGCCACGACGTCGTCGTCTACGAGCGGGCGGATCGCATCGGCGGTCTGCTGCGTTACGGCATCCCCGAGTTCAAGATGGAGAAGCGGCACCTCGACCGGCGCATGGAGCAGATGGCGGCCGAAGGCACCGAGTTCCGCACGTCGGTGAACGTCGGCGTCGATCTACCGGCCGACGAGCTGCTCTCGACCCACGATGCGGTGGTGCTCGCGGGCGGCGCGACGGCGTGGCGCGATCTTCCGATCCCCGGCCGCGAGCTCGCGGGCATCCATCAGGCGATGGAATACCTCCCGTTCGCGAACCGCGTGCAGCAGGGTGACATCTCCGCTCCGCCGATCACGGCGGAGGGCAAGCAGGTCGTGATCATCGGCGGTGGCGACACCGGCGCCGACTGCCTCGGTACCGCGATCCGCCAGGGCGCGACCTCGGTGCACCAGTTCGAGATCCTGCCCCGGCCTCCCGACCTGCGTGACGCGAGCACACCGTGGCCGACCTGGCCGCTGATGATGCGGACGTCGTCGGCGCACGAGGAGGGCTGCGAGCGCGTGTTCGCGGTCAACACCGAGTGCTTCGTCGGCGACGACGGTGTCAACGGTCAACCAGGCTCCGTGCGCGGGTTGCGGGCACACGAGGTGGAGTCGGTGGTGGTCGACGGTCGCCCGACGTTCGTGAAGGTGGAAGGAACCGACTTCGAGCTCGAGTGTGAGCTCGTGCTGCTCGCGATGGGCTTCCTCGGTCCGCAACGTCACGGGCTGCTCGACGATCTCGGTGTCGAGGTCGACGGCCGCGGCAACGTCGCGCGCGACGGCGCGTTCCAGTCGTCGGTGCCGAACGTGTTCGTCTGCGGCGACATGGGACGCGGTCAGAGCCTCATCGTGTGGGCGATCGCCGAAGGCCGCTCGGTCGCGGCCGCCGTCGACCACCACCTCATGGGCGAGACCGCCCTTCCCGCACCGATCACCCCCACCGCCGCCTCCCTCCGCTAGCCGCCGCGTTCCGCGGCCCACCTCGCCCTGGTCGCGATTTGCATCCCATGCGTGACTTTTCGCGACCACGGCAGGGCGTGAGGCGCGGCCGGGTGCGCCGGCGGTGGGGCGGGGCGCCGGCCGCGCGGTTGGGTCAGGCGGGGGGAGGGCCGGGGTTGCGGTGGTCGGTCCAGCGCGCGCCGTCCCACCAGCGCAGGCCGTCGTTGCCGGGGTCGGGGTACCAACCAGGCGGTGTCGGCGGAACGGAGCCCGCCATCGCGAGCACCTTGTCGCGCTCTGCGAACTGCCAGATCAGTGCGCCGATGATGCCGGCGAGAACGACGATGAGGATCCAGGCCAGCTTCTCGGTGTGCGCGGCCTTGTACTGGTGGTCGGGGATGCTCGCGACTTCCACGATCTTGATGATCCAGAACACGAACGAGAACGCCCACAACGCGAAGAAGCCGAAGAAGAAGAACGGCAGGAAGATCACGCCGTCATCCTGACACCGGGAGGCGTCAGTTGACGGCGTGCTGGCGGGTGCCGAAGAAGAGGAGCTCTTCGGCGAGCTCGTCGAGGCCGGCGCGCGCTGCGATCGTCAGCTCGTCGCGGTGGGCCTTCGACTCGGCGTCGGCGCGCAGCGTCAACCGCGGGTCCGTGCCCTCGCGAGTGGTGAGCAGGATCTCGGCGTCGACGCAGAATCCGTCGGGTGCGCAGAGCCGACCCTGCGCGGAGAACGATCGCGTGTCGTACCCACGCTTGTCGGGAACGGGCACGAACTCGGTGACGAGCTCGATGGCGCCGAGCGGTCCGAGGGTCCAGCGGCGAGATCCGCTGAGCGTGTCGACGGCAAGGAAGAGCAGAGCCACGCGGAGCGCGACCGATTCCAACGGCAGCCGCCGCGACGCCCTCACACTCTCTCGCACTGCGGCCACGCCTCTCCTCTCGCGGGGGCCCCACAGAGGTCATCGGCTGGAACCCCCCCACCCCTGAGGCCTCGGATGGGGTTGTCGGGGCTGCGGTGCGCGCGGATGGTGAGACTGCGCCGGACGCCCCTACGCTGCGGGAAGGTCGAGTCGGCGGAGGCAGCACATGTTCGAATGGCCAGAAGAGCTCCAGATGGTCCGGGCCGCGGTTCGCGACTTCGTCGATCAGGAGATCCGGCCCCACCGCGAAGAGCTCGAGCACGGCGACATGGCGCCCTACGAACTGCTCCGAAAGTTGTATGCCGTATTCGGAATCGGCGCGATGGGGCGGGATTCGTTCGAGCGCCGGATCGCCGCGGAGAAGGAGCCCGAGAAGGCCAAGCAGAGCGACGACGACGACGGTGGTGGCCGCAGCGGCTTCGGAGCCGCGATGGCGATGATGCCGATCATCGAGCTCTGCAAGTGCTCGCCGGGCATGGTCACCGCCCTCGGCGTGAGTGTCGGCCTCACGGCGGCCGCGATCGAGAGCCGCGGGACGATCGCGCAGCGGGAACGGTGGGTCCCCGATCTGCTGACGCTCGATGCGATCGGGGCGTGGGCGATCACCGAACCCGGCTCCGGCTCCGACGCGTTCGGCTCGATGCTGTCGACCGCGCGCCGCGACGGCGACGAGTACCTCCTGAACGGATCGAAGACGTTCATCACCAACGGGCCGTACGCCGACACGATCGTCTTCATCTGCAAGCTCGACGACGGTGAAGAAGACCCGCGCGACCGCAAGGTGTTCCAGTTCGTGCTCGACAAGGGCATGCCCGGGCTCGAGCAGAGCAAGCCGCTGCGCAAGATGGGACTCCACTCGTCGCCGACGGGCATGTTGTTCCTCGACGACGTGCGCGTCGGACGCGACCGCCTGCTGGGCGAGACCGAGGATCTCCCCGTCCGCGAAGGCCGCGACGCGTCGAAGGCGACGTTCACGATGGAGCGCACCGGGGTCGCGGCGATGGCGCTCGGCATCATCGAGCGCTGTCTCGAGCTCTGCGTTCCGTACGCGAAGGAGCGGGTGCAGTTCGGCCAGCCGATCGGCAACTACCAGTTGATCCAGCTCAAGCTGGCCAACATGGAAGTCGCGCGGCTCAACGTCGAGAACCTCGTCTTCCGGACGCTCGAGCGTTCGCAGGCCGGCAAGCCGATGAGCCTCTCGGAAGCATCCGCGCTGAAGCTCTACGCCGCGCAGGCCGCGATGAGCGTCACCCTCGAGGCGGTGCAGCTCTTCGGCGGCAACGGCTACATGGCCGAGTACGAAGTCGAGCAGCTCTGCCGCGACGCGAAGGTGCTGCAGATCTACGCGGGCACCGACGAGATCCAGGTCGGCCACATCGCCCGCGCGCTCCTGGCTTGAGCCCGGTCGAGCCGCCGCCCTGCCGGTGGGAGCTGCCCGACCCGAACCGCGCCGACGACCAGGGCATCGTGGGCGTCGGCGCCGACCTCGAGCCGGCCACGCTCCTCGCCGCGTACCGCGCCGGCATGTTCCCGATGCGCCTCGGCCGGCGCGCCGCGATCGCGTGGTGGTCACCCGATCCGCGCGGTGTGATGCCCCTCGACGGGTTCCACGCGAGCCGGAGCCTCCGACGCGTGCGCGCACACTTCGAAGTGACCTTCAACACGGCGTTCGGCGCCGTGGTCGCCGGGTGCGCGGATCCGGTTCGCCCTCACGGCTGGATCGACGAGTCGTTCGCGGCGGCCTACACGCGCCTGCACGAGCTCGGTTGGGCCCACAGCGTCGAGGTCTGGCAGGAGGGAGCCCTCGCCGGCGGTGTGTACGGCGTCCGGATCGGAGGGCTGTTCGCCGGTGAGTCGATGTTCCACACGCGCCGCGATGCGTCGAAGGTGGCGCTCTGCGAGCTGGTCGGGGCGCTCGCGCTCGACGGTGTCTCTCTGTTCGACGTGCAGTGGACGACACCGCACCTGCGCTCGCTCGGAGCCGTCGACGTCGGCCGTGGGGAGTACCTGCGCCGGCTGCGGACCGCCGTCGGTCGCGTTCGGTAGCCTCACCGGCATGGAGCCCATGGTCGTGTACCACAACCCGAGTTGCAGCAAGTCGCGAGGCGCGCTCGACATCCTCCGCGAGCGCGACATCGACGTCGAAGTCGTCGAGTATCTGCACCAGCCTCCCGACCGGGCCGCGCTCACCCGCATTCTCGACGCGATCACCGACCCGCCCGACGCGCTCGTCCGCAAGGACAAGCACTTCAAGGAGCTCGGGCTCGACGCGGCCGACTACACGACCAAGAAGGCCGTCACCGACCTGCTGCTCGAGCACCCCGAGCTGATGGAGCGGCCCGTGGTGTTCCGCGGCGACCGCGCGGTCATCGCGCGTCCGAGCGAGCGCGTCGCCGAGCTTCTGTGACGCAGATGACCGGCGACGAGTGGAAGCAGTTCGCGTTCGGGCAACCCCGAACCGCGAAGTTGGCGACGACGCGCGCCAACGGTGCGCCGCACGTCGCTCCCATCTGGGTCGCGCTCGACGGCGACGAGATCGTGTTCACCACCGGTGAGACGACCATGAAGGGGAAGGCGCTTCGTCGCGATGCGCGCGTCGCCCTCTGCTTCGACGACGAGGCGCCACCGTTCTCGTTCGTGATCGTCGAGGGTGAGGCGCGCATCTCCGAAGACGCGACTGAGCTGCTGGCGTGGTCGACGATTCTCGGCGGCCGGTACATGGGCAACGAACGGGCCGAGGAGTTCGGGCGCCGCAACGCGGTGCCCGGCGAGCTGCTCGTGCACGTGCACCCGACGCGCATCGTCGGCCAACACGGCGTGAGTGAATGATCGAACGAGGGGGTCTGCAGTGAGCGACGTGACGGAGCTGACGGAGGAGCAGGTGCGCACCGAGGTGCGGGCCTGGCTGACGGAGAACTGGGACCCGGATCTCACCGTCGCCGCGTGGTGGGAGCGCCTCGCGCACTCGGGATACGCGGCGCCGACCTTCCCCGAAGACTGCTTCGGCAAGGGCTACCCGCGCAGGTTCGCGAACGTGGTCAACGAGGAGATCGCGACGGCCCGCGCCATCCCGCCGCCGTCGGGCCTCGGCTACGCGCTCGCGGCGCCGACGATCGCGCGCCACGGCAGCCAGGAGCAGAAGGACACGTTCCTGTGGCGCATCCTCTCGGGGCAGGACGCGTGGTGCCAGCTCTTCAGCGAGCCCGGTGCCGGTTCCGATCTCGCGAGCCTGCAGTGCAAGGCGGATCTCGACGGCGACGAGTACATCATCAACGGGCAGAAGGTGTGGACGTCGACCGCGCAGCTCTGCAACCTCGGCATGCTGATCGCGCGCACGGATGCCGACCTGCCCAAGCACGTCGGCATCACCTACTTCGGGTTCGAGATGCGCCAGCCCGGCGTCGAAGTGCGGCCGCTGCGCGAGATGACGGGCCGCGCGTTGTTCAACGAGGTGTTCATCGACGACGGCCGCGTGCCGGCCGAGAACATCATCGGCGGCCTCAACAACGGCTGGGCCGTCGCGAACACCACGCTCGCGGCGGAGCGCGCCAGCCTCGGCAGCGGCGGAGGCGGCGCCGCGGGTGCAGCGTTTCCCGGGCCGATGGCCGGTCACCTCGAGCGCAAGGCGGGCGACTTCGTCGGCCAGGTACGCACGGGCGGTACCGGCGGCGGTGGCGAAGGCATGACCGACCGGCTGATTGCGCTCGCCCGCTCGACGGGCAAGGGCGACGATCCCGTCGTCCGCCAGGGCCTCGCGCGGCTCTACATCCTCAACCGGATCGGGAAGTTCTCGTCGTTGCGCATGCGCACCGGTGCCGCTTCCGCGGGCGCGCCCAACATCGCCAAGTTGATGATGAGCGATCTCCTGCGCCTCAACCGTGAGCTCGGCAACCAGATCATCGGTCCCGACGGCATGCTCATGGGTACCGACACGCTCGGGGGCGGCATGGTGCAGGAGATGACGCTGTTCTCACCGGGTCCGTCGATCTACGGCGGGACCGACCAGGTGCAGCGCAACATCATCGGCGAGCGCGTGCTGGGTCTGCCGAAGGAGCCCGGCCCCGACAAGGGGACGCCGTTCCGCAGCCTCGCGGTGGGCACGCAGGGCGCGGCGGCCCGCTAAACGCGCCGTTCGCGCCAGACGTCCGGCCGCAACACGAACTCGAGTTGCCGGCCGGTCTCGGCGAGCGCCTCGGGCGGCACCGACACGACCCGTTCGAGGTGGTAGCCGAGGCGGCGCGGGATCGCCGCGCTCGCGTGGTTCGCTTCGTCGCAGTACACGAGCACGCGCTCGACGTCGGGTTGGTTCACGGCGATCTCGGTGAGCACCTCCGCGGCGCGCGTCGCGAGGCCCCGTCCGGTCGCGTCGGCTCGTAGCCAGTATCCGATCTCGAGGGTCTTCGCGCCGCGGCGGGCGGTCAGGCCGAACGCGCCGAGCAGCCGCTCCGAGGCGGTGTCGCCGTCGCCCTCGGCCGCCGCCGTGAAGAGGCCGTAGCCGTAGTCGGCGCCCCGGGCCCACGCCGCGTCGGCTTCCGCGAGTCGCCGGCGTTGGAACCGCTCGTCGGCCGACTCCGGGTTCGCCCACGGCATCCAGGGCCGGAGGTGGTCGAGGTTCTCGGCGACGGCCGCGGCGACCGCCGCGGCATCGGCGACGGTGAGGCGTCGCACCACGACATCGCCGAGGTCGACGCGCTCGGGGGGTAACGCTGGCACCCGCATAGTGAACTACACCACGGTGGGTTCCCGCCTGCGGTTCCGTGCTCCTTTCGGCCCGTCCGGTTCCTTGGTACTGCACCTATGTCGCATACGACATAGGTGCAGTACCAGGGACGCAGAGTCGGGCGGTAGCGTCGACGCGATGGCGACGGAGCTGCTGTATCTCCGCGACGCGTACCTGCGCGAGTTCGACGCGCGCGTGGTCGACGTGCGCGGTTCGGATGTCGCGCTCGACCGGACCGCGTTCTATCCGACGGGCGGTGGTCAGCCGCACGACACCGGCACGCTCGACGGTTTCCTGGTGACCGGCGTGCGCAAGGAAGGCGATGTCGTGTGGCACGAGATCGCGGGTGCGCTGCCTTCGGAAGGCGCGGCAGTGCACGGCGTTCTCGACTGGGACCGTCGCCACCGGCTCATGCGCACGCACACCGCGCTGCACGTGCTCTGCGGTGTGATCTGGAACGAGTGGTCGAAGGCGGTGACGGGCGGAAACATGGAACCGCTCGAGGCGCGCATGGACTTCGAGTTCGACCCGCTTCCCGAAGGCTTCGCGGCGACGGTGAGCGATCTCGTGAACGCGGCCATCGCGGCCGACTACCCGATCGAGGTGTCGTTCCTGCCGCGCGGAACCGCGCTCACTGACGCCGACCTCATCCGCACCAAGGTGAACATGATCCCCGAGTCGGTCACCGAGATCCGCGTCGTCGACATCGTCGGCCTCGACAAGCAGGCCGATGGCGGCACCCACGTGCACTCGACTGGAGAGATCGGCCGCTTCGAAGTGGTGAAGACCGAGTCCAAAGGCAAAGGCAACAAACGCCTCCGCATCCGTCTGCACGACGCCTGACCGAGCTCTGACCCGACCTGATCTTGATGGCAAGGAGCGAACCGTGGGTTCGAAGTTCACTGAGCTGATCATCGACGCGGCGGATCCCGGCGCGCTGGCGAGGTTTTGGCAGGAAGTGTTGGGCTGGTCGCGGCTGAGAGTCGAAGGCGAGGCGGTTGAGCTCGGAGCGGGGAACGGGTCAACACCGACGTTGGTGTTCGTGCCCGTCGACGACGCCAAGGTGGTGAAGAACCGCGTGCACATCGACGTCAACCCGACCGACTGCGACCAGGCCGAGGAGCTGACCCGACTGCTGAGCCTCGGCGCGACACACGTCGACGTCGGTCAGGGTGAGCAGTCGTGGGTGGTGCTCGCCGATCCCGAAGGCAACGAGTTCTGCCTGCTCAGAACGCGACGTGACTGACTCGAGCGGACCCGACCTGATCGGGTCCGAGCGCGACGTCCTCATCAACTACCTCAACAAGATGCGCGATGCGGTCGTGCGCACATCCGAGGGACTGACCGAGGAGCAACAGCGCGCACCCGGCGTGCCGTCGGGAACGAACCTCCTCGGCACCATCCAACACCTCACGATGGTCGAGGCGCACTGGTTCCGGATGGTCTTCCTCGGTGAGGACATCGGCGCGGAGCTCGGGGATGAGTACACGATGGAAGTTCCCGCCGACGTCACACGCGAACAGGCCGTGGCGGCGTACCGGGCCGAGTGCGCGCGCAGCGACGAGATCATCCGCGCCTGCCCCGACCTCTCGACCTTGGCCAAAGCCGAGAACCCCGGTGAACCCGGGCTCGACGCGCTCCGGCTCATCGCCGCGCACATGATCGAGGAAACCGCCCGTCACGCCGGCCAGTGCGACATTCTTCGCGAAATGATCGACGGTACGACCGACGACTGACCACGACCGCGGCGAGACTGCACTGATGCTGCCCGAGTTGCTCGCCACGGATGGAGTGCGTGAGCACCTCGATCTCGGGTCGACGGTGGGGTTCCTCGCGCTGCACGGCGGTCTCGAACGGGGCACCTTCGAGATCGCGCACGAGGCGGCCCGGCGTTCGGGTGCGTCGCTCTACGGCGTGGTGCAGCCGGCCGACCTGCGTTGGCACGTGCCGTCGTCGGCGTACGACCCCGCGCACTCGGCCGCGTTGCGCGCGTTCCTCGATCACGTCGAGGTCGTCGTCTCGGTACACGGCTACGGAGGGTTACGCACCTCCGACGACCGGTGGACGACGGTGCTCGTCGGTGGTTCCGATCGCGCGCTCGCGCGCCGACTCGCAACCTGCCTGCGCGCGCCCTTGCCCGACTACACGTTCCTCGACGACATGGACCTGATCCCGGAGCACCTGCGGGGCGTGCATCCCGAGAACCCGGTCAATCTGGTGCGGGGCGGGGGAGTGCAACTCGAGCTTCCGCCGCGCGTGCGCGGCTACGGCCGCTACTGGGACGATCGGCCGACCGACATCGACGCGTCAGGCCTGCGGCCGCACACGGAAGCGATCGTCGGCGTGCTCGCGGATCAGTCGAGGTGGCTGGTGTCGTTGTAGCGCCGCAGGATCGAACGCTCGGTGGTGACGACGACCTCGCTGATCGATCCGTTGTCGGCGCCCGCGAACGCGAACCGGCGCGATCCGGTGACGTGATGCAGCAGCTGTCCGATGACGCCACCGTGCACGACGACGACCACCCGCCCGTCGGGATGCGCGTCGACGATGCGTTGCAGTCCGCGCTGCGTGCGGGCCTCGAAGTCGTCGAGCGCTTCGGCGCCGGGAATCACATCCCAGCGTTCCTCTCGGAAGATCTCCTGGAAGATCGGATCGCCCGCCGCGGCCTTCCAGCGCAGCGCGCCGCCTTCCCACTCTCCGAGGAACACCTCGCGGAGGTCGGGCTCGATGATCGGAGTCAGGCCGAGGCGCGCCGCGAGCGGTGCCGCGGTCTCGTGCGTGCGCCGCAGCGTCGTGACGTAGATCGCGTCGACGCGCTGTTTCGCGAGCCGCAGGCCGAGGCGTTCGGCCTGCTCGACACCGACCGGGTCGAGCTCGGGGTCTCCGTGGCCGTCGTGGAGCGCGAACGGTTCGTCGCGGAGTGCGGGTGCCGACTCGCCGTGCCGCACCAGGAGCACGGTCGTCGCACCCGGAGGCGCCGCGAACCGGTGCTGACGAAAGCCTTCTGGAGTCGGCTGGTTGGAGCCGAAGCCGACGTTCCGGGGGGTGGGCACGGCGCCAGGGTAGGTTCGGCCCGTGGTCGGTGACGAGCTCGTGCCCCGCCCCGCGACCGGGCGGCGCTTCTCGCAGCGCACACGCGTCCGCCTCGCCGACGTCTCCGCGACCGGACGTCTCCGCCTCGACGCGATCGCGCGCATGCTCCAAGACGTCTCCAGCGACGACACCGCCGACGCCGCGTACGCGGCCGACGCGGTCTGGGTGATTCGCAAGCTCGTGATCGAGCTCGGCGAGCGACTGCCGCGGCTGCGCGACGACGTCACCCTCGTGACGTGGTGCTCGGGCACGGGCCCGCGCTGGGCCGAGCGTCGAACCGACATCGAGTCGGACGACGGCGAAATCGCAGTTCGTGCCGCCGCGCTCTGGGTGTTCGTCGATTTCCAGAGCGGACGCCCGATCCCTCTGGGCGACGGGTTCGACGCGGTGTATGGAGAAGCCGCCGGCGGACGGCGGGTGGGTCAGCGCCTCCAACACCCACCGCCGCCCCCGAACGCGCCCGCCACACCGTGGCCGCTGCGAGTCACCGACCTTGATGTGCTCGGCCACGTCAACAACGCGGCCTACTGGGCGCCGGTCGAAGAGACGCTCGCGGGACTCCCGCCGGGCTGGCGGGTCGGTCGGGCCGAGGTCGAGTTCCGCGGCGGGCTCGACCAGACCGACTCGGTGCAGATGGTCGAGGCGCTCGGCGGCGGGGATCTGAAGCTGTGGCTCACGGTCGGCACCGACGTGCGTGCGTCGGCGGTGGTGGCGCTGACGCCCGCGCCCGGTCGTCGCTTCTAGGATGCGCGGATGGCAGGAGACCTGAAGCTCGGCTTCCAGATCGGGTACTGGGGCGCAGCACCGCCGAAGGGGTTCCCCGAGGTGCTCGTGGAGGCGGAACGGCTCGGCTACGACTCGTTCTGGACCGCGGAGGCGTACGGCTCCGACGCGCTCACGCCGCTCGCGTGGTGGGGCGCGTCGACGTCGCGCATCAAGCTCGGCACGTCGATATGCCAGATGTCGGCCCGCTCGCCCGCGGCGATGGGCATGGCCGCGATCACGCTCGATCACCTTTCGAACGGTCGGTTCATCCTCGGGCTCGGCGCGTCGGGACCGCAGGTGGCCGAGGGTTGGTACGGCGACGACTACCGCAAGCCGCTCGCGCGCACGCGTGAGTACGTCGACATCGTGCGCCAGGTCGTGGCGCGCGAGCACCCCGTCGAGTTCGACGGCAAGCACTACCAGATGCCGTTGCGCGGCGGCACCGGCCTGGGGAAGCCGCTGAAGTCGATCACGCATCCACTGCGCAAGGAGATCCCGATCTACCTCGCGTCGGAAGGGCCGAAGAACGTGGCCCTCACCGCGGAGATCGCCGACGGCTGGCTCGCGATCTTCTACGCGCCCCGCGTCGACCAGTTCTACAAGGACTCGCTCGCCGAGGGGTTCGCGCGACCGAACGCGCGTCACGGTTGGGACGACTTCGAGATCGCGTGCACGGTGCCCGTCATCCTCACCGACGACGTCGAGGCCGCGGCCGACTTCTACCGGCCGGTGATGGCGTTGTACATCGGCGGGATGGGCGCGCGTGAGGTGAACTTCCACAACGAGGTCTTCGCGCGCATGGGCTACGAGGGCGAGGCCAAGCTCATTCAGGACCTGTACCTCGACGGCAAGAAGGAAGAAGCCGCCGCCGCGGTGCCGCTCCAGCTGATCGAGGACACCGCGCTCATCGGCCCGCGCGAGAAGCTGCGCGACGACCTCGAGAAGTGGCGCGAGTCGGTCGTCGGCACGCTGCTCGTCAGCGGCGACGTCAACACGTTGCGTACCGTCGCCGAGCTCGTGCTCTGAGGCGCGGTGTCGGATCACGAGACGCCCGACCTCCCGCCCGCGCCGTCGACTGAACCCGACGGGCTGATCCTCGACGCCGAGGAGGCCCGCGTCGTCGGCGTACTCGTCGAGAAGGCCCTTTCGACACCGGAGAACTATCCGCTCTCGTTGAACGCGATCGTCACCGCGTCGAACCAGTCGACCAACCGGGATCCGGTCGTCTCCTACGGCGAGAGCACGGTCGAAACCGCGCTCGAAGGCCTGCGCGAGAAGAAGCTCTCGCGTCGCATCAAGGCGGTCGGTCAGCGGGTCGTGAAGCACCGGCACGTGCTCGACGAGACCCTCGGCCTCGACCCGGCCGAGCTCGCAGTGATTGCGCTGCTGCTGTTGCGGGGGCCGCAGACGGTTGGTGAGCTCAAGACGCGGAGTCCGCGCCTGCATCCGTTTGCGTCGCTCGGCGACATCGAAGCCGTGCTGACGGGCCTCGCGGCTTCAGAGCGCGGGCTCGTCGTGAACCTGCCCCGTCGACCGGGGCAGAAGGAGAGCCGCTGGGCCGAGCTCCTCACGTCGACCGACGCCGACGCGGCCGCGGTTCGAGCCGCCGCGGCCGACGCGGCGCGGCCGCCGGTGTCGACACCAACGCCGACGCGCGCCGCGGCGTCATCGCCGGGTTCGCGTCCCCAGTTCTCACCGGTGCGCACCGGCTCGATCTCGTCCGACCCGCTGCCGCCGCGCGCGTTCACGCCGTCGCCTCCGTCGGCGCAACCCATTCCGATTCGCAACCCTGCGACCGGCGTGCTGATCCGCGACATCGAGGTCGACGGCGCCGGGTCGGTCGAGGCGAAGGTCCGTCGGGCGCGCGACGCGCAGCCCGCGTGGGCGGATCGTCCGTATGAGGCCCGGGCCGTGGTGCTGCTCGACTTCGTCGATCGGCTCGAGGCCGCAATCGACGAGTGCGCGGCGACGACCACCTCGGAGACCGGCAAGCCGATCACGCAGGCGCGAAGCGAGATCCGGGCGGTGCGCGAGCGGGTCGAGTACCTCGTCGACAAGGTGGCCACGGTCGCTGCACCGCAGGCCGTCACCACGACCGACGCACTCGAGGAAGCGATCACCTACGAGCCCGCCGGTGTCGTCGCGCACGTGAGCGCGTGGAACTACCCGTACTTCGTCGGCCTGAACTCGATCGTGCCGGCGCTCCTCGCCGGCAACGCGGTCGTCTACAAGCCGTCCGAGCTCGCGTCGCTGACGGGCCTGCGCATCACCGACCTGCTGCACGTTGCCGGCGTGCCCGTCGACGTGTTCCAGGCCGCGATCGGCGGTGGTGCGACCGGCGCCGCGCTCGTCGATTGCGATGTCGACGTGGTGTGCTTCACCGGTTCATACGCGACGGGTCGCAAGGTCGCGGTCGCGGCAGCCGAGCGGCTCGCGCGGGCGCAGCTCGAGCTCGGCGGCAAGGACGCGGCCTACGTGTGCGACGACGTCGACATCGCGCGCGGCGCGGCCGCCGTCGCCGAGGGGATCTTCTACAACGCGGGCCAATCCTGCTGCGCGATCGAGCGGGTGTACGTGCAGGCCTCGGTCTTCGACGACTTCGTCGACGCGCTGGTCGAAGAGGCTCGCACCTACGTTCCGGGCGACCCGACCGACGAGAGCACGCGCCTCGGTCCGCTTGCTCGTGCCGAGCAACCCGCGCACCTCGCCGGGCAGGTCGACGACGCGCTAGAGCGCGGGGCCAAGCTCGCGCTCGAGGGCGGCCGCGTCGACCGGCCCGGGAACTACTTTGCGCCGGTGGTGCTCGTCGGCGTCGACCACTCGATGAAGGTGATGCGCGAAGAGTCGTTCGGGCCCGTGATCGGCGTGCAGAAGGTCAACAGCGACGGCGAAGCCGCCCGGCTCACCGCCGACACCGAGTACGGGCTCACCGCCGCGATCTTCACCGACGATCGTGAGCGCGCGGAGCGCTTCCTCACCCGCGCGGAGGCCGGCACCGTCTATTGGAACTGCAGCGACCGCACGACCGCGCGCCTCCCATGGGCCGGGCGCAAGCACTCCGGCCTCGGTGTCTCGCTCGGCGAAGCCGGTATCCACGCCTTCCTGCGCGAGAAGGCCTGGCACTCCCGCCCGCCTTCGCGTTGATGCGCTCGTGCCGTGGTCGGCACTGGCGTTGCTTCTCGATCCGCCAACCAGCAGGCTGCGTCGATGCCAATTGAGGTCGAGTTCATCTCCACGCTGGACGCCCCGCCCGCCGTCGTGTGGGATCGAGTCGTACGGGTGACCGGCGCGAACGCCGAGCTGTGGCCGTTCGCGAAGATGACGCGGCCGTTCGTCGTCGACCGCCTCACTGCGCCCGGGGACGGAGGGCTTCCTCCGTTCCGCAGCTGGTTTCTGGTGTTCGGCGTGGTGCCGATTGATCGACGCACCATGCACTTCGAGGTGCTGGAGGAGGGGCGTTTCGTCGAGAGCTCGACCAGCTGGCTCAACGGGAGCGCGCGTCACGAGCGAACCGCGGTCGCGGGCGTCGGTGATTCAACGGTTCTCACCGACCGGTTGGTCATCGAGTCTCGTGGAAAGCTCGTCGACGCGCTGATTCGGGCGGGTGTCACACAGACGTTCCGCCGTCGTCACCGCCGGCTCCGTCGGCACTTCCACAAGGCAGATCGAGCGCGGCGCTAGTTCAGGCGGTTGGCGAGGGCACCGGACGCGGCGACCGCGGCGACGGCGGCGCCCAGCGCGACGGCGCTCAGGACGAGCAGGCCGCCCGTGCGGTCGTCGTTCAGCTGCCGAAGGACGTGCTGCACCGGCGGGAGCAGGACCAGCACGACCAGGGCGCCGATCGAGACGAGCAGCGTGACGCCGCCGTTGCGGACGACGGGCCGGTGCAGCAGGGTGCCGATCCCGACGCCGATGGCCGTGGCCGCGAGCTGCAGAAGGACGCACGCGCCGTAGATGCGGACGTTGCTGACCGGCCGCGACGGCGTGGCCGCGAGCGCGATCCCGACGACCGTCGGTACCAGTGCGATCGCGTTGCCGGCGACGTACGCGGAGATCGCACGCGACCGCTGAAGCCTTGCGGGCGAGCCGGCGACCGCGGCGAGGAGCTCACGGTGTCCGTCGTCGTCGACGTTGCCGACCGCGATCGTGAGCCAGCACGTGATCGCGACGACCACCATGAAGGCGCTGCTCGCGTTGCTGAGCGCGCTGCCGGGATCCGAGATCGTGAACGACGACCAGATCAGCACGAGGAGCGCCGCACCGAGCCATCGCATGGATCGCGCCGTCAGGCGCAGGTTGAACAGGATCACGTGTGACCGTTCACGTGCGCTCGGTGACGTACCGGAAGCCGATCTCGGTGCCGCGTCGGGTCAGCTCACCGACGTTCGCGGCCGGCCCGCGCAGGCTGACGGTGATCTCGGCGATCGCGGAGGCGGTCTCGATCGTGAGCTGGCCCTGGCGGATCACGGCGACGCGGTCGGCACCGACGATCGTCTGGGTCTGTTGCTCGGTGAACAGCACGCCTGCGCCGCGAGCGCGGGTCTCGGCCATGAGCGCGAGCAACGCGGCGGCGCCGTGACTGTCGAGGCCCTCCGCGGCCTCGTCGACCACGATGAGATCGGCGCGGCTGCTGAAGGCATCGGCGAGCAGGAGCTTGCGCAGATTGCCGAACGACAGCTCGCGGCAGGGTCGCCCGAGGTCGCCGTCGAAGGCGAGCTGCTCGAGCACGGCGGTCGGCGCAACCCGGCGATCGCGGCGCACGCCGCCGAGCCACGTGGCCGCGGGGAGCAACGGCGGTTCGACGGCCGCAGGGACATAGGCGAGGGTCGGGTGCCCGATCCGCCGGCCCGCCGAGGGCCGGAGCAGATTGGCCGCGACGCGCAGCAGCGTGGTCTTGCCGGCGCCGTTCGGGCCGGTCACACCGATGACTTCACCCGGCGCGAGGGTCAAGCTGAGATCGTGCAGGATCGGGCGACCGCCGAGCCGGACGGTGACGGCGTCGAGTGCGACGAGCGGCGGCGACGACCCGTGGCTCGGGAACGAGCTCAGTGGCCGTCCCACAGCACGCGGGTCTCCGGCATCGGATCGTCGAGGAGCTCCCACGTCTCGTCGATCCGCATCGTCGCGCGGCGCTCGGTGTCGTATTGGGGCCACTCGGGGATGTCGGCATGCCCGGGGGCACCATCACGCGCGAACGCGATCCACGCGGCGTGCATGCGGCGCGCGATGCCAGCGCGCTCCTCGCCGGTGCCGGTGAAGACCTCGCCGCCCGGCTGGTCGAGCGTGTCGAAGACGAACGGGATCTCGAGCGCGTGCGTCGACTTCAGCACGCCGCCGAACACGGGGGTCTCCCACGTGAACAGGTACGACCACACCGGCGCGTGCGCGAGCTGCTGCTCCGCGAGCCGGATCGCCGGGACGCGGAACAGCGCATCGGTCGCGATCGCGATCCACAGCTCCGAGAGGGAAGCATCCGGTTGGAGCTTGCGGTACGCCGCGAGGACGTGGTCGATGCTGCCGCCGAAGAACGGGGCGATGCGTTCGCGGATCGCGGTTTCGTCGAGCGTCGCGAGCGCCGGGTCCATCAGGCTGAAGAGCGTCATCTCGTCGTGGTTCGTCCCGATGAGCAGCCGCACACCGGCCGCACTGCCCGCGGCGATCGCGTCGAGCGCGGGTTGGGGGAGCGCGACGCCGTCGACGACCGGCTGGAACGGCAGGCCGTTCGCGCCGGTCTCGAGGCCCACGGCCGCCTGCGCGGCGATGATCTCGTCGGTCGTCTTCGCGTACATCGCGTCGAGGTCGCCGGGCTTCACTCCCAGGGTCTCGACGATGACGTTCGCGATCTCCGTCGCGTGCTCGGTCGTCGCGAACCACGATGCCGCGCCGCTCTCGGGGATCGCGGCAGTGAAGAGACCGCTCGCGGCGGGCATCCCGAGCAGGGTTGCCACGCTGCCGGCGCCGGCCGACTCTCCGAAGATCGTGACCCGCTCGGGGTCACCGCCGAACCCTTCGATGCAGTCGCGCACCCACTCGAGCGCGGCGACCTGGTCGAGGAGGCCGAGATTGCCGGAGCCCGCGACCTCAGAGCCGAACAGATCCGAGAGGTGCAGGAAGCCGAACGCACCGAGCCGGTAGTTGATCGTGACGACGACGACATCGCCGTGCGTCGCGAACGCGGTGCCGTCGTACCAGGGGGTCGCGCCCTCGCCGAACATGAACGCGCCGCCGTGGATCCACACCAGCACCGGCCGGCGCTCGTCGTCGAGGCCGGGCGTGGTCACGTTCAGGTAGAGGCAGTCCTCACTCTTGGTCCGAGGAGTGCCGCCCATCATCGCGTCGAGCATGAACTCGCCCTGCGCGGCCTGGGCCGAGAACTGCGTGGCGTCGCGCACGTCGTTCCACGGCACTTCGCGCTCGGGAGTCTTCCAACGGCGCCGACCGACCGGAGGCGTCGCGTACGGAATGCCGCGGAAGACGTGGACCCCGTTCTCCTCGAGTCCCTGCACCTTGCCGCTGCGAGTGTCGACGATCGCGCCAGTCATCCAGGCCCCCTTGTGTGCGCCAGATCGTAGGCGTCAGATGCGGTCCCAGACCATCTTGTTCAACGACTCCCGGCCCGCGCTGTCGACGGCGTCGAGCATCTCGACCGGGCTGTGCTTGTTGATGTGGCCGATGAGCATGTTGTAGACGCTGTACCCGCAGAGCTCCCGCAGCCGGGGCGAGAAGCCCGCCGCGATCTCGCGCGGGATGCCGAGCTGCTGGTTCTCCTGCTGGCGGATCCAGCCCGCGCAGTAGTTCATCGCGATCCCGACGCGCCGTTCGTCGGTCGTGTTGGCACCGCCGCCGTGCCA
This sequence comes from Acidimicrobiia bacterium, assembly GCA_038240075.1. Taxonomy (GTDB): domain Bacteria; phylum Actinomycetota; class Acidimicrobiia; order IMCC26256; family PALSA-610; genus DATBAK01. Next base: position 37,100 of record JBBSEC010000021.1, read on the forward strand.
CAGGCTGCCAACCCACACGAGCACGGATCCCTTCTCCATCTCCGCGGGGATCGAGTCGTAGTCGGTGCCGTAGTCGGGCGAGTGGTCGAGGAGGTGCGTGCCGGGCACGATGCGCGTCGCGCCGTTCGCCTCGGTGAAGTCGGTCAGGGCCCACATCGTGTTGCAGACGGTCGGGACGTGCGGCTTCGGAAGCGGGATGAGCTGGTCGTCGGCATGGATTGGCTGCGCCTGCTCACCGGGAAGGATCGAGATCGACGAGAGCGACGACACGAGGCAACCGGGATCGAGCACCGCGTCGACGATCGGCAGCACTCCGGGATGGACGGGGACCTGCTCGTACAGCGCGCCGAACGCGAGCAGGTTGTAGATGCGGATCGTCGCCGCACCTTCGAACGAGTTGCCCGCGGGCTCGACCGCGAACGCCCGCTCGAGCCGGAGCAGGTCGTCGGAGAGCTCGTCAACGAGGCTCGCATCGAGCACGTTCTCGAGGATCGTGTACCCGTCGGTCGCGATTCTCATCGCGTGGCGCTGCGCGTGGTCTTCGATCTGGGCGGTCACGACCGAGACGGTAGCGTCACCAATCGTGGCTATCTACGCCCTGGGCGACCAGGTGCCCGAGATCCATCCCGACGCGTTCGTGCATCCCGACGCCACCGTGATCGGATCGGTCGTCATCGGGGCGGAGTCGAGCGTGTGGCCCCGGGCCGTGCTCCGCGGCGACTACGGGTTCATCACCGTGGGTGCCCGCACGTCGATCCAGGACGGCAGCGTGATCCACACCACGCGCGACTTCCCGACGTCGATCGGTGACGACTGCGTGATCGGGCACCTGGTGCACATGGAGTGCTGCACCATCGAGGACGCGGCGCTCGTCGGATCGGGCTCGATCGTGCTGCACCACGCGATCGTGCGCACCAACGCGCTCGTCGGCGCCGCCGCGCTCGTCCCGAACGGGATGGAGGTGCCGAGCGGTGCGATGGCGCTCGGCGTGCCCGCGAAGCTCCGGCTCGACTCTGTCGAACCCGGCGCGTTCCTCGAGAACGCCGCCAACTACGTCCGCAACGCGCGCGACTTCAAGCAACGACTCCGTCTGATCGACGGCTAGATCCCGCGGGTACGCGAGCGGCGCGTAGGCGTCCGGAGTGGCGAGCGACTCGACAGACGACGCTGACCATTGCAGCGTCCGAGCGAGCGCGACCAGAGATTTAGATCACCGCGCCGACGATGTGGCCGATGAGCGCGGTGAGCGCCATCGCGAAACCGCCGCCGACGACGACGCGCACCGCGGGGCGCCGCCACGGTGCGCCACCCGCCTTCGCGCCGAGGATGCCGAGCACGAAGAGCCCGACGAGCGCGACACCCGCGGTGATCCCGACCCGCAGGGCGCGCGGCGCGAGGCCGACCGCGACGAGCGGTGCGATTGCGGCGACCGTGAACGACACGGCCGAGGTCCATGACGCCTGCAGCGGACGCGCCGTCGCGATCTCGGTGATGCCGAGCTCGTCGCGCGCGTGCGCACCGACCGCGTCGTGTGCCTGCAGCTGTTCGGCGACCTGGCGGGCCAGGGCGGGATCGAGGCCGCGGTGGACGTAGATCGTCGCGAGCTCGTGCAACTCGGCCTCGGGGTGCGACTCGAGCGCTTCGGCCTCCATGCGCAGGTCGGCGAGCTCGGTGTCGCGCTGCGAGCTCACCGAGATGTACTCACCGACCCCCATCGACATCGCGCCGGCGATTAACCCGGCCAGACCCGCGGTCATCACCGCGGTTCGAGACGAGTTCGCCGCGGCGACACCGATGACCAGGCTCGCGACCGAGACGATCCCGTCGTTGGCGCCGAGCACCGCGGCCCGCAGCCACCCGATGCGCGAGCTGCGGTGGTCCTCCGGCGCGTGCATCACTGTCTTCATTGTCGCGCTCGCTCTGCTCGTTTCGGGGGTTCGATGCTTGACGTCGAGTCGCTCGCCGCTCCTGACGCCTCAGGCGCCGCTCGCGTGCCTGCGGGAGCGCCCTTGCACGGCGTGGAGGTCTCCCTGGTCACCGTTGTAGCCTGCGCCGTCGTCCTCAGAGTGCAGGAGTCCCGATGCCCGAAGCTGTCATCGTCGCCACCGGTCGTACGCCCATCGGGCGCGCCAACAAGGGCTCGCTCGTCGAGTGCCGCCCCGACGACCTCAGTGCCCTGATCATCCGGGCCGTCGTCGACAAGGTGCCCTCGATCGAGGGCTCGATCGAAGACGTGATCTGGGGCTGTGGCCAGCCCGCCGGTGAGGCCGGCACCAACGTCGCCCGGGTCGCCGCGCTCCTCGCCGGCATCGACGCCCCCGGTGTCACCGTGAACCGTTACTGCTCGTCGTCGCTGCAGACGATCCGCATGGCCGCGCATGCGATCCGCTCCGGTGAGGGCGATGTGTTCATCGCCGGCGGCGTCGAGACGGTCAGCCGCTTCCAGTACGGCGCCGCCGACACCGGCTCACCGAACCCGAAGTTCGACGAGGCGCGCGCCCGCACCAAGAAGCGGGCCGAGGGCGGCCAGCCCTCGTGGACCCCGGCGCCCGGTCTTCCCGACATCTACATCGCGATGGGTCAGACGGCCGAGAACGTCCGTGAGAGCGAAGGCGTCACGCGCGTCGAGATGGACGAGTTCGCGCTGCGGTCGCAGCAGCTGGCGGTCGCGTCGCAGGATCGTGGGTTCTTCGAGCGCGAGATCGTGCCGGTCCCGCTCGCCGACGGCACCGTCGTCACGAAGGACGACGGTCCGCGCGCCGACACGACGCTCGAGCGGCTCGCGTCGCTCAAGCCGGTGTTTCGCCCCGACGGTGAAGTCACCGCGGGCAACGCATGCCCGCTGAACGACGGTGCGGCCGCCGTCATCGTGATGAGCGACACCAAGGCCAAGGAGCTCGGCATCACGCCGCTCGCCCGCATCGTGGCCAGTGGAGTGAGCGCGCTCAACCCGGAGATCATGGGCCTCGGCCCGATCGGCGCGATCCAGCAGGTGCTGAAGCGCGCGGGCATGACCATCGACCAGATCGATCTCGTCGAGATCAACGAGGCCTTCGCCGCGCAGGTGATCCCGTCGATGAAGCAGCTCAACATCCCGCTCGACAAGCTCAACGTCAACGGCGGCGCGATCGCACTCGGCCACCCCTTCGGTCAGACCGGTGCGCGCATCATGACCACGTTGCTCAACGGTCTCGACGACGCGGGCAAGACGTTCGGGCTCGAGAGCATGTGCGTCGGCGGCGGCCAGGGCATGGCGATGGTCGTCGAGCGCCTTTCCTAGCTCTCGTCGCTCGGGAAGTAACTCCGCGGTGACACGCCGACCGCGCGGCGGAACGCGGCGATGAACGCACTCGGGTTCGCGTAGCCGACGCGCCGCGCGACGACACTGACCGCGATTCCCTCGGCGAGCAGCGGGAGCGAGGCCGCGAGGCGGAGCTCGGTTCGCCATCGGCTGAAGCTCATGCCGGTCTCGTTCACGAAGATGCGGGCGAGGGTGCGGCCACTCGCGCCCGCGACGCGACCCCATTCGTCGAGCGTGCGCGCGTCGGCAGGGTCGGCGGCGAGGCCGTCGACGACCCGGCGGGCCCGCTCGTCGCCCGGCACGCGCGGATGGAGCGTTGCGGTGGTCGTCGCGAGCGCGAGGAGATCGAAGACCACGGCCTCGGCGCGCCGACGCGGCTGCGGCTCGAGGTCGGGGTCGGCGAGATAGGTGATGAGCTCGCCCAGCATCGGTGAGACGGCGATGACCGTGGGCACGGTCCAGTCGATCGGGTACGCTTCGGGCCGGAAGTAGAGGCCGCAGAGCGTGCCCGCGACGGCCGCCGCGGTCGTGTGCTCGATGCCCGCGGGCATCCACATGCCGCGCGACCGGGGCAGCACCCAGGTGCTCTCGGCTGTGCCCATCGTGAGGACACCGCTCTCGGCCCAGGCCAGCTGGTGTACGGGGTGCACGTGCGGGTCGAAGCCCTGACCCCGCCGGAGCGGCCACGCGCCGACCGCGACCGCCGACCCGGGCGGCGCGAAGCCGATGTACACGTGTTGGCGGTCTGACGACATTTGTTGTCAGGCTATGTCGTAGACGACAGCGGTCGACTTCCGTACGGTCAACCCATGAACGACGAGCACCTGGCCTTCTGTGCGAGCGACGAGTGGCGTGAGGCCGTCACGAAGTGGATCCTGCCGTGGGCCCTCACCGACATCGATCTCGGCCCCGACGTGATCGAGGTCGGCCCGGGTCCGGGCCTCACGACCGACGTGCTGCGGCACGGGGTCGAACGGCTCACCGCGGTCGAGCTCGACGTCGATCTCGCGACGGCGCTGCGCGATCGCATGGACGGCACGAACGTCGAGGTCGTCCAGGCCGACGCGACCGCGCTGCCGCAGGCGAGCGATCGCTTCACCGGCGCGGTCTCCTTCACGATGCTGCATCACGTCCCGTCGCACGAGTTGCAGGACCGGCTCTTCGCCGAGCTCTCGCGCGTGCTCGCGCCGGCCGGGGTGCTGGTGCTCTCCGACAGCCTCGGTAGCGACGATCTGCGCGCGTTCCACGGTGGCGACACGTACAACCCGGTCGATCCCGTGACGTTGCCCGCACGGCTCACGAGTGCCGGCTTCGAGGGCATCGACGTGCAGGTCAACGAATACGGATGGATGGCTCACGCGCGCAAAGGGTGACGGCCGCGCATCCAATCGCGGAGCCATCCGGCGTGGATGGCGGCGAAGCGCTCGAAGCCGGGCCGGCGCAGGTTGTAGCCGAGGTTGAGCACGCTGAGATGACGCGCCGCGAGCAGGATGTCGAGCAGCACCACGTCGTCGGCGGGCCACGGCCGTAGCTGCTCGTAGCCGGCGCGGAACGACGCCGCGAGCGCGTCGCGGTCGGGATACCACTCGAACGAGCTCATCGTGACCGACACGTCCTGGATCTCGAACCCCCAGATCAGATCCTGGAAGTCGATGGGCGTGAGCCGGCCGCGCCACACGAGGATGTTGTTGGGATGGAGGTCGCCGTGCAGGATGTGCGGCGCGTGCGGCGGGTGCTCCCACAGCGCGTCGATCGCGGCTTGGCAACGGTCGACGGCCTCGCCGAGCACCGTTCCGTAGACGGGATCGTCGCGGGGGATGCGGTCGGGGAGCATGAAGCCGAGTGTGTGCTCGCCGGTCAGGATGGGCTGGGCTCGACCACCGTCGAAGGTGGCACCGTGCTCGTGCAGCTGCGCGAGCAGTCGTCCGGTCGCGTGTGCGTACTCGAGGCGCATCGTCTCGCCGAGCCGCCGGCCCGGCGCCCACTCGAAGAGCACGCAGGTGCGAGCCTCGGGAACGCCCGGTACCGCGACGGTCGTCACGTCGGAACCCGCGCGGTTGGCAATCGGCAGCGGCGCGCCGATCTCGGTATCGGCCCGGAGCGCGGTGAGCCACGCGGTCTCGACCGTTTCCGTCTCCGGAGGGTGAATGACGTCGCGGGCGCCGACGCGGAGCGCGGTCTTGTGTCCCCGGTCGACGACGCGGAACAGCGTGTTGAACGTCTGCTTCAGCAACGACACCCGCGGGGCGCCGCCGGCACCGAGCGGATACTGCTCGAGCGCGACGCGTGCCAGCGCGCGCAGCCGGCCGATCTGGCCGCGCGGCGTCAGCCGTTCGAAAGGTTGCAACGGAGGTGCGTCTCGGTCACGAGCCCGACCGCCTGCGTGTGCGGGCGCGCGGCCTGCGACTTCATGATCCCGTGCTCGGCGCGCAGGCGCGCCATCCCCGCGTTGTTGCCGGTGTAGGTCGCCGGCTGCCCGATCATCCAGAGGATGCCTTCGGCCGCGACCTCCGACGGCTCCCAGTCGGGATGGTCGCCGGGCAGGTTGGCGACGAATCCTTCCGACGCGACCGGGATGTCGATGCGGAACGTGTTCACGCTGATGTTGTCGGCCCGGACCTGCGTCGCGACGTCGACCGTCATGTGCTCCATGGCGGCCTTCGCCATCCCGTAGGCCATGAGCCCGGGGAAGTAGTTGAGCGCGGCGACCGACGAGACGTTCACGATCGCGCCGCCGCCGCGCTCTCGCATCGACGGCAGTACCGCCTGGATCGCGATCAGCGGGGCGCGGAGATCGACGGCGAAGATGAGGTCGAAGCGCTTCATCGGGAGATCGACGTCGCCGGGAAACGTGATGGCCGCGTTGTTCACGAGGATGTCGACCGGACCGAGGCGCTCGACGGTGGTCGCCACCATCGCACTCGTCTCGGCGTCGCTCACGAGGTTCGTCGGCACTGCGATCGCGGTGCCGCCCGCGTCGGTGATGCGCCGCACGGTCTCGTCGATCGTGCCGGGTGTCGGCAACGGAGACGCGTCGGTCGCGCGGGCCGCGCAGGCGACCGCGCACCCTCCCGCCGCGAGCGCGACCGCGGTCGCGGCACCGACCCCACGACTCGCACCCGTGACGATCGCGACCTTTCCCTTCACATCCATTGGGCTCGACCCTAGAGGGACGGCAGCTCTTGTTGCAGGGTGAGGTTGCGCTCATAGAGGTCGCCGCGCTCGGCGACGCGTTCGAGCACGGCCGGCGCCTCGAACACCAGCGGGTCGCCGTCGCCGCTGTCGTGCACGGCTTCGACCTCGGCCCAGCTCAACGGCGTGGAGACGAGCGGCCGCGGCCGGATCCGCAACGAGTAGGGCGCGACCGTGGTCTTGGCGCGGTCGTTCTGGCTCCAGTCGACGAACACGCGGCCGCGCCGGTGCTCCTTCGCCATCACGGTGGTGACGCGCTTCGGATCGCGCGACTCGAGCAGCTGACCCAGCGCGAGGGAGAAGTGCTTCGTCGCGTCGTCGGTGACGCCCGGCGTGTTGAGCGGCACCGACAGGTGCAGACCCTTCGATCCCGACGTCTTCACGACTGCGGCGAGCCCGAGCGCGTCGAGGGTGTCGCGCAGGTCGATCGCCACCCGCGCGCAGTCGACGATCGTCGCCGGCTCACCGGGGTCGAGGTCGATGACGAGGGCGGTCGGCCGCGCGAGGTCGTCGACGGTGGCCTGGTAGGTGTGCAGCTCGAGGGCGGCCAGGTTCGCGACCCACACCAGGGCGGGGAGCGAGTCGACGAGGCAGCCCTCGAAACCGGTGTGCCGGTCGTCGTTGCCTACCAGGGCCGTTTTCATCCATTTCGGGCGGTGGCCGGGGCAGCGCTTCTCGAAGAACACCTGGCCGGCCGCCCCGTCGGGCGCCCGGACGAGGGTGGGTACCCGGCCCCGGAGGTGGGGGAGCAGCACCGGGGCGATTCGGCGGTAGTAGTCGATGACATCGGCTTTCGTGAAGCCGGCGTCGGGGTACAGCTCCTTGGCCAGGTTGGAGAGGCTCAGCCGCCGACCCTCGATCTCGACCTCGACGGTTGCCGGCACGAATCCCTCCGAGCGATGACTCTGACCTGCGAGAACGGTCAACCCTTAGAATGAGGTTCTTCCCCTCGCCCGGCCGAACGTAGCCGAGCGTCTGCGGTCCACAGCGTGACGGAGGTGCGGCGTGCCCAGTGCGATCTGGAGTGGCTCGGTCGGATTCGGGCTCGTGCAGGTTCCCGTCCGTCTCGTGACCGCGACTCGAAGCCGCGACGTCTCCTTCAACCAGCTCGAAGAGGGCACGGGCGCGCGCATCCGGTACAAGAAGGTCTCCGACGCCACCGGCGAGGAGGTCACGGCCGACCGGATCCAGAAGGGCTACGAGATCTCGAAGGGCCGCTATGTGGTCGTCGAAGCCGAGGAGCTGGCGTCGCTGGCGCCGAAGGCGAGTCACACCATCGACATCGAGGAGTTCGTCGACCTCGCCGAGATCGATCCCGTCTACTTCGAGCAGCCCTACTACCTCGTCCCCGACGACAAGGGGAAGAAGGCCTACCGCCTGCTCGTCGACGCGATGCAGGAGCTCGAGAAGGTCGCGATCGGCCGCATCGTGATCCGGGCCAAGGAGCGGCTGGTCGCGATCCGACCGCTCGACGGCCTGCTCTGTGTGGAGACCATGCGCTACGCGGACGAGGTCGTCGCGCGCGACGGGCTGGCTCCCGAGGACGTCGAGGTCGCCGAGCGCGAGATCACGATGGCGCGCCAGCTCATCGAGTCGCTCGCGGTCGAGCACTTCGAGCCGGAGAAGTTCCGCGACGAGTACCGCGAGCAGGTGCTCGACCTCGTCGAGCGGAAGGCGGCGGGCGAGGAGATCGTCGCTCAGCCCGCGGCCGAGGCGCCCGCCAAGGTGCTCGATCTCGTGGCCGCGCTGGAGGCCAGTCTCGAGAAGGCCGCCGGTGCCCGCGATCGCCACCCCAGCGGGGGGAAGGCCGCAGCCGACAAGCCGACCACCGTGAAGGCGGCCAAGGCCGCCAAGGCTGCGAAAGCGGCGAAGGCCACCAAGACCGCGGCCAAGGCCCCGGCCAAGAAGACGGCGGCCCGGGCCAAGCGCTCCGCCTGACCCGCCGCCGTCCCGCCCGCCCCGAACTGTCGACGATTTCCCCCGTGGCGCGTGGTTTCGGTCGACACTTCGGCCGCCGGTCTTCGTCTGGCCCGCCGTCGCGTGAACTGGTTGCGGTTTGCGCCGGTGGAGGGGTGAATCCGCAACCAGTTCGGGTTACGAGGCCTTGCGGACGGGGGTCGGCCGACGAACGGGCCGGCGTTGTGGGAGGCGGGTGACGGACGCGCCCGTCTCGTGGTCGTCGGCGAGGTGACCGCAGCCGGCGCAGACGGGCTCGTCGTGCTCGACCGGGACGCGGAAGGCCTCGCACACCTCGAAGGCAACGCTCTGAAAGGTCAGGTTCGTCATGCCCGCACTGTGGCAGGAGGGTGTGACAGGCAAGTGGACCGGCTCGAGGAAACGCGGCCGCAGTGCCCGCACACCCGCCCCCGGTACTGCACCTATGTCGTATGCGTCATGGGTGCAGTACCAAGGAACTCTTGGGCATGGTGAGCGTGGGAACTCTTGGGCATGGTGAGCGTGGGAACTCTTGGGCATGGTGAGCGTGCGCAGCGAGACCTGGTGGGCACCCCGGGGCTCGCTCGTTGCGGGTTTGCGGTTGGGATCAGGTCGCGATCTGGACGCTGCGGCCGTCTTTCCACTCGCGAAGCACCAGGTAGGGGCCCTTGAGTGCGGCGTGCTCGTAGACGCCGAAGCCCATGGTCGTGCCGACCCGGCCGCTCGTCGCGGGCAGCAGCTTCACCCGCCGCAGGCCTTCGGCGATGCCGGCACGCGTGAGGTGGTCGCTGCGCGCGACCGCCTCGCCGACCAGGCGGCCCATGTCGTACGCCGCGCAGCCGACCGGCCCGCCCGCGGCGCGCGGCGACAGCTCACGCAACGCGATCCGCGACGGGTTGTCGTCGGCGATCGTGTCGATGTACTCCCAACCCGCGTAGCCGTCGCGCCAGTCGGGGCGCGCGTAGCCGAACATGAGCGCGGAGTTGGCGAGCACCGGCACGTCCCACGCGATCTCGGCGAGCGCGAGTGAGACGGCGCGCGACGAGACGCCGAGACCGAAGTACACGAGCGCGTCGGGCCGGCCTTCGCGCAACCGGGCGATGACCTCGACGAGGTTCTCGGTGAGCGGCGACATCGTCGCGTTGCCCGTGACCTCGAGCCCGAGCCGGCCGCGCGCCCCTTCGAACGCCTCCGCGTAGCGCCGACCGACCGGCGACTGGTCGGAGATCACGGCCGCGCTGCGCAACCCGCGATCGGCCATGCGCGCCGCGAGCATCGGCGGCTCCTCTTCGAGTGAGCCGACCTGATAGTGGAACATCCACTCGCTGCGTGTGCGCTCGCCGCCCGAGTAGTTGATCGCCGGGAGCCGGGCCGCGTCGCACAACGGCGCGGCGATGAGCGCGTTGTCGGAGATCGACGGGCCGATCAGCACGAGCACCCCGGCGTCGTCGAGCTCGGCGAAGCCGCGTTGTACCGCGTGCTCGCTGCCGTGCGGCAGTCCCCGCACGTGGCTGCTGAGGAACTCGACCGATCGGTCGAGCCGCCCGGTC
>JBBSEC010000022.1:0-47025 GCA_038240075.1 Acidimicrobiia bacterium
GACAACGGTGACCGATCCCGACGGCAACCGCATCGAGCTCGTTCAATGGCCGGCCGGTCACGCCGACGGCATGAGCGCGGCCGACTGGCCGGAGTAGGAACGCAGACGAACCCGGGTCGCAGGCGACTGGGTAGCGTCGCAGTGTCACCACGATGTGGCGCGCTCCCCGAACCTGAAGCGAGTGCGGCCGCGTCAGGTGCGTCTGGTGCCGTCGATGGCGATGAGTTGGCGGTCGCCGCGGATGGTCTCGTAGCCGTTGTTGACGATGAAGGCGTCGCGGCCATCCCGCCAGCGGGGCAGGACGGTGACCGACTCCCCGGACCCGTGTTTCGTCGGAATGGTCGGCCCGGGGACGAAGTGGCCGGTGCCGTCGCCGAGAAAGAGCTTGTCGGTTCCCGGGCCGCCCATCTGCACGTACAGATCCAACTTGCCGTCGCCGGTGGTGTCGCCGAGGGCCGCGTCGATGGCGTTCGTCGTCGCGAGACTGAAGACCGGTTTGCCGAAGTGGCCGTGGTCGTTGAGGGTGACGGTCACTCGCTTTTGCGCGACGGAGATGAGGTCTGCCCAGCCGTCGTGGTTGACGTCCGCGAACCGGACGGCCCGCTTCCCATACGTCGGCACTCCGAAGGCCGTGGTGGCGTCGACATAGTTACCGTGGCCGAGCGCGCGGTAGAGATGGAACCCTTTCGTCGGCGTGCACACCGCGAGGTCGTCGAGGCCGTCGTGGGTCAGGTCGGCAGCCGCATCGCAGTTGGCGCCGATTTCTTGCGTCGGCGGTCCGTTGTGAAGCGCGAAGTGGTTCCCTTCATTGATCCAGAGCTTGTTCGAGCTCGGGTACTTCACGCCGATGTCCTCGCCGGTGAAGAGGTCGGGGCGGTCATCGCCGTTCGCGTTGAGCACGACCGGGGCGCGACCTCGAGATTGCTTGTCGGTGATGCCCCACTGCGCGGCCTCGTCGACGAACGTGTGGTTGGGCTGCTGGATCCACAGCTGCCTCGGGTTCAAACATCTACCGCTGCCCCGGCAGTCACCGAAGGAGAAGTAGATGTCGAGGAGACCGTCACCGTTGAAGTCCGCGAACGCGCAACCGTGGCGATCGCCGCGAGGGATGCCGAACGACGCCAGGGTGAACTTTCCGCTCGCGCTGCCGTAGTAGAGCTTCCACTGGTCGCTGTGCGAATTGACCAGGACGTCGGGATGGCCGTCCTTGTTGATGTCACCGACGCAGTCGTCGCCGTGCGTCAACGTGTGATCGGCGATCCCCGCCCACTTCGCGTCGTCGTGGGCCGTGAGACCCTGGGCAGAGTTCGCCTTCACGCTCGCGGTTTTCCCGCTCGACGATGAGCAGGCGCCGAGAGCGACGGCCGCGACGACCAGCCCGATCGCGGCGACGAGCGGCGGTACGGCTCGAGAACGATGAGACATTGCGCTTCCTCTCGCCCACCCCGAAACCCCGCCCGAGCCGGTCACACGTGCCGGGACAGGGTGGACAGTAACAATCTCGGTCCGCGACGCGACAGCGGGTCTCTCCGGGCTTCTGCCGACCGCTTCAGTTTTCGGACCCGAAATGCCGAAGGTCAACCTGTGGAACGCGTCGCTTTCACGCGCTGTCCCTATGACGCTTCGCCGATCGAAGCCGACACCAGCGCGCGCGGGTCGGTCTTGCTGTGCTGCTTCACGTGCGGCGCGGCCTGGCAATGGCACGGGCGGTGGTTGCGGCGCGTTCACGAACCCGATCGTGAGGTCGTCCGCCGGGCCCGCTTGCGGCACGACCCGACTCGAGTGCGCAACCTTCGCGATCCTGATCCCGCCGAGGCGGCATGGCGTCGGGTGCCGTCGTCCAGCGCCTCGATCTCCCTGGGGTCGAACCGGCCGCGGCACTCGTAGCGGCGCGTGACCCGCCTCGAACGACAATCTCGTGGTCCCACGACCGGATCGTAGGCCGACTCTGGTTCGGATCGAGAGGTGTCAAGAACCTAGGGAGCGCCGAGCTCCCACACCGAGATGTGCTTCCGGCTGTCGCTCGTGAACGGCGTGCGGTCCCAGTCGTTCCAGCGCTCGCGCAGCGTCATGCCGGCGAGACGCGCCATGAGGTCGAGCTCTGTCGGCCAGGCGTAGCGGTACGGCGCCGAGAAGATCTCGAGGTGGTCGTCGACCACCCAGTAGTGGTGGGAGTAGAGGATCTGCGCGGCGATGTCGTATTCGTCGAAGCCCAGCCTCGTGGGGCTCACGTGAAACGCCTTGAAGGTTTCACCGGGGGGCAGGCGCTGCAGGTCGGGGATCCCGACTTCGATCACGAAGCAGCCGCCGGGCACGAGGTGCGCGGCGGCGTTCTGGAAGCACGAGACCTGCTCGTCCTGCGTGAGCAGGTTGTTGATCGTGTTGTAGACGAGGTAGACGAGTGTGTACCTGCCCTCGGCCCGGTCGACGGCGATGTCGCCGATCGTCACCGGGATCTCGTCGGCGCCGGGCTTTGCCTGCATCTGCGCGACCATCGCCGGCGAGAGATCGATCCCGTGCACGTGCACGCCGCGCCGGGCGAGCGGCAGCGCGATCCGACCGGTACCGATCGCGAGCTCGAGCGCGGCGCCGTCTCCGGCCAGATCGGCAAGGAAGTCGACCGTGGCGTCGACGACGGCGGGCTCGAACATGTCGGCCGAGTGCGCGTCGTATCCGGCCGCGATGCGTTCGTCGAAATAGATCTTGGGCATCCGCGCATCCTGACAGGAACGCCCTCGGTGCCCCGATGATTTACGCGCCGACAATCGGGCGTCGCCGTCGTGGAAGAATCAACGCATCATGAGCGGTGACGAGTCACGAGAGGGCGTTCCGCTCACGCACCTCGACGACCCGCTGTTCGACGGGGCCGACGCGACGAAACGCGACCTGATCGACTACCTCGACGCGGTGAGCGACCGCATCATTCCCGTGCTGCAGGATCGGCCGTTGTCGGTGATCCGGGTGCACCGCGGCCAGGAAGCGTTCATGCAGAAGAACGTCCCGAAGTACACGCCGGAGTGGGTACGCACGGTGACGCTCTGGGCGGAGACCTCGAAACGCGACGTGTCGTACGCGCTGTGCAACGACCGCCGCACGCTGCTGTGGTTCGGGAACCAGCGCGCGATCGAGTACCACCCGACGCTCACGCGGGTCGATCATCCCGACCGCGTGACCCATCTCGTGCTCGACCTCGACCCTCCCGACGTCGATGACTTCGCGATGGCGGTGCGCGTCGCGCACCTGGTTCGCCGCGCGCTCGCCGATCTCGGTCTCGAGGGCGCGGTGAAGACGAGTGGCGCGAAGGGAGTGCACGTGTTCGTTCCCGTCGACGAGCACGCCGCGCTGGACGACGCCGCTGCGGCGACGCGTGCGATTGCGGCACGGGCCGCGCGTCTCGACCCCGACATCGCGACGACGGCCTTCATCAAGGACGACCGTGGCGGCAAGGTGTTCGTCGACTCGACGCGCGTCGGCGGCGCCACCGTGATCGCGGCGTACAGCCCGCGCGTGCGCCCCGGTACCCCCGTGTCGTACCCGGTGGGTTGGGACGACCTCGATGCCGTCACCCCCGCCGACTTCACCGTGCACACCGCGCTCGCGCTCTTGGGCGACCGTGATCCGTCGGCGACGCAGATGCCCGCTCCGCAGTCGTTGAGCGCAGCCCTGATCGAAGAGGGCCATGCGATCCCGGTTGCCCGCGTGCAGGCGATGCACGAGGGGAAGCGCCGCGCCCGCGCGAAGCGGCACTAACTCCCGGTGTCGAGCGGCGGTCGCCTGTCGGCCCACGGGCGCGCTTCCTCGAGCTGCGCGGCGACGCGCAGGAGGGTCACCTCGTCGCCCACTCGTCCGCACAGCTGCACGGCGAGCGGGAGGCCGGCGGCATCGAAGCCGGCGGGCACCGACGCGGCCGGTTGGCCGATCGCGTTCCACGGTGCGGCCCACGCCGTGACGTTCGACTGGTAGAGGGAGCGCACCAGCCCGCGGTCGGCGACCGCGGCGATCGTCGGCGGCGGGCCTCCGGTCATCGGCGTCAATACGACGTCGGCCCGCTCGAACGCGCAGTTCATGCGGCTCGCGATCGCGGCCTCACGAGTGCGCGCACGGGCCAGCGTCGCGCGCGGGATGCGACCCGCGAACGCCGCGAGGCGACGGGTGTTGCGTTCGAGACGCTCGGGCCGCGCCATCGTCGCGACGTCGTGATGGAGCCCCGCGAGGTAGCGCAGGGAGACGTTCCCCACCGGGCCGAGGCCGTAGTCGACCTCCTGTTCGAACACGTGGTGGCCGAGTGCGCGCAGCAGGGCCGCGGTCTCGGCCACCGCCGCCCGACGCTCGTCGGTGAGGCGGGCGAATGATCCCCGCGGCGGTTTGAACGAGACCGCGATCTTGAGTGACTCGAACGGCATCGTGAGCGCGGACGCGAACCCACCGACGGGAAGATTGTCGCCCGTGGCATCGAGGAACGCGGCCGCGTCGCGCACGTTTCGTGCGAGCGGCCCGTACGCGGTGAGGCCGTTCCACGCGTCGTGGTGGTCGGGGCCGAGCGGCACGCGGTCGCGTTGGGGCTTGATGCCGAACAATCCGGTCAGCGCCGACGGGTACCGGATCGATCCGCCGCCGTCGGACCCGAGCGCGACCCCGCACATGCCGGTCGCCGCCGCGACCGCGGAGCCGCCCGACGATCCACCCGGCGTGCGCTGCGCGTCCCACGGGTTGTGCACCGCGCCCCACGTCTTCGACGTCGTCCACGGCCACAACGTCATCTCGGGCACGTGGGTCTTGCCGATCACGATCGCGCCGGCGGCGCGCAGTCGCACGACAACCTCGGAGTCAACCGTCTTCGGCGGCCCGTACGCGTCGGTGCCCCATGCCGTCACTTCTCCGGCGACGTCGGCATCGTCTTTGATCGCGACCGGCACGCCGAGCAGCGGGAGGTCGTCGCCCGAAGCGTGCTGCGCGTCGGCCCGGTCGGCGGCTTCCAGCGCGCGCTCGGAGAACACCACGCGGAACGCGTTCACGCGCGGGTTCAGCGTCTCGATGCGCCGCAAGGTGATCTCGACGAGCTCGCGCGCCGAGATGTCGCCGCGGTGGATCAGGCGCGCCTGCTCCACGGCACCGGCGTACGCGAGTCCGGTGCCGTCCACGGCGTGAATCTATGACGACGGGCGCTGCACGCCGACCGTGTGGTCGAAGCCGCCATCGACGGCGAACCAGTTGCTAGTGGTACCGATGCGCTCGGGCGTGAGGTGCACGAAGGTTTCCCGCGGCGCGCGCTCAGTCGACTCGCGCGGGCGCGCCGGCGATCTCGGGCCAGACGTCGAGCCAGTGGCGGGTGCCGCTCGCGTCGATCCACCCGCGGGTGTTGCGGTCGGGGTGCTGCTGCGGCCGTCCGGACAGCGACATCCAGTGCGCCGGCGTGATGATCTGCGCCCCCGACGCGTTCTTCACCCACACGCCGACGGCCGGTCCCGACGGCGTGAACACGGTGTCGACGGTGCACTTGATCGAGCCCGGAACGCCGAGCGGGTCGCGCGACAGCGCGCCGCCGGGGAGCACGTAGCGACCGACCGCCACGTTCTCGGGCGATCCCTCCGCGGTGTTGAGCACGCCGACGATCGCCTGGCCCACGACGTTGCCGGTCTGCGACGACGTTGCCTCACTGTCGTCGGAGTGCCCGCACCCGAAGCGGTCGGTGCCGTCGTTCGAACCGGGCTCTCCGACCACGCCGACGCCGTTGCCTCTCGGGAACATGTAGCCGAGCATGTCTTCGGCGAGCCCGTCGACGAATCGGTACGGCTCGTGCATGTGCGGTGTGATCCACGGCGGCAACGCGTACTGCGGGAAAGGCATGTCCTGCGGTCCGAGGAAGCTGCGGAGGTAGGTGAAGGGAAAGACCTCGCCCGGTTCGGAGACGAACTCACCGTCGCCGATGCGGAACGCGGCGATTTGTGACTGGAGCTCGGCGCCCGATGTCACGCCGTTCGCCGCGGGCGGGTGCTCTACGGTGCAGTTGTCGTCGTAGCCGGCACGCGCGGAGAAGACGCCGAGCTTGGCGCCGAAGATGAAGACCGCGTTCGTCAGCTCGACGCAGATGTTCTGGCGCACACCCCAGATGGTGTCGGTGGTCGACCACGTGCCCGAACCGTCGAGCGCGTGGGCAACCGCGCCGCCGAGCTGCTTGCCCAGCGTTCTCGTCTCCTGGTCGTACCCCGTCGGGACCTCGGTGCCGGCGGCGTTGTACAGCGTCCGGCAGCCCGCGGGGTGATCGGCATTCACGAACTGCTGGGGAACGCGCGAGATCGGCGCCGAGAACACCTGCGGCGTCTCGTTGCTCCCGACCGAGCCGGCCATCTCGATGCCGACGCCGCCGTAGCGGTGCTCGAGCTCGGTGCGGAAGAAGTGCGGCCAGTCGGAGGTGATCCAGTTGCGCTGCTCGGGGTCGGAGTTGAATCCCAACGACTCGGTGTGCTGGCTCACGTCGCCGAGGGTTGCGATCACCTTTCCATCCGTCCCGACGGCCTGCAGCGACGGCATCAGCTGATCGTCGACGAACGGGTACGACGAGAAGCACTGCCGGAGATCGGCGGGCTCGATCGCCTCCGCGTACTTGATGTGCGCAGGGCGCCGCGCGTCGTAGGCCTGCTCGATTGCCTTCGCCGACTGCTTCACGAGATACGCGACGTAGTACGCGTCGACGCCCGATGTCGTCTGGCTCACACCGGAGATGCCGAGCGTGTCGGGCGACGACTCGTCGTGCGTCGCGGAGATGAACATGCCGTCGAGGTGGTAGCCGTCGGCGAGCACCTTGGCGCGGATCTGCGCCTGGTACACGTTGAACAGGCCTTCCTGGTCGAGCACTTCGACGGCGATTGTCTGCTGACCGTTCGCCACGACGAGCGCACGCGCGGTGACCGCGTCGGCGACCGTTGTCGCGAACCGGGGTGAGTCGCCGCCGCCGCCGAGGAGGATGCCGTCCCAGCGACCGTTCCCGTTGCAGTCGACGAACGGGTCGCCGAGTTGGTACGTGCCGACGCCGGCCTGGTCGACGTAGGCCTCCTCGTACGCGAAGCGGCGCGGTCCATCGGCTGGCGGGGATCCGGGCGCGGGCGCGCAGTGCGCGGGATCGTTGTGCACGGCACCGAACGCGGGTGGCGTGATGGTCGCGACCGCGGCACCGGCGGTGAACGCCGCCTTTGCCTTCGGTGCGGTTGCGGCCGACGACGCCGCGGTTCCCGCGACCGGCGGGACGAGCCCGACGGCCAACACGGCAACGACGGACGCCCCGACGACTCTTGAGCGGCGCATTGGTTCCACCCCCGACGCCACCCCCAGTGAGCGACGCACCACGCACGTTACCGAAGGCGGCGGCACCCTGCCGGGGCCGCGGCGGACTACCCCTCGCCAGTGGTGATCACCTGACGGTCGCGCAGGCGGATGCGGCGGGCCGCGTGTCGGGCCACTTCCTCGGCGTGGGTGACGACGATGACCGTCACGCCGTGCTGCGCCGACAGCTCCTGCAGCGTCCGGACCACCTCGTCAGAGGTCGCGCTGTCGAGGTTGCCGGTCGGTTCGTCGGCCAGGATCACGCGCGGCTCGTTCGCGAGCGCGCGTGCGATCGCGACGCGTTGCTGCTCACCGCCCGAGAGCCGTGACGGCAGGTGCGTGGCGCGCGGGCTCTGCTCGAGCAGCTCGGCGACGCGCGCGCGCCGGGCCCGGCGCCCGCTTCGGATCGGAACCATCGCGGCCTCGACGTTCTCGGCGGCGCTGAGGGTCGGGATGAGATTGAACGACTGGAAGACGAAACCGATGTCGCGCGAGCGCACGCGGGTGAGCGCGCGGTCGTTGAAGTCGGAGAGCTCGCGGCCGTCGAAGACGAGGGAACCGCCGGTCGGTCGGTCGAGCGCGCCGAGCAGCCGGAGGAGCATGCTCTTTCCCGAGCCACTCGGTCCCTCGACCGCCAGGAACTCGCCGGTGCCGATCGACAGGTTGATCGGTCGCAACGCGTTCACGACGCCGCCGCCGGTGCGGTACGCGCGCTCGGCGCCGCGGAGGTCGTACAGCACGCCCGTCTTGCCGTCTGCGAGTGCGCTGGTGGTGGTCATCCGAGGTCCCGCAGTGCCGTGGCGGGCGCGAGACGCGCGGCTCGCCAGCTGCCGACGAGACCGGCGAACAGGCCGCCGATGAGCGCGAACACGAGCCCGAGTAACAGCGTCGAAGGATGCAAGGGCGCGCTGAGCTTGACGGTCGACGTCTGGGTCGCCGTCGCGTCCTGGCCGAAGAGGGTCGAGAACTTCGAGCCCGAGAACGCGCCGGCGTCGGTCGTGGCCTTCAACGACGGCGAGGCCGCGTGGACCGCTTCGGACACTCCGAACCCGACGAGCAGGCCGAGCGCGCCGCCGACGATTGCGATCCCGAGCGTCTCGCCGAGGAGCTGGCGCAGGACGCGCGCCTTCGACCAGCCGATCGCGCGCAGCGTCCCGATCTCGCGCACGCGCTTGCCGATCGACGCGAGCGTGAGGAGCGCGGCGATGATGAACGCGGCGATCAGCACGATGACGGCGAGCGCACCGCCGAGCCGGTCGGAGAGGCTCTTCGCGTCGGCCAGGCTCCCGGTCACCTGATCGGCGAGGCTCTTCGACGTCACCACCTCGGCACCCGGCAGTTGCTTTCGGATCTCCGCGGCAACCTTGTCGACAGCGCCGGAGCTGTTCGCCTTGACCAGGATCTGCGTGACGCGCTTCTGCTTCGATGCGAGCTTCTGGATCGCGTCGAGCGGGAAGTACACGTCGAACGTGTTGCCGGCCAGCGTCGGCTTCACGAGACCGACGATCTTGTACTGCGTGCCGTTGATCGGAAGGGTTGCGCCGACCGCGAGCTTCTTGGTGCTCGCGTAGCCGACGTTGACCAGCACCTCGTTGCCGCCGGTCTTCGAGAACCACGCCCCTTGCGTCACCTGCGCGGCGGTGATGAGGCCGACGTCGGGGTGCGCGGGGTCGACGCCGGCCGCGGTGTAGGAGGTGTTCGTGATGTCGGTCGACGGCGGGTTCACGACCTGCTGGATCGTCGGCAACGGCACCGTGAACTGGGCCTCGAACTGCTGGAACCGCGCCGGGAGGCAGTCTTCGAAGGCCGGGTTGCCGCCGCCGCAGACGAACCCGCCGCCGCCCCCGGGGCCCGCGCCCGCGCCACCCGTACCGCCGCCGTCGGTACCGCCGCCGCGGCGGCCGATGGTGACGCCCTTCGCCGCGAGGCACTCCTGGAACGCCTGGCGTTCGGCGGTGGTCAACGGGGCCGGACGTGTCGTCTGCGTGTAGGTCTGCCCGCCGGTCTTGATCGACGTGACGATGTTCGGCACCGTGCCGGTCTCGTGCTCGACGAGCTGCACGAGCCCGGGCACCGAGCTCGTGACTCCCGGGAGCTTCGCAACGTCGGTGACGGCGCTCTGCGGGAAGCTCAGGTAGGTCGCCGACAAGAAGAAGTCGTGCGTGAACTTGGTTCCGGCCTTCCCGAGCTTCGAGAGATCGGTGACGACATTGTTGTTCGCGCTCCCGCCGCCGCCCGCACCGCCGCCGCCCCCGCCGAGCGCGAAGAAGCCGCCACCACCGCCGGTGTCAGACGCGCCCGCGGCCGCGCCGCCCGGCACGCGACCGGCGAAGCCGCCGCGTCCCGCCACAGTCGTCGACGTCGTGGTTGGCGCGGTCGAGCTGCTCGTTCCCGAACCGGTGGTCGTGGCGGTGGCACCGTCGACTCTGGTGACGAGGATGTCGGTGCCGACCGTCTTCAGCGGTGCGAGGACGTTGTTCTGCGCGTCGGACAGTCCTTGCGAGATCCCGATGATCCCGATGACCAGTCCGACGCCCATCGCGAGCCCGAGCGCGGTGAGGATCGTGCGCCCGAGTCGACGCCGGAGCTCCCGCCAGATGTACGCAAGGTGAAACACGGGGCTTACACAACAACACGAAGCTGAAGCTCAGCTAAGAAACACCTACGTGTTAGCGCGTCGCGACGGCAACCTGCACGACGCGATTGCGGCCCAGTTGCTTGGCCCGGTAGAGCGCCTCGTCGGCCTGCTTGACCGCGCCGCTGGCCGACGGCGTGTGGTCGGGATCGAGCATTGCGATTCCCGCGCTGATCGTGAGGACACCCGTCGGGCTTTCGGGATGGGGGATGGCAAGCGCCTCGATCGCGCGGCGCATGCGCTCGACCGCGATCGTCCCCGTCTCGAGCGACTGCTCGGGAAAGATGCACAAGAACTCTTCGCCGCCGTACCGGTAGAGCGAGTCGCCGGCGCGCGCCTGATCGCTCAGCTGCGCGGCGACGGTCCTGAGGATCTCGTCGCCAGCCTGGTGTCCGTAGGTGTCGTTGTACGACTTGAAGTGGTCGACGTCGAGCAGCGCCATGCAGTACCGGTGCCCGTAGCGCGCGACGCGTCCCTCGAAGAGGTCGAGGTACTCGCGCAGCGCGCGGCGGTTCCCGAGCCCCGTCAGTGGGTCGCGCCGCGCGATGGCGGCGAGCTCTTCGTTCAGTTCCTCGAGCTCGGAACGCTGCTGTGACAGTTGCCGGTGCAGCGCGGTGACGCGCGCCGCGGCGATGAGACGGGCCTGGAGATCGTCGAGGTCGAGCGGCTTGACGAGGTAGTCGTCGGCGCCTGCGCTCATGCCTTCGAGGATCTCGTCGAGGCCGCCTTGGCTCGTGACCATGATGAAGTACGTGTAGCCGCCGACCGGATGCTCACGAATGTTGCGGCAGAGCTCGAGCCCGCTCAGGCCGGGCATGATCGAGTCGCTGACCACGACGTCGGGCATGTTCGCGATGAACGCCTCCCACGCCGCGGTGCCGTCGCTCGCGGTGATGCACTCATGGCCGAGCGCTCGCAGTGCGGTCTGCGCAATGAGTCGCGACGTGGCGTCGTCGTCGGTGACGAGGACCTTCATGATCCCCGCCCTAGTGATCCCAGCGCGGCGCGCACGCGCTCGAGCTCGACTTCGATGTCGTCGAGGAGCGCCCCGCCATCGGTGAGGTAGCCGCCCTTGCCGTTCGTGATCAGGGTGGCGCAGAGTTGGGCGAGGTACGTCGCACCGAGGTTGGCGCCGGCACCGCGAAGCGTGTGCGCCGACCGCCCCATCTCCGCGGCGTCGTCGCGGGCAAATGCGGCGCGCATCGCGGCGAGGTAGATCGCGGCGTCGTCGAGGAAGAGGACGGTCAGTTGGCCGACGAGGTCCTGACCCGCGGCGCGGCCGACACTTCCGAGCCGTTCGATGATCTCGGCGTCGAGGACGGCGACGTCGACGTCGGCGGCGCGCGTCGTGATGGCGGGCGCTCCCAACTCGATCGCTCCTGCGGAGGCGACGGCTGATCCGGCGTTCGACCAGCGCGTCAACGCGGTTGCGAGTGTCTGCAGCCTCAGGGGTTTGATGAGGCACTCGTTCATGCCCGCGCCCAGGCAGCGGGTCGGCTCGGTCGGGTCGTCCGACGCCGTTACGGCGATGATCGGCGTGCGGCGACCGGTTCCCTCGAGATGCCGGATCGACGCGGTCGCCTGGTACCCGTCGATGGTCGGAAGCTGACAGTCCATGAGGATGGCCTCATACCGTGTCGCCGTCGCGGCGCGCACCGCTTCGGCTCCGTCGCTCACGACGTCGACACTGAAGCCGAGGTGCTCGAGCATGACGGTCGCGACGCGCCGCGCGACGGGGTGATCCTCGGCCAGCAGGATCTGGAGGGGCGGCGCCGCGCGCTCAGGCATGCTGATCCGACCGCGCGTGCCGTTCGACCGGAGTGAGCAGCCGGGTGAGCGCGAGCCGCAGCTCCCGGTAGTCGAACTCGACCTCGCGAAGGTCGAGCTTGGCTTCGGTCAGGCGCCCACTCGCGGCCTTCCGTTCCAGCCGACCACATGACAATGCGAGGCGCCGGCCACCCAGCTGACCGCCGCTGCCCTTGATGGCGTGCGCGAGGCGACGGACCGCGATCGCGTCGCCGACCTCGACCGCCGTGCGCAGCTCGACGAGACGGAGCTCGGTCTCGTGCACGAAGTCGGCCACGAGCTCGCCGACGAAGTCGCGCTGCGTCGCGGTGCCGATCACGCGCAGCTCGTCGAGCACGGCGGGGTCGATGGTCATCTCCGGGGCGGCCGTGTGCCCGACGAGCGGCGGTTGTGTGTTTCTGATCCGCTCGCACCGCACCGATCGCGCGACGAGCGCGAGCAGTGCGTCCTTGCTCACGGGCTTCGCGAGATAGCTGTCCATGCCCTCCGCGATGCAGCGCTCGCGATCTTCGCGACGGGCGCCGGCCGTCATGGCGATGATCGGCGTGTGCCGGTCGGAGCCTTCGGCGGCCCGGATCGCCGCGGTCGCTTCGTAGCCGTTCAGCTCCGGCAACTGGACGTCCATGAGGATCGCGTCGTAGTGCTGCTTCGCAGCGGTCCGAACCGCGGCGGCGCCGTCGATCGCGGTGTCGACGCGGTAGCCGGCCGCCGACAACATCGCGACCGCGACTTTCTGGTTGATGAGGTTGTCCTCGGCGAGCAGCAACCGGCCCGCTTCCGGTGCTCCCGACTCCGCGCTCCACGGCGCGACCACGTGCGTGGGGCTGTCGACTCTCTCCAGGCCCAGCGCGACGCGCAGGCACGTGTGAAGGTCCTCGCGGCGCAGTGGCTTGGAGACCGACGCGAAGATGCCGCAGTCGGCGACGCTGCCGAGATCATCTTCTTGGCCCAACGCGCTGATGAGAACGAGGCGGGCCGTCAGCGCGGGCTCCATCACGATCGCGTTCGTGAGCTCGAGCCCGTCCATGTCGGGCATCGCCCGGTCGAGGAGTGCCACGGCAAACGGTTCGCCGCGCGTCGCCGCGCTGCGCATTGCCCTCAGGGCCGCCTCGCCGGAGGGGGCAGTCGTCACGGCCATCCCCCAGTCGGTCAGGTACTCCGACATCACCTTGCGCTGGGTTGCGTTGTCGTCGACGATCAGCGCGGTCACGCCGTCGAGATCGGCGTCGCGCGAGAGCTGCCCGTAGGTGTCCTGCGCGGCGTCGGCGTGCACGCGGATCGTGAACCAGAAGTTGCTGCCTTCGCCGATGCGGCTGGAGACACCGCAGTCACCGCCCATGAGCGCGACCAGCTGGCTGCTGATCGCGAGTCCGAGCCCGGTTCCGCCGTACTTGCGCGAGGTGGAGCTGTCGGCCTGGACGAACGGTTGGAAGACGCTCTCGAGCTGGTCGGCCGCGATGCCGACTCCCGTGTCGGCGACCGAGAACCGGACGACGGAGTCGGCGTCATCGGTCTCGTCGACCGCCACTCGGATGACGATCTCACCGGTCGCGGTGAACTTGATCGCGTTGGCGATGAGATTGGTGAGCACCTGGCGCACGCGACCCGGGTCGCCGCTGACGACGACCGGAACCGCGTTCTCCACGATCGAGACGAGCTCGAGTCCTTTGCTCTGAACCGGGCCCGACAACAGCGCGACCACGTCGTCGACGATGCCGCGCAGGTTGAACTCGATGTCTTCGATCTCGAGCTTGCCGACTTCGACCTTCGAGAAGTCGAGGATGTCGTTGATGATGGTGAGCAACGCCTCGCCCGAGTTGCGCACGGTCTGCGCGTAGTCGTGCTGGCGCGCGTCGAGGTCGGTTTCGAGGAGGAGGTCGGTCATGCCGATGACGCCGTTCATCGGCGTGCGGATCTCGTGACTCATGTTGGCCAGGAAGTCGGACTTCAACCGTGACGCCTCGGTCGCCTTGTCGCGGGCTTCCGAGAGGGCAGTTTCGACTGCGACTTCGGCCGTGACGTCCGCGAGCGTCCCGACTCGTCCGGAGGCGCCGCCGGCCGCGTCGGGGATCACCTTCGAGGTCACGACGACAACGCGCGGCGTCGAACCCGGGACCTCGATCTCGATCCGGTGAATGATCTCGCCTTCGTCGACATCAGTGTCGGCCAACCCGACGCTCGTGCCGTCGAGCGTCCTCGAGAACATCGTGCTGCCCCACTTGCTGCCGGCCGCCTGCTCGGTCGGCACGCCGGTGATCTCGCTCCACCGCGGGTTGGTGTACACGTAGCGGTCGTTCGCGTCGGTCTGGAATATCCCGATGGGCGCCGCCTCGGTCAGGAAGCGCAGCTGGTCGGCCGACGCCTGCACCTCGCGAGCGCGACTCGCGAGCGCTTCGGCCTTGGTGAAGATGTTCCCGAACACCGAGACCTTCGCCCTGAGCTGGTCGGGCGGAACCGGGGCGAAGATGAAGTCGACCGCGCCGGCGGCGTACAGGTCGGCGTCGGGGATCTCGTCACTGCCGAGTGCGGTGATGAAGATGATCGGGGTCATCTCCGACCGCTGCCGCTGCCGGATGAGTGCCGCGGTCTCGAACCCGTCCATGACCGGCATGCAGACGTCGAGCAGGATGACCGCGAAGTCGTTCGCCATGACGCACCGCAAGGCTTCGCGTCCGGAACCGGCTTCGACGATCGAGCAACCGAGCGGCGCGAGCGCAGCCTTCAGCGCGAGCCGCTTCGTCGGGTTGTCGTCGACCAGCAGGATCGGGACGCGCGCGCTCATGGGCCGGCCAGTGCGGGCGCAGGTGTCGGCAGCCACGGCCTGAGGGCCGCGAGGAGCTCGGCGGTGTCAACCGGCTTCGGGACGTAGTCGTCGGCACCGGCATCGATGCAGCGCTGGCGCTCACCGGGAACGACCTTGCCGGTGACGGCGATGATCGCGAGGTTCTTGAACTGCTCGATCTGGCGGATCGCCACGATCGTCTCGTACCCGTCCATGACCGGCATCATGATGTCCATCAACACGATCGAGACGCCGGGCGTGCGCTCCAGCACGGCGATCGCGTCGAGCCCGCTCTCGGCGACGACGACGTCGGCGTGCCCGCGTTCGAGCAGCGCCGAGAGGGCGAAGATGTTGCGGAAGTCGTCGTCGACCAGCAGGACCTTGACTCCGGCGATCGCGCTGACTTCGAGCCCGTTCGGACGGCGTTGTTCGCGCGGCTCGGCGGGTTGGTTGCCGTTCGTCTCGACGGCCGTGACGAGTGCGCCCGGGAACGCGTTCGTCGGCGTCGCGATGTCGGTGATCACGGCCAACACTGGCGCGGTCGGGCCGAGCGGGAGATAGACGGTGAAGGTGCTGCCCTGACCGGGCGAGCTGCTGACCGTGATCTCACCGTCGAGCATTGCAACGAGCTCGCGACTGATCGAGAGGCCGAGGCCGGTTCCTCCGTACACGCGTGCGGTGGTGCCGTCGCCCTGCGCGAACGCTTCGAAGATGCGATGCTGCTGGTCGCGGCCGATGCCGATGCCGGTGTCGCTGACCGCGATCGCGACGACGGAGGCCGCCGTCACCAGCGATTCGGTCTCCTTGCTCCACCCGCTGTCGGCCAGACCGACCTGCACGTGCACGTGGCCGTGCTCGGTGAACTTGAACGCGTTGGCGAGCAGGTTCTTGAGGATCTGGCGCAGGCGCTGCGAATCGGTGACGAACGTCGCGGGGCAGTCGGCTGCGAGGTCGATCGAATACTCGAGACCGCGTCCTTGCGCGACCTGTTCGAACTCGCGGAGGAGACCGCCGCGCAGCTCGCGCACCGACACGTCGGCCATCTCGGCCGTGACCGTGCCCGACTCGACCTTGGCGAGGTCGAGGATGCCGTTCAGCAACGTCAGCAGCTCGTTGCCCGACGCGTGAATGACGCTTGCGTACTCGACCTGGGTGTCGGTCATGTTGTGATCGGGGTTGTCTTCGAGCTGCTGCGCGAGGATCAAGAGGCTGTTCAGCGGAGTGCGCAGCTCGTGCGACATGTTCGCGATGAACTCCGACTTGTACTTCGACGACACCGCGAGCTGGCCGGCCTTCTCTTCGACGAGGCGCTTCGACTGCTCGATCTCCTGGTTGCGCTGCTCGGCCTCGATGTTCTGCTCCGCGAGCAACCGTGCCTGCCGCTCGAGGTCGGCGTTCGATTCGCGCAGCTCCTCCTGCTGGGAGCGGAGCTCCTCGGCGAGCGACTGCGACTGCTCGAGCGCGTTCTCGGTTGCCGTGTTCGCCTCGATGGTGCTGAGCACGAGGCCGATGCTCTCGGGGAGCTGGTCGAGGAACGCCTGGTGCGTGACGCTGAACGGTGAAAACGACGCGAGCTCCACCACGGCCCGCACCGACCCTTCGAACAGCACCGGCAGCACGATGATGTTGAGCGGAGCCGATTCGCCGAGTCCCGAGTTGACCTTCACATAGTCGCCGGGCACGTCGGTGAGCAGGATCCGCTTCTTCTCCTTGGCGCACTGACCGACGAGGCCTTCGCCGATCCGGAACGAGGTCGAGAGCCGCTTGCGCTCCTCGTAGCCGTAACCGGCCTGGAGCTGGAGCACCGGCTCGTCGCCGTCGGGTGGGCTCGTCATCGAATAGAAGACACCGTGTTGGGCCGAGACGAGCGGCGCGAGCTCGGAGAGGATCATGCTCGACACCGCCGCGAGATCGCGCTGGCCCTGCAGCATGCGCGTGAAGCGCTCACGGTTCGTCTTCAGCCAGTCCTGCTCGACGTTCTCGCGTGTCGTCTCGCGCAGGTTGCGGATCATCTCGTTGAGTTTGTCCTTCAAGACGGCGACCTCGCCGCTCGCCTCGACGCGCACCTGTCGCGTGAGGTCGCCCTCGGTCACCGCGGTCGCGACATCGGAGATGGCGCGCACCTGGTTCGTGAGGTTCGCGGCCAACTGGTTGACATTGTCGGTGAGGTCCTTCCAGACGCCCGCGACCTCCTTCGACTGCGCCTGGCCCCCGAGCCGCCCCTCCACGCCGACCTCGCGGGCGACTCGTGTCACTTCCCCCGCGAACGCGTTGAGCTGATCGACCATCGCGTTGACGGTGTTCTTGAGCTCGAGAAACTCGCCCTTCACGTCGATCGAGATCTTCTTGCTCAGGTCGCCGTTCGCGACCGCGGTGGTCACCTCGGCGATGTTTCGCACCTGGCCGGTCAGGTTGCCGGCCATCAGGTTGACGTTGTCGGTGAGGTCCTTCCAGACACCACCGACCTCGATGGTCACCGCGGCCGCCTGTCCGAGCTTTCCTTCGGTTCCGACCTCCCGCGCGACGCGCGTCACTTCGGAGATGAACCCGTTGAGCTGATCGACCATCGCGTTGATCGTGTTCTTCAACTCGAGCATCTCGCCCTGGACGTCGACCGAGACCTTCTTGCTCAAGTCGCCGTCGGCCACCGCGCCGATGACGCGTTGCATCTCGATGGTCGGTCGCACCAGATCGTCGATCATGCTGTTGATCGAGTCGATGCTTCCCGACCAGCTCTGCGTCCATCCGCTGAGCGCGACGCGTTGCGAGAGCTTGCCCTGCTTGCCGACCACTTCGCTCACTCGCGCGAGCTCGGAACCCAGCGCCTGATTGGCGATGATCACTTCGTTCAGGCCGTCGGCCACCTTGCCCGCGACGCCCGTCCACTCGAGTGGCATGCGCGCCGTGAAGTCACCCTCGCGCAGTTGCGCCAGAACTCCCAACAAGACCTTGGCATCGACGATGTCGTCGACGTCCGCCGCAGAGTCCGACATGCACGCCTCCTGAAGGCTGTCGAGACATCACGCGGGGTCTGGGCCTGATATCGGTGGCAACTGGTCACCACATCGGCACGCGGGGCACAAATCTGCACTTGATCTTCGACCGTCACGCGGTGCGGCTGAAGGCACATCACGCGCAGTGTTTTCCGGTGACGCGCGCGTCACGCGGCAGTGACGCCTGCCGTCCGAGCGCTCTCCAACACCAGGGCGAGCGTTGCGTTGGCGTCGGCGGGGCGGCCGAGGTGGAAGCCCTGCGCGAGGTCGCATCCGAGCGCGCTCAGTGCGTCGGCCTGGGCCTGGTTCTCCACGCCCTCCGCGATCGGGACGAGACCCAGCGTGTGCGAGATCTGCACGATCGCCGCGGCCAGCGAGCCCGGCGGCGAACCGTCCTTCGTCACGCGGCTTTGGCTCGACTGCTCGTCGACGATCATGTCGTTCACGAACGAGCGGTCGATCTTCAACATGTCGATCGGGAACTGCTGCAGGTAGGCAAGCGACGAGTAGCCGGTTCCGAAGTCGTCGACGGCGAGGCGCACGCCGAGCTGGCTGAGGCTCGTCAGTTTCGCAGCGGCGGCATCGGGGTCCTTGATGAGCGCGCCTTCGGTGATCTCGAGGATCAGCCGGGCGGGGTCGAGCCCGCACCGGTCGAGGAGGGCCGCAACCCGCTCCGGCAGGTCGGCGTCGAGCAGCTGGCGGGGCGAGACGTTCACACTGATCGCGGGCGCGGCCGCGCCGCGCAGCGCACGGCTCCAACCGCTGGCCTCCTCGCACGCCGTGAGCAAGACGTGGTTCCCGATCTCGTCGATGAGCCCGCCCGCCTCGGCGAAGGGGATGAACGACATCGGGCCGAGCAGGCCCCGCTCGGGGTGTTGCCAGCGGACGAGTGCTTCGAACCCGGCGATCCGATGGGTGCGCAGCTCGTAGATCGGCTGGTAGTGCATCACGAGCTCACCCCGCTCGGCCGCGCCGCGCAGATGGACCTCGAGGTCGAGCCGCTCGACCGCGGCGAGGTGCATCGCGTGCTCGAACCGGCGGACACAGTTCTTGCCGCTGCCCTTGGCCGTGTACATCGCGAGATCCGCGTTGCGGAGCATGTCGTCGGCGCGCGAGCCCTCGGAGCCGAACGCGATGCCGATGCTCGCCGTCGCGGAGATCTGCTTCGAACCGAGGACGACCGGCTCCTGCAGCGTCGTGAGGATGCGGGCGGCGATGACGTTCGCCACCTCGACGTCGTCGAGATCGTCGATGAGCACCGCGAACTCGTCGCCGCCGAGCCGCGCCGCGGTGTCGCCCTGGCGCAGGCAGCTCGTGAGCCGCTCGCTGACGATTCTGAGCAGATCGTCGCCGGCGGAGTGCCCGAGGCTGTCGTTCACGGTCTTGAAGTCGTCGAGGTCGATGAACAGCACCGCGAGCTGTCCGCCGTGCCGTTGCAACCGTGTCGTCGCGTGGTCGACGCGGTCGCGGAACAGCGCCTGGTTGGCCAACCCCGTCAACGGATCGTGGAACGCCTGATGGATCAGCTCGCTCTGCAGGCGCCGGTGCTCGGTGACATCCCGGAAGCTCCAGACCCGCCCGACGACCTCACCACCGATGTGCTGGGGGAGGGAGTCGCGCTCGAAGACGCGGCCGTCCTTGAACTCGAGGAGATCGTGGCTCTGGGCGTGCGGGTCGGCGTAGAGCTCCTGGATCTTCGCGATGAAGGCCGGAGGGTCGCACAACTGGTCGAGGACCGGCGTCAACGCCGCGGAGTGGTCGCGCGCCGTCAACGTCTCCGGAGGGAGTCGCCACATCTCGACGAAGCGGGAGTTGAGGCTCGTGATGTTCCCGGCGACGTCGACCACGAGGATGCCGTCGGCCGTTGATTCGAGCGTGGCCGCGAGCACCGAGTTGGTCGCGCGGAGCTCTCCGACCGCGCGGACGCGATCGGAGATGTCGTGACCCGTCGCGACGAGCGCTTCGACGGTCGGGTCTTCGAGCAGGTTGGCGATCGTCAGCGCGAACGGGATGGGCTCGCGACTGACGTGACGCAGGCGCACATCGACGGTGACCGGTGGTGGCGCGGAGCCGCGACGCGGACGCCTCACCTCGCGCAGTGCGGCCTTGAGCACCGCGTGATCACCCTCGTCGACGATGTCGAGCAGCGGCCGGCCTTCGAGCTGCTCTTGGTCGTGGCCGAGGATCCGGGTCAGTCCACCGGACGACGCGGTCACCACGCCGGCGCTCGTCAGCTGCATCGTGATCGACGCGGAGTTCTGCATCAGCGAGCGGAACCTCGCGACTTCGTCACCCGCGATCTCCCAACGGCGGCGCTCGGTGAGGTCGCGGATGCAGAGGAGGAGCTCGTCGCCGAGGGGCGCACCGATCATCTCGACCAGGCGCCAGCCGTTCCCGCTGCGCACGCGCAGCTCGAGCAGCGACCCGACGTCCTTCGTCTGCACGCTCGCGATGGCGAGCGCAGCGAGCTGCAGGTCGTCGGGATGGATGAAGTCGAGGCCGTTCGCGCCGATGGCCTCCTCGATCGGCATCGCGAAGACGCGTTCGGCGGCGCGATTGGCCCAGCGCACCCGTGCCTGCGCGTCGATGACCAGGACGGCATCCGGCAACGACGTTGCCACGGTCGCGAGCCAGGCCGTCTCGTCGAGCGCGGCGGGGCTACACGAACGGTCGTCGGGCACTCCACTTCATCGACCGGACGCCCTGGGGAATTGATCCAATTCGCCGGGCTTGTGCCGCCGCTCGCGGCTATTTCGCCACTTTGGCGGTCGCCGGCATCGACTGGGCGCACACGATCTGGCGCAGTTCCTCGACGGCACGGCACACGGTGTCGATCTTCTCCTCGAGGACACCGAGCCGGTCGTCGGTCGCCGTTGCGGGCTCGTCGCCGGCGTGCGCCGCGGCCTTGAGCAGCTGGTAGCAGTGGCGCAGCAGGCGGGCGGTGTCGCGCTCTTCCGCGATGTAGCGCCCGAGCAGCTCGCCGGTGCGGATGTCGATCGAGTGGTCGTTGAAGAACTTGTCGAAGATGTCGGGCTGGTTGCCGGAATCGAGCCGGTGCAGACCGAGTGCCTTCATCTTCTGCAGGTCGGTGCAGTCGGTCGCGCCCGCGGTCTCGAGCCGCTTCTGGTGGTCCGGGTCGGGCTTGCGCCGCACGTCGTAACCGAGCTCGTTGATCCGCTTCGCGAAGCTCATGCCGTGCTCGCCTTCGCGCGCCGAGACGGTGCGCAGGACCGCGCACACCTCGGGGCTCGGAGTCACCGCGATCCACGCCTCGAGATACTCGTGTGCGTTCGACTCGGCGACGGCCACGGCGTTGAGCAACCCGAGATAGCTGGGCTTGTCGGACGACATGGCGAGCTCCCTTGAGCGAAGAGGCGACGGATCCACCTTATTGCTCTCGGCTCCCGGCGTCATCCGGAGGAGGGATTCGCGTGGAGTTGGGCGGCGGCTTGCCTCGTCAGGTGGAGCAGTGAGCCGCAGATACCGGATGCGGCCAGCTTGTTTGTGGAGGCGCGCTCGTAGCGGCATCTGGGCCGGTCGCCGCTCTCATCGGAGACGGTCCTGCATGGGTGGTTGAACCGCGTCCCGGGTCCGCGTTCGTCGTGCGAAAGCCTTCAGTCGAGCGGTTCGGCAGGCGAGAAACCGCCGGAGATCATTGGTCGGATCCAGAGTTTCAGTGTCACACCCTTCGCGTACGATGCAGTCATGTTCGACGCATTGATGAACCTGCGCGTGACGTTGGAGAGCTTGGCGGGCGAGTTCGAGCCTGACGCGCTCTCGGGTGAGGGGGCAGTTCGCGTCGTCGCGGTGTTGGGCGTGATCCGGCGCTTGACCGAGGGGTTGTTGGCAGAGGCGGCGAGGCGCGTTGCGGAGACGTCCGCGTATGTGCCGAGTGGCGATTGCGATGCGGCGCAGTTCTACGCACGTGTCGTCGGAGTAGGGACGGGCGAGGCACACCGGGTGTTGCGCACCGCGGTGAAGCTCGAACAGCTTCCGGCGACGGCAGCGCAGGTGCGCGAGGGTCGGTTGTCGGGTCGCCAGGTACAGCTGATCGCGGGTGCCGCGGCACGGAATCCGGAAGCTGAGGAGAAGCTGCTCGCGGCGGCGAAGGCCGGGATGGTGCCGCTGAGAGACGAGTGCATCCGCGCTCGTGCGGCGGTGGAGGATCCGGAGAAGCGTCGGGCGCGTCAGCATCGGGCGCGCCGGTTTCGGGCGTGGACGGCCGAGGACGGGATGATCGAAGGTCGGTTCCGGCTCGCTCCGGAGGTCGGCGGACCGGTGAAGGCGGTGCTCGACGCGGAGGTGCAGCGGATCTTCCGGCAGCGTCGGAGATCGGGTGAGCACGAGTCGCATGACGCGTACGCGGCCGACGCGCTCGCCGGCCTGGTGGTCGAAGGCAACGCCGAGGCGAGCGGCGCGAAGAGGAAGCGCGCGGCGACGAGTGTGCATGTGGTGATCGACCACGCGGCGTTGGTGCGTGGGAACGCGGTTGCGGGGGAGCGGTGTGAGATCCCCGGGGTCGGGCCGGTGAACGCGAGGTGGGTGCGGAAGCAGCTGGGTGAGGCGTTCCGGACGGCGGTGATCAAGAACGGTCGCGACATCAGCACCGCGAGAACCCGACGCCGGCGTCTCGCCCATGGTGGTGGCCGCGTGACGTAGGAGGAGAAGACCTACCGTGAACCGGAACGGACGGGCGAACGTATTTCCTCCTCGAGTGTGGAGCCAAGAGCTGAGAGGTCGTTCCGTGAGCAGCCAACGAGTGAAGTTGAGCGGTGTGGGGTTTGTGGTGGCGGCGGCCGCGGTGGTGCTGCTTGCGGCATGCGGATCGTCGAGCTCGACCGCAAGTGCGGGAGCGCAGCCGTCAACGAGCAACTCGACCGCGGCGCCGACGACAACAGCGGCGACCGCGGCCGATGTCAAGACCGCGAGCAACGCGACGCTCGGCACGGTGCTCGTCGGCGGCACGGGCAACACCGTCTACACGCTGACCGATGCGAGCGGGAAAGCCGTTGCGTGCACCGGTCAGTGCCTGACCTTCTGGCCACCGCTCCTGCTCGCGTCCGGGTCGACGACGGCCAGCGGCGCCTCGGGCGTCACCGGCTTGGCCACGGTGTCGGCGGGTGGCGGCACGCAGGTCACCGAGAACGGCTTGCCGCTGTACTACTTCTCCGGCGACAAGGCTGCGGGCACTGCGAACGGCGAGGGCATCGCGAGCTTCGGCGGCACCTGGCACATCGTGAAGTCGTCGGCTGCGCCGTCGGGTGGAACGCCGGCGCCGACCGCGACGACCGTGCCTGCCGCGGCGGCGACGACCACGACGGGCGGCTACGGGTACTGATCGCCCGGAAATTCGGGTGATACGTTTCGCCGAATGAGAGCGGCGGGGCTCGGGATCGGATGAGCCGGCCCGCGGTCCTCGGTGGTGAGCCGGCCTTTCCCGACGGCTTGGCGTTCGTCCGGCCCAGCGTTCCCGATCTCGAACGGGTCGTGGCCCGGTTCGCGCCGTCGTACGAACGCGGGATGCTGACCAACGGCGCGCTCGTGCGCGAGTTCGAGGAGCGGGCGGCGCAGCGATTGGGCGTCGCGCACGTGATCGCGGTGTCGTCGTGCACGGCGGGCTTGATGCTCGTGCTCCGCGCGCTCGAACCGAACGGCCCGGTCGTGCTCCCGAGCTTCACCTTCTCCGCCTCCGCGCACGCGGTCGCCTGGAACGGGCTCGAGCCCCGGTTCGTCGAGTGCGATCCCGCGTCGTTCCAGGTCGATCCGGCCTCCGCGAAGAGCCGCATCGACGGTGCCGGCGCGCTGCTCGCAACCCATGTCTTCGGGGCGCCGTGCGCGATCGACGAGCTCGACGGCATCGTGGCGCACGCCGGGATCCCGCTCGTCTTCGACGCTGCCCACGCGTTCGGCTCGCGTCACGCCGACCGCGCGATCGGAGGGTTCGGCACCGCCGAGGTGTTCAGCCTGAGCCCGACCAAGGTCGTGGTCGCGGGCGAGGGTGGCGTCGTTGCGACCGGCGACGCGGCGTTGGCCGAGCAGATCCGCATCGGGCGCGACTACGGCAATCCCGGCGACTACGACACGCGGTTCGTCGGGCTCAACGCGCGAATGTCGGAGCTGCACGCCGCGATCGCGCTCGAGTCGCTCGGCGGTCTCGACGCGCGACTCGTCGAGCGCCGCCGCGTCGTCGACCGCTACCGCAACGGCCTGGCAGAGCTGCCGGGTGTCGCCGCGCAGGTGGTCGACCCGCGTGACGTCTCGACGTACAAGGACTTCACCGTTGCGATCGACGAGGACGCGTTCGGCCTCTCACGCGACGCCGTCGTCGACGCGCTGCGGGCCGACGGCATCGACACCCGCAACTACTTCTCGCCGCCGGTGCACCGTCAGCACTCGTACCGCGATGTCGAGCCTTACGACCTCCCGGTGACCGACGCGGTGGCGAGCAGAGTGGTGAGCCTGCCGATCTACGCTTCGCTCGCCGACGCGCAGATCGACACCGTGACCCGGGTGCTCGGTTCCCTGCACCGCCACGCCGACGAGGTGCGCGCCTCCGCCCTATCATGATCGCAATCGGGCTCCACGCGATCGTGTCGAGAACGGAGTTCCGCCATGGCCTTCAGGCCGGCATCCCGTGCGCGATCGCGGGTGCGGCCGTCGGGTGGTTCTGCGTCTTTCGCTTCCGGCGACCGGCGCCGATCGGCGGGCTGCTCATCACCCTGGCGTTCGTCTGGGGAACGCGGCACTCGCAGGTCTTGCCGCACAACGTCACGAACGGCCTCGTCTATCTCGTCATGGCCGGTTTCGTGACCGAGCTGCTCACCCTGTTGTGGCGACCGCTCGTGGTCGTCGGCATCGGGCTCGCAATTCCCGGCGCGCTCGTGCTCACGTCGCAGACCGGTTCGGCATCGGCGAGCTGGATCCGCACCCTCGTGGTCGTCACGGTCACGGTGGGCGGCACGCTCGTTGCCGACTTCGATCACCGCTATCACGCGACCGGATGGTCGGTGGTGCTCTACGCAATCAGTGTCGTGGGTCTGTACTCCACCGTGCCCGATACCGAGCGCGCGCTCGTGCTGCTCGGCGCGTGCCTCCCGCTCATCCTGATGGGATGGCCGGTGGCACTCGCGTCGTTCGGCACGACCGGCTCCTACGCGGCGGTCGGTGTGTTCGCGTGGGTCGCCGCGTTCGAAGGTGTCGGTCGCCGGAGCGCGGTCATCGGGGGCGTGACGTGTCTCGCGCTCTTCCTGATCGAACCGGTCTTCCGTCTGCTGAAGCTCGAGGCGCCGACGATGTTCGACAAGCTGCCGAAGACCGCGTTATCGGTCCTCCCGGTTGCGGCCGCGCACGCGGTGCTCGTCGCCGCGGCGTCGCGCATGGCGGGGATCCGCCCGACCGTGAAGCAAGCGGGTGAGCTCGCGGTCGTCGATCTGGTGATCGGGCTCGTGATCCTCATGCTCGTCGACGGTGAGACGAACCGCATCCGTCCGGGCCACGGTCGGGTCGAACGCTGACGGCTCAGGCTGCTCAGACCGACTTCGACGCGATCCGGCGGGCGAGGGACACGACGGCCGGGGCGCCGAGCGCGGCGGGCTGCGCGACCCGTCCGTGCCCGTCGACGAGGTACGCCACCGGAGTGCCCAAGCCCGCGAAACCGTCCACGGTGTCCCCGGTGACGAGGCGCACGATGTCGATGTTCGCGTCGGCGAGGACCGGCGCGAGCTCGTCGAGATCGGCGGCGATGCGCGCACAGAACTCGCAGGTCGCGCTCCAGCTCACGAGCAGTGTCGTGTGTCCGCGCAACGTCGCGTGGGAGAACGGCACGCCCTGATCGTCGACGGCCGCGAAGTCGGGGAACGGATGTCCGACCTCGACGGCGAAGATGTCGTCGCGGATGTCGATGACGGGCTCGTTCACGCCGACGAGGAAGCCGGCTCCGCCGACCGCGCGCGCCAGCGCCACCACGTCGCCCTGCACCGACGCGGGCTCGGCACCGAACACCGTGGCGATATCGGCGGCGATCTCGTCGATCGTTCCGGAGCCGTCGAAGCACTGCCAGACGATCGACGCGCTCTCGTTGAGCGCCGCGGTCTGCAGGTAGGTCGTGCCGTCGGCGACGAGTCCGAGGACGATCTCGCCGTCGACGACGACGGCCCCGACACCGCGGCGCGCCAGGGGTACGAACGAACCGTCGATCGCGTCGGGCGCGATCTCGGATCGCACGTCGGCTCGCCCGTCCGACCGCGCGCGAACGTCGCCGCTCATCTCACGCCCCGCTCGCGAGGTCGCGTAGCTGGCTGAGCAGGCCTCCGGAGTCGAACCAGAACAGGCCGGAAATCGGGACCGTCTGCAACGCACGCGCGACGGCGTCGAGCGTCGCTTGCGCGCCCAGCGCGTCGGCGTTCACGACCTGTTGTGCCGCCGCGGCGACGCCTTGCGCGCGGCCGACCGGCCCGACCAGGTCGGCGCCGGTCACCAACGCCCACGCCGCGATCGGATACCGACCGGGTCGCACCGCGTCGTGCCCACGGCCCGGCGGCTGCGCGCGTTCGTATTCGGCGAGCGCGTCCGCGTCGAAGGTGAGCGCGGGTTCGGGGACGATCACGCTGCTGGAGTCGGGGTCGAGGTGGAGGGTCGGCGC
Source organism: Acidimicrobiia bacterium (assembly GCA_038240075.1). GTDB lineage: Bacteria > Actinomycetota > Acidimicrobiia > IMCC26256 > PALSA-610 > DATBAK01. Next base: position 26,178 of record JBBSEC010000022.1, read on the forward strand.
GTCGACCACCGCCATTCCCGCCCGGTTGAGCCGGGTCTCGACGCTGCCGAGCTCGGCGCGCAGCGACGCGGGGCCGACGATGGCCCGGCCCTCGACGACCACCGCGGCGGCGTCGAGCTGGATGACCGATGACGACGGAATGGCAAAGGCCGACAGATGCGCGATGAGCGTCCGCACCACGCGGCCCGCGACGCGGGTGCGGACCAGGGCGTCGCTGGCGCGGTAGAGAAAGTGGAAGTCGCGCGGCCGGTTGTCGGCCATGAGCGCGGAGAAGTTGGCGGGCGCGTCGACGTCGAGGACGTGTGCCGCCAAGACCTTCCGCAGCACGTGGTCGATCTCGATGTCCGACGACCGGACGCCGAGCGCCCAGTCACCGACGCCGAAGGTGCTCGACGCCGCCCAATCCATCCGGTCGAGCGAGGCGAGGCAGGAACCGCATTCGGTGCGCGGCTCGATGAACCGGGTCTCAGCCATCGATCGTCCGCGGAGCCGATGGACGCACGGCCTCGATCAGCGCTTGCGATTCGAGCATGCTCAGCAGCTTGAGCACGTCGTCGCGCAGCGCCGACGGCGACGCCGCGGGTTCGCTCACGTCGCCGAAGCGGGCCGCGAGGTCGGCGGCCAACGTGTTCGCGGAGGCGACCCCGTCGATCGACCACCACACCGCACTCGCACTCCAGTTCAGGAAGTGGAGCCGACCGGTCTTCTCGTCGTAGAGCACGCTCTCGGAATCGAGCTCGACACCGTGCACGGACGCGCGCCGCCGCGGGACGAGGTCGCCGCCGGCCGCGCCGTTGTCGGGCCACGCGATCGCGCCGGCGCGACCGACCGTCACGTCCGCACCGCGATGTCTTCGAGGATGCCCATGACGTCGGCCGACGCGTCATCGTGCGACCCGATGGTGAGGCGGTAGCACTCGCATCCGCTCACGACCTCGGCGAGTGTGTGCAGGCCGTCGACCTTGTGCGAAGCGAAGTTGAAGGCGTTCTCGGCCAGCATCAGCACGGCCTGGGCTCGGCTGATCTCCTCGAATGCCGTACGGGCGCCCGATTCGTAGTGGGGGCTGACGATCAGGCGGGGCGGGCACGGCAGCGCGATCGCGTCGGGCCGGATCGACTCGGCGGCGACGTGCCACTGGTCGCGGACGAACGGCAGGAAGCGGTCTTCGAGGTCGGGGCGCAGATCGGCCAGGACCTCCCACGATCCGGGCTCCACCGCGAGCGGCTTCGGATACGGGTCGACGGCCAGGGTCACCGGGTTGATCGCGGTCGCCTCGTCGGTCAGGTAGCCGCAGCCGCGTTGGACGAGCCTCGCGACCAGCGTCGACTTACCGGAGTCTTTCGGCGCGGGCAGGAGAATCGCCGATCCGTTGTACGAAGCGGCCGCGGCGTGCACGAGGAGATACCGGTCGGACGCGGCGACGACCGCGACGTTGAGATGCCAGAGCAGGAACGCGAGCGCCAGCGGCTCGAGCGGGGTGCGGATGATCGGCTGCCCGTCGAAGTACAGGGCATAGCGGTTCTTGAAGTGGGGACCGTCGTCGACGACCGAGTACACGTGGGCGGCCGTGGATCCGTTGGCCCTGCCGAGAGGCGCGAACGGCGCGAAGAGCCCCTCGACGTAGTCGGCGAGGTCGTCGCCGTCGATGCGCACCGCGAACGCGAAATCGAGCGCCTGGTACACGGGTGTCACGCGCGGCCAGGTGCGCTCGTTCAGTCGTTTCAGAGTGACGGCCTCGCGCGCCGGTCGCCGGCGCGGAAGTCCTGGAGCACTCAGCACAACGATCCTGTCATCGCCCGACTGAATCTACCGACTCATCACACTCCCGTTCGAACGCGTGCAGACTGCGGTGGTGAGCAGCACCGCAGCCGATCTTCAGATTCGCGAGTACCGCGACACCGACGAACCGGCCGTGCTCGCGCTGCTCCAGGCCTCGTTGGGATGGGTGCCGGATGCGCAATACGGTCGATTCTTCGCGTGGAAGCACGCGCAGAATCCCTTCGGGCGCTCGCCGGCGTGGGTTGCGGTCGACGGGGAGCGCATTGCCGGGTTCCGGATCTTCCTGCGCTGGGAGTTCGAACGGGCCGGACGGATCTCGCGCGCCGTGCGCGCCGTCGACACCGCGACGCATCCCGACTACCAGGGCCAGGGCATCTTCTCCCGGCTCACGCTGCACGCCATCGAAGCGCTGCGCGCCGACGGTGTCGCGTTCGTCTTCAACACGCCGAATGATCAGAGCCGGCCCGGCTACCTGAAGATGGGGTGGCAGCCCGTCGCGCGTCTGCCCGTGCTCTTTCGTCCCCGCTCCGTTGGCTCCTTGCTCGCAGTGGCCCGCGCGCGCGTGCCGGCTGAGAAGTGGTCGCTGCCCACCGATGCGGGCGTTCCCGCGATCGAGGCGCTCGGCGATCGCGAGGGGGTCGCGGACCTCCTTCGTCAGACCGCCGCCGACGACGGCCTGCGGACACGGCGCACGCCCGAGTTCATGGCGTGGCGGTACGGGTTCGAGCCGCTCGCGTACCGCGTGATGCTCACCGGGGACCGGCTCACCGACGGGATCGTGGTGTTCCGCCTCCGGCGCCGCGGCGCGGCGGTCGAGGCCGCGGTCTGCGACGTCATCGTTCCCGACGAGCAGGTCCCGGTCTCCGCCCTCCTCGGACGGCTGTTGCGCGAGTCGGGTGCCGACTACGCCGTCCGGATCGGCGGCCGCCACGTTGCGCGTGCCGGGTCGTACCCGCTGCCCGGTCAGGGCCCGACCCTCGTGTGGCGCAACGTCTCCGACACCGTGATGGCGCACGCCGACGAGTGGCGCCTCGTGCTCGGCGACGTCGAGTTGTTCTGACGACCGGCTCGGACGACCTCGGCCGTCACGAGCGTGTCCGGCCGAGGTCGTGGTAGATCTGCTCGGTCCGGTGCACGGCGCTCTCGATGTCGTACTCGCGCCCACGCGCGGCTGCGGCCGCGCCCATCGCGGCCCGCCGTTGTGGGTCGAGCACCAGCGTCTCGATGGCCGCGGCCAGCAGGTCCGGATGCTTCGGCGGGACGAGCAGCCCCTCGACGCCCTCGCGCACCCCGTCGGGCACTCCGCCCACCGCGGTGGCGACGATCGGGAGGCCGACGGCGAGGGCCTCCATGATCGCGATCGGATAGCCCTCGTAGTGCGACGCCAACACGAACAGGTCGCAGGCGGCGAGGATCCGCAGGACGTCGGGACGGAAGCCCAGTAGGTCGACGGAGTGCTCGAGCCCGAGGGACGCGCGCAGCGCGCGGATCTCGGCTTCGAGCGGACCCTGACCGACGACGACGAACCGCGCGGGAACGTTGCGATCGGCGAGCAGCCGTGCCGCGGCGAGGAGGTCGGGGTACGCCTTCTGGGCGCGGAAGTTGGCCACGGTCGCGATCACCACTTCGTCGGGGTCGATCCCGAGCTCCGCGCGCACCGACTCGCGCGCCTCCGCGGTCGACACGAGGTCGGCGAGCACGATGCCGTGCACGACGACCTCGACGCGTTCGCGCAGGCGGTCGGGAATCGACGCGCGCACCTCGTCGCTCACCGAGAGCCACGCGTCACCGAGCCGGAACGTCGCCGTGTTGAGCGCGCGCGTGGCGCGCGCGTGACTTGACCAGACGTTGTGCTCGGTGGAGATCACCTTGGGGCGCCTCGACGCGGGCAGGGTCCGGATCACGAGCCGGGCCATCCCCGCGACGTAGGGCGAATGCACGTGCACGATGTCGTAGTGCTCGGAAGTGAGCAGACGGCGCAGGTGCAGCAGCCAACGCGGATCTTGCGCGTGCGGAACCGCGAAGCAACGCGTGCGGACTCCGAGGTCTTCGAGATCGGCGACGAACTGGGTCTTGCGCGGCAGCAGGTAGGCGACTTCGAAGTCGAACGCGTCACGATCGCGAACGCGCGCGCCGGAAACGAGGAGCTTCTCCGCTCCTCCCGGGCCCAGGCCCTTGATCAGGGCGAGGACGCGCAGCCGCTCGGTCACGAGACTGTGCTCACGAAACACCTCGACGGAACTCGGGCCGCGTGAAGCCGGTGCCGACGAGTGTGGCAACCAACGCCGCGATGGCCGCGGCCGCGATCACCGCGGCCGCGACGGTCGTCGCGGCGTGCGTGGCGGCGATCCCCAGCGCTGCGAGCGCGGCCTCGACGAGCGCGAACCCGAAGCTCGCCTGCGACGCGGTCCAGCCGCGGTCGACGAGCTGGTCGTAGACATGGCCGCGGTCGCCGTGGAACAGCGGGCGACGCGCGCGCAGGCGGCGGATGATCGTCACGCCGGCCTCCACCACCGGCAGCGCGACGAGTGCGATGCCCGCGATCCCGAACGCGGCATCGCAGTGCGGGCTCCACGCGGTCGCGAGCAGCAAGGCCAACGCGGTCCCGATCAGGTAGGAGCCGGCATCGCCCAGATAGATGCGCGCGGGTGGACGGTTGAACCACAGGAAGCCGCCCAGCGCGCCCGCGAGGCCGAGCGCGATCGTGCGGCCGTCGCCGCGCAGGATGACCGCGAACCCGGCGGCGCTGATCAGCGCGACGCTCGACGCGAGCGCGTCGAGCCCGTCGAGCATGTTCGTCGCGTTCACGAGCGCGACGACGACGAGCACCACCGCGATCGGTCCGAACGGCCCGGCGAACCGAACCGGCACGACGGCCGCGGCGGCGATGCCCACTCCGATCTCGCTCACCAGCCGGACCACGGCCGGAACGCCCCGCGCGTCGTCGACCGCTCCGAGTGCGGCCGCGAGAACGAGCGGGACGAGCAGCATCGGATGGACCGCGGCGACGACGGCGCCCAACCCGATCAGCACCGCCGCGCCACCGAGGTACGGCACCGCGGTCTCGTGCACCTTGAGCGGCCCGGGCCGGTCGACGATGCCCGTGCGGGTCGCGAGTCGCATCGCGAGCGGTGTCATCACGAGGGTCGACACCAGCGCGCCGACGACGGCGATCACGGCCACGTCAGCACCCGCGACGGTGTCCCGCGATGTACTTCGATGCGCGCGACAGTCGTGAATCCACAGTGCTCGTAGAGGCTGATCGCGGCCGCGTTGTCGTCACCGACGACGACGCGCACGGCGGCGACTCCACGGCGCTCGAACTCCGACGTCAGCGCCGTGACCAGTTGGCGACCCGCTCCGTGCCCGCGCGCCACCGGCGCGACCGCGATGGCGAGCAGCTCGGCCGAGGGCAGGCGGAGGGCGCCGTCGTCGCCCGGTCCCGAGGGGTACCGCAGGGTCTCGAGGACGCGCCGCCACGAGCGCGCCACCCGCGGAAGCGCGGCGAGCGTCGCGAGCGCACCGTCGCGGAGCAGGAACGATCGGTAGAGATCGCGAACCCGTTCGGTGCCGGCGACGAATCCGACGATCGACTCCCCGTCGTGCGCGACGAGCAGGAACGACTCCGGTGAGCGCACGATCCGGCGGTAGAGACGGGTGAGGAACGGCCGCCCGAGCGACGGGAGGAAGCCCTCGCTGATCTCCGAGGCGTGCAACGCGGCCGCGGCCCCGGCGTCGGCCTCGGTAGCGGTGCGGATCTCGGTCATGCCGCGACGGTGGTGCCGAGGAGGTCGCGATAGACGCCGAGGGTGATGTCGATGATCCGCTGCTGGTCGAACTCGCGACGGGCCTTCTCGACCGCAGCCGCGCCCATCTGCTCGCGTCGCGGCCGGTCGGCGACGAGCGCGCCGATGGCCGCGGCCAACGCGACCGCGTCGCCGCGCGCGACGAGGAGGCCGGTACGGCCGTCGTCGACCACCTGGCGGCACCCGCGGATGTCGGTCGCGACGACCGGAAGACCCATGGCCGCCGCCTCCATGGGGACGCGCGGAAATCCTTCGCGGTGCGACGCGAGCACCGCGAGGTCGAACGCCGCGTAGAGGTCTTCGACGTCGTTCCGGTGCCCGAGGAACACGACACCGCTCTCGCGCGCCGCGTCGATGTCGGCGGCGGTGACGGCGTCGGCCTTGCCGTCGTCGGTCGCGCCGATGACGACGATCTTCAACTCGGGATGGCGATCCCGCAACGACCGGGCCGCGGCGAACAGCTCCCGGTATCCCTTCTCCCACACGAGCCGGGCGACCGTGCCGCAGACCACGTCGTCGGGTCCGGCGCCCATCTCGGCCCGCAACGCGTCACGGCGGGCCGCGCTCACGCGGTCGGGGGCGAAGCGGGCGAGATCGATGCCGTTGCCGAGCTGGTGCAGCTTGCGGCGCGGCACACCGAGGTGCGCCAGCGTCTCGAGGTCCTCGGGATTCTGGATGAGCTCCGCGTGCGAGCAGAACGCGGCGACGCGCTCGATCCCGTAGACCGCGGCCTTCTTGCCGAGTCGATCGTCGGGCTGCGCGTAGAGACCGTGCACGGTGTTGACGATCACCGGCACCCGCGCGGCGCGGGCCGCCATCCGGCCGTAGACACCGGGCTTCGGGTTGTGCGTGTGCACGATGTCGGGTCGCAGCCCGCGGAAGTGGCCGAAGACCTCCCTGCCGGCCTTCAGGTCGCTGCCGAACGCGACCGAGCGGCTCGCGTGCTCGAGCGCGACGTGACGGATGCCGTCGGCTTCGAGCGCGGCCACGTACGGGCCCGCCGCCGACATCGCGACCACGTCGTAGCCCGCGTCGCGGAACGCGCGCAGCTGCGGACCGAGCAGCAACTCGAGGCTGATGTCGGTGGTGGTCAGGTGCACCAGCACCGGCCGCGAGCTCATGTCGCGACTCACGTCGTGACCCGGCGGTAGCGCCATCGGTTCGCGACGCTTCGGAGCGAGTCTTCGAGCCCCATGCGTCCCGCGACCTTCTTCTCGAAGTAGCGCATGCCGTCGCTGTGCTGGATCGGTGAGCGCGCGAGTCGGTACCGATCGGTCCGGCCGGGCCGGTTCGGGCGCGTTCCTGCGAGCGCCGCGGAACGGAAGCGATCGCGCACCGCGACCGCGGCGGCCGGCGACGGCGGCAACGCCTTGGGATACGCAAAGTCGAGGCACGGGCGCGAGAGGCGGTCCTCGATGAGCTGCTTCGATCGATCGAGCTCGTCGGCGACGCGCGCGGCGGCGAGCCGGTCGAGCACCGCGTGCGTATGGGTGTGCGAGGCGACGTCGACGAGACCGGTCGCGCACGCGTCGCGGAGCGCGGCCCACGACAGCGGGCGCCCGTCGTCGGGGAACGGACGTTGCTCCTCGACGAACGCGGTCGCGAGGTAGAGCGTCACCGGAATGCCGTGCTTCACGAGGATCGGCAGGGCGGTGTCGACGAAGTCTGCGGTGCCGTCGTCGAAGGTCACGACCACCGACCCGCTCGCCGCCGACCGGTCGAGTCCGTCGAGCGCGGTGTCGAGCGGGAGGGTGCGGCCGTCGCGCGCGAGCCTCGCGATCTGGCGATCGAACTCGGTCGTGGTGAGGTCGACGTCGAGGCTGCTCGTCCTCCCGACCCGGTGGTAGATGAGGACGACGGTGCCCGCGGGCGCGGGCACCGACGCCGCGCCGGCCTTGACCACGGTGCGGAGGAGGTTCGCGGGCGTTGCGCTCATGACGACCGATTCTCGGGCGGAGCGCGGATTTTGACGCTCTACCGGGCGGAATCGTAGTGCCGTGCCGCTCACGGTCCGAGACCTCCGGGGTGGGATTCCTTCCCTGGTCGCGGGGGTTCCGACCGCGCTCTGTGGCCGGAAAATCGCGCAATGGGTGGCCGAAGGCCGCCAATTCGCCAGCGCGACCCACGGAATTCACGGAACTGACCCTGGCGCCGACCACTCCGTGCGCGCGAAGATAGCGGACGGGACGGAGACTTTCGAGGTGTGGCGAGGCGCGGGCAACCGGTCGAGCCGGGGGGGCAAGGGTATGGCCGGTGGTCCGAGCAGGATCAGCCAAGCAGTGGTCAAGGTGCGAGCGAGCGTGCCCCTGCTGCCGCTGGACGTCCTCCTGGCCGCGGCCGCCTACTCGCTGGTCCTGGTTCTCAGGTTCGACGGAAATGTCCCGAGTGACTCCTGGCACGCGTTCCGGGTCTTCCTGCCGATCGCGCTCGTCGTCCACATCGCGGCGAACTGGATCGCGGGTCTCTACGGCCAGGTCTGGCGCTACGCGAGCATCGCCGAGGCCCGCCGGGTGCTCGCCGCCGGTTTCGGTTCGGCGGTGGTGCTCTGCCTGCTGAACATGGTCATCAGCCCGCACATGTCGCGCTCCGTCATCGCCATCGGCGCCCTGGTCGTCACGTACTTCCTCGGCGGTTTGCGCTTCCAGTCGCGACTCTTCGCGTTCAACCGATCGTTGGCGCGCTCTGATCCGGGTACCCGCGTCGCGATCGTCGGCGCCGGCAAGGCCGCGGCGTCGATCGTCCGCGAGATGCTCGACCACCCGCAGGCGCTCCTCCGGCCCGTGCTCGTCGTCGACGACGATCGCCGCAAGCACGGCTTGTCGCTGCTCGGCGTGCCTGTCGTCAGCGGAACCGACGGTCTTGCCGCGGCGGTGAAGCAGCACAACGCGCAGCAGGTCGTGCTCGCGGTCACCGACGCCGACCGTGCGCTCGTCGAGCGCGTCGCGGCCGAAGCGGAAGCCGCCGGCGTGCCGCTGAAGGTGCTCCCCGGTGTCCGTGAGGTCGTTCGCGGGCAGCCGACCGTCAAAGACGTGCGCGACCTGCGCATCGAAGACCTGCTCGGTCGCAAGCAGGTCGTCACCGACCTCAAGGCGGTGCGTTCGCTCCTCAGCGGGCGCACGGTGCTGATCACGGGTGCGGGCTCGATCGGCAGCGAGATCGCCCGGCAGGTCTCCCAGCTCGAGCCCGGTCGGCTCGTGCTGCTCGACCACGACGAGACCCACCTCCACGACGCCGCCGCGGGCCTCGATGCACCCACCGTGCAGGTGCTCGCCGACATCCGCGACCGCAGCGTGATCTTCGACGTCTTCACCCGGTACCGGCCCGATGTCGTCTTCCACGCGGCGGCGCACAAGCACGTGCCGCTGCTCGAGGATCACCCCTGCGAGGCCGTCACCACCAACATCGTCGGCACCCGCAACGTCGTCGACGCCGCGGTCGCCGTCGACGTCGAGCGGTTCGTGTTCATCTCGACCGACAAGTCGGTGCGGCCCTCGAGCGTGATGGGCGCGTCGAAGTGGACGGGAGAGCAGATCGTGCTCGCCAGCGCACCCGCGGGCTCGCGCTTCTGCTCGGTGCGGTTCGGCAACGTGCTCGGAAGCCGCGGCAGCGTCATCCCCACCTTCGCGCGTCAGATCGCCGCCGGTGGTCCCGTGACTGTCACGCACCCCGGCATGACGCGCTTCTTCATGAGCGTCCAAGAAGCGGTGCAGCTCGTGTTGCAGGCATCGGTCTTCGTCGACGGGGGCGAGGTGTTCATGCTCGAGATGGGGGAGGCCGTGAACATTCGCGACCTCGCCGAGCGCATGATCCGCTTGTCGGGCCACGCCGTCGGCTCGGAGATCCAGATCCGCATCAGCGGACCGCGTCGCGGTGAGAAGCTCGTCGAGGAGCTGCGCGCACCGGAAGAGCGCGCGGAGCCCACGGCGCACGCGTCGATCCTGCGGTTGGTGCCGGTGTCGTTGCGCGCCGATGTCCTCGACGAGGGCATCCGGGCGCTGACGGAGCTCGCCGGTTGCCGGCGCGACGACGAAGCGTCGCGACTGCTCTTTGATCTCGTCAACAGCGCCATGCTCGAGAGTGAGCTGCTCGACGACGAGGCGCTCGTCGACGTCGACATCGCCGCCATCGAGCAGCGTGAGGTCTGGAGCCCGTCGAGCTAGCGGTGACAGACGGTCGACTACAACCGGTCGACTACAACCGCTCGACGTTGCCGCTTCGCAGGCGGTTGCGGGTGTCGAGCGCGTAGCGCGCGGTGGTCTCGACGATGTCGAGGTCGAACGCGTCGTGGTCGATCAGCAGAACGACGGCATCGGCCTGCGCGACCTCGTCACGGTCGAGCGTCACCATCTGGATGCGGCTGTCGACCTGCTCCGCGAGCACGTGCGGATCGGCCGCGCGGACCGAGGCGCCGAGCGCGAGCAGCCGGTCGGCGACGGCGATGGCCGCCGATTCGCGGGCGTCGCCGGTGTTCTTCTTGTATGCAAGGCCGAGGAGCAGGACGCTCGAGCCGTTGATCGCCTTGCGTTGCTTGTTCAGCGCGTAGACGAGCCGGCGCACGACGTAGTCGGGCATGTGCTCGTTGACCTCGTTCGCGAGCTCGACGAAGCGGAACGACTGCCCGAGCGAGCGCTTGACCCGCCACGACAGGTAGCTCGGGTCGACCGGGAGGCAGTGCCCGCCGACACCGGGCCCGGGCGTGAAGCGCATGTAACCGAACGGCTTCGTCGACGCGGCGTCGATCGACTCCCAGACATCGATGCCGAGGTCGGCCGCGAACATGGCGAGCTCGTTGACGAGCGCGATGTTGACGTGGCGAAACGTGTTCTCGAGCAACTTCGTGAGCTCGGCTTCACGGGTCCCCGAGACGGGGACCGTGCGTTCGACGATCGAGTCGTAGAAGGCCTGCACCGCCGCGAGTGACGCGTCGTCGACGCCCGACACCACCTTCGGCGTGTTGATCAGGGTCCAGGTCGGGTTCCCGGGATCGATGCGCTCGGGGCTGTAGCCGAGGTGGAAGTCGACACCGACCGAGAGGCCGGATCCGGCCTCGAGGATCGGGCCGACGATCTCCTCGGTGGTGCCCGGATACGTGGTCGATTCGAGGATCACGGTGACGCCGGGACGGAGGTAGCGGGCGAGCGTGGTGGCCGAGGCCTCGATGTAGGAGAGATCGGGGTTGCCGTCGCGCAACGGCGTGGAGACGGTGATCACCGCGACGTCGAAGCCCGCGCAGGCCTTCGCCTCGTCGGATGCGGTGTACCGGCCGCTCTCGAGCGCCGCGGCGAGTGTCGCAGCCGACACGTCCTCGACGTACGACTCACCCGCGCAGAGCCGCTTCACGCGCGAGTCGTTCGTGTCGTAGCCGACGACGGCGTGACCGACGTCGACCGCGCGCATGGCGAGCGGCAGCCCGACGTAACCCTGACCGACGACGAGCACCCGGACGCGATTCCCGTGTACGACGTCTGCGCTCACGCGCTCATCTTGTCAGGTCGCGAGCGCCGCCGTCACGAGGCGAGTCATCGATCGTACCGAGAGTGACATCTCGCTTTCGTTTCGTTTTCGTCGCGGTGAAGTTCGTGTTTCGCAGCCAAACCATACGGTTGAATCGGCGTTTCGACGGGTAATCTCGGCCACCGAGAGGGGTGGGACTCTCTCAGGGCGAGAGGAAGATTGCCACGGACGACGACGTCGAAAGCAGCCAGGGCATTGAGCCCGGCGCGGGCGGCGAAGGCATCTCTCGACGGACGATGATTCGACGGAGCGCGATCGCAGGCGGAACCCTCTTGTGGGCGACGCCGGTCGTGCAGAGCCTCGGCAACAACTCGGCGTACGCCTGGTTCCGCGGATCGCAGAAACCGGGCGGGTGTCATTGCCGGGAACGGATTCTCGACATTCTCCCTGTCGCGTGCAACGCCGACCCCGGCTCCTCGCCGAACCCCCCGCATCGCATCGCGCCTTCGGGCAAGTCGGTGACGCTGCAGGCTCAGACCGCGGGCGACTGCGGTGCCGGGCCGAACTGCGCGCCGAACGGCGAGCTCATCTCGTGGACGGAGATCTCCGCAGTCGGATGCACGCTCGACTCGCAGTCCGACGATCTGTGCGTGGTCCACGTCACCGCGTATCCCGCGCACATCACGCTCCAGGTCTCCTCGACCCTGAGCTGCGTGGGATCGAAGGGGCACGCCAGCACGTCGTGCTCGGACACGAAGGTCCGCCGGATCTGCTTCACCCAGGTGACGGGCTCGGAGTCGCAGCGCTGCGGCCGGTTCCCTCCGCACGTCAACACGGACCACGGCACCAAACCCTGCAGCTGATTTCCTGACAGTGTTGCGGCAATGAGAGCCCTGGTCACCGGCGGCGCCGGATTCATTGGTTCGAACCTGGTGCACCGACTCGTGCGCGACGGTCACGAGGTTCGCGTGCTCGACGACCTCTCCAGCGGCTACCGGGACAACGTCCCGGCCGGTGTCGAGATCGTCGTCGGCGACGTCGCTGACGAAGCCGCGGTGCGCTCCGCGATGGCGGGGGTGGAGGTCGTGTTCCATCTGGCCGCCCGCCGTTCGGTGATCGGGTCGGTCGAGCATCCGCTGCTCACCAACACCGCGAACGTGCACGGAACGCTGGCGGTGCTCGACGCGGCGCGTCTCGCCGGTGCCCGGCGCGTCGTGTCGGCGTCGTCGAGCAGTGTGTACGGAGGCGCGACCCAGATGCCGACGCCGGAGCACGCGCCGTTGATCCCGCGGTCGCCGTACGCAGTGTCGAAGCTGGCGGGGGAGCACTACTGCCGCGTGTACAGCGAGTTGCACGGCCTCGAGTCGGTGAGTCTCCGGTACTTCAACATCTACGGGCCGCGGCAACGACCCGACTCTGCGTACGCGGCGGTGATCCCGATCTTCATCGATGCGCTCGCCAACGGCCGGCGCCCGATCGTGCACGGCGACGGCGGTCAGAGCCGTGACTTCACGTTCATCGACGACGCGGTCGCGGCGAACATCGCGGCGGCGACCGCGCCCGCGGCCGCGTGCAGCGGGAAGGCGTACAACGTCGCGGGCGGGCACCGGTACTCACTGCTCGATCTCCTGGAGATCCTCGGCGGTCTCCAAGGTGTCGTTGCGCAACCGGACTTCACCGATCCGCGCGCGGGCGACGTGCGCCACAGTGAAGCCGACATCAGTGCCGCGGCGGCCGATCTCGGGTATCGCCCGGCTGTCGGTTTCGATGCCGGATTGCAGCGCACCGTCGACTGGTTCCACAGCCGCAGCGCGGTTGCTTGACCCAACGTGACCGGAGGCTTACTGTCGGCGAAATGGGCAGAATCGCCCGCCGAGCTCACGGACGCGGGGGATTGCGTGTGACCGAGGTCGCCTACCCAGGTCGTGTCGCCATCGCAGTGCTGGCGTTTGCCGCCGCGATGATCCGCTTCGCGGAGATCCCGTCGCACGCGGCGCACGGCGCCGGCGGCGCGGTCGTCGTCGCGCTCGCGGGCTGGGCGGGCATCGTGCTCGCCGTCGTGGTCATGCTCCGCCCGTGGCGCGCGGTGCTCGCCGCGGGAGCGATCGCCTACGCGGCGTTCATCGTTGCGGGGCTGGCCGGCGGCCAGTCGTCCACCTTCCTCGAGCTTTCACAGCTCGGCATCGAGATCGCGCTTGTTGTTGCCTGCACCGCGGCCCGCGCACTCCCCGCGCTCGGTCAGCGCTGGAACCGCTCGACCGTTGCGGTGCTCTCGGTGCTCCCGGTCAGCGTGCTCGCACTCGCCACCGCCGCGGTCGTGAACCCGCCGGCCGTGGCGACGGCGGCCGCGCGTCCGAAGACGCACAAGACGACGAGCGTGGCCCAGCGCACTCCGGTCACGTTCGGTTCGGGTCTCAGCTCCACCGGCAACACCGACGAGCAGGCGGAGCTGCAACCCGATGTGCCGTTGTCGGCCGCGAATCAGAAGCTGGTCGCTCGGCAACTGGTCATCGCGCGCGCCGCCGCGATGAAGTATCCGACCGTCGCCGACGCGAAGCGCGCCGGCATGATCCTCGCGGGGAAGATGGCGCCCGGCGTCGGTGCGCACTACCTCTCGATCGCGACCACGCTCCAAGGTGTCAACGCCGACGGTTCGGTGAACCCGGCGTCGCCGGGCTCGTACATCTACGCGGGGACGAGCGACGACTCGCCGATCGTTGGTCTCATGTACGAATCGATCGTGAGCAGCGACACGCCGCCGAGCGGCTTCGCGGGCCCGAACGACCACTGGCACCGCCACGCCAACGTCTGTATCCAGTACCGGGCCGGTCAGATCGTCGTGCCCTTCGCTCCCGATTCCGACGTGACCCAGGCGCAGTGCCAGACCGTCCACGGTGACTTCATGGCGAAGACGATCTGGATGGTGCACGCGTGGGTGGTGCCCGGTTATGAGAGCCCGAAGGGCGTGTTTTCGCACGACAACCCCGATGTGCACTGCGCCGACGGCACCAACGGGGTCAACGCCGTGGGGTTCTGCGTCCACTCCTGAGGGAACCTGAGCGCCTCTCATCTCGCCCCATCCCGTGCAAACGGGGTCGTGTTCGCTACCGTTTTCTCCCGATGCCGGTACGCGACGACGCTCTGTACGACCTGCGCGCGGCTCCCGCGCTCCCGCTCGTCTGCGGTCGCTGCGGTCTCGTGCTCGAATGGGTCGCCATCGACCTCGAGCGGGAGCGCGTGTTCTTCCGCGATCGGATCGGCCGGCGCGGTCGCGGCCGCTGGCCGTCGGTGCGGTTCCGCGAGACGGTCGACGACGACGGTCGGTCGCGTGCGCGGTTGACCTACCGGTGCGATCACGACTGTCGCCGCACCTACACGATCGACTTCGACGCGATGCAGCACGCGTGCCTCGGCGCGGCCCGGGCCGGTCACGCGCTCGTGGCCCTCGACATCGAATAGCACCGCCGGACCACGGGCGCGGCGGCGTCGCGTGCGTGCCATTCTGGAGCCGTGCGACTGATCCCGCCTCGTTGGAGCGCGGAAACCTGGATCTGCTCGCTTCGGGGTCATCGCGTTCCCGTGGCGGCGGCCGCGCGCGTTCGTCGCGAGGATGCGAACCTCGGTGTCGAGCTCGGCGACGGGCGCCGGCTCGGTCGGTGCCTGCGCTGCGACGCCTGGCTGGTCGTGCCGCAACCGGCGCGCGCCCGGTTCGATGTCGTGCCGCCGCTCTCTGAGCTCGAGCTCCCGCGGCGCGGTGATCCGCTTCGCGACGCGATCGTCCTCCGGCTGATCGCAATCGAACGCGCGTTCCACAGTGTGATCTTCGGTGTGCTCGCGATCGCGTTGTACGTGCTCGACTCGCATCTCACCGATCTGCACAACGCGGCGCAGCGCGTTCGCGACCAGCTCGACACGGTCGCGGCACAGTCGGGGCGCGCGGGAAGCCGGACGTTCCTCGACAGCGGTATCCAACACCTGCTCGGGCTGCACGGGAAGACGATCACGGTGCTCGCGGCGACCGCCACTGCGTACGCCGTGATCGAGGGCGTGGAAGCCGTCGGGCTGTGGCACGAGCGCCGCTGGGCCGAGTACCTCACGGCGATCGCGACCGCGGGCTTCCTGCCGTTCGAGGTGCACGAGCTGATCGACCGGTTCACGGTGTTCCGCGTCGGCGGGTTCCTCGTCAACCTCGCGTTGCTGCTGTTCCTGCTCTGGGACAAGCGCCTCTTCGGCCTGCGCGGCGGGCCCAGCGCGCGCGACGACACGATCGACTGGCGCGCGGTCGTGAACCGTCCGGAGCCGCCCCGTCTCGATCCGGTCGAGCTGGTCGCCGCTCTCCGCGCGCCGGTTGCCGACGCGAGCGCGACCAAGTGAGCGATCGCGATCGTGAGCCGCGGGTGCTCGTCGTGGTGCGCCACGGGCAGACGGCATGGTCGGTCGCGGGACGGCACACGGGCCGCACCGATGTCGCACTGACCGAGGAGGGCCGCGACGCCGCCGCACGTCTGGCGGGCCCGCTCGCGCCGCGTTCGTTTGCCGTCGTGCTGACGAGTCCGTTGCGGCGCGCGCGTGACACCTGCGCGCTCGCCGGCTACGGAGCGGTCGCGCGCGTCGACGACGACCTCGTCGAGTGGGACTACGGCGAGTACGAGGGCGTCACGACCGCGGCCATCCGCGCCGAGCGTCCGCGCTGGTCGTTGTGGACCGACGGCGCGCCGGGCGGTGAGGACGCGGCCGCAGTCGGCGAGCGGGCCGACCGCGTCATCGAGGCGGTACGGAACGCCGATGGCGACGCGCTCGTGTTCGCGCACGCGCACGTCTTGCGCGTGCTCGCGGCTCGCTGGATCGGACTTGGTCCCGCCGAGGGCGCACGGTTCGCGCTCGATCCGGCGCGGCCGTCGACCCTGGGCTACGAGCGCGAAACCGCGGTGATCCGCGAGTGGAACGTGCCGGTCGCCTGAGTCGCGGCCGCGCGCGTCAGCCGCGATTCGCTTCGAGCCACCGCACGCCGAAGTCGACCGCGTCGCGTTGGCGCATGAGCCGGCCGGTTCCGGCGCCGACGCGCCCGCGCCGCTCCTTGCCGGTGAGCGCGAACTCCTCGCCGAGGGCGGCGAAGTCGTCGCTGTTGCCGGCGCGGTCGGGGTAGGTGACCCACGTGTGCGTCCCGTCGACGAGCATCGGTGAGCCTTCGCTGATCCAGTCGGTGACGGGGAGATCCGCGCGGTACTCCGAGAGGTGCAGCGACGAGTTGTTGCCGTGGTCGACGCCGAGCAGCAGCACCTCGCCGTCGAGTTCGTAGATCCGCGCGAGCGGCGAGCGCTCGCCCAGTCCGTACGCGAGCGGATGATCGTCGACGATGCGTGACGCTGCCGGTCCGTACGCGGCGAACGAGTCGCGTGGGTGTGAGCTGCGGCGCACGCCGGGAAAACGGAGGAAACACTCGACGATCGCGCCCATCGCGCGCGTCGGCGTGATCGCACTGTCGAACGCAGTCGCATGCTCACGAATCACCGGCCACCACGCTTCGGGTACCGGCGGCGCTTCCCAACGCGAGGGATCGGAGAGGTCGCTCGAGAACGCGGGCATCACGACCGTGCCGCCCGGACCGACGGCCGCGAGCACGGCCTCCACGACGGCGGGGGCACCACCGGCGACGTATCCGAGGCGGCTCAGGCTCGAGTGCACGAGGAGCAGCGCGCCGGGCGTGACGCCGAGGCCCGAGAGATCGTCGTGCAGCGATTGCGTGGTCGCCGGCGCCGACGCGGCGGCGACGGCCGAACCTTCCCCGTCCACAAGAGGACGGTACCGTAGGTGTTCTCGGGTGCGTTCCGTGGCCGCGCTCGAGGGGGTCCAGGATCTGCCCCGCGGTGGGGACGCCGCTACGGCAGGAGGGCGAGGATCTGCGACGGGCCCAGCGGCTGCCGGGTCACCCGCGCGCCCACGAGGGCCAGGGCGTCGGCGACCGCATTGAACACCGCCGGCGGTGCACCGATCGCGCCGCCCTCGCCCATGCCCTTGTGACCGCCCGGGGTGTTGGAGCGCGTCTCGACGTGCCCGTACTCGATGTCGGGGACCTCGGTCGCGGTCGGGATCAGGTAGTCGAGGAACGTGGTGGTCAACGGGTTGCCGTCGTCGTCGTACACGAAGTGCTCATAGAGCACGCCGCCGATGCCCTGCACGACACCGCCCGCGATCTGGCCCTCGACGACCATCGGGTTGATCATCACGCCGCAGTCCTCGCTCACGATGTAGCGGTCGATGCGCACGAGGCCGGTGTCGCGTTCGATCTCGACCGCGCACACGTGGCACGCGTTCGACCACGTGAACGGAGGAGCCGTGTACGACGCGGTTGCTTCGAGACCGGGCTCGTACCCTTCGGGGAGCCTCGCGGTGTCGAGGTGCGCGACACGCGCGATCTCGGCGAACGGCAGGGTGCGCGTCGGCGTTCCCCGCACCGACACGACCCCTTCGACCAGCTCGAGATCCGCAGGTGCGGCCTCGATCAGGTGCGCCGCGATCTCGAGCGCCTTCGCACGGACCTGCGCCGCGGCGTCGCGGCACGCGCCACCGCCGATCACCGCGCTGCCGCTCCCGCCGGTGCCGCGACCGAACGGAGTCGACGCGGTGTCACCCTGCACCAGCACGACGTCGTCGAGCGCGACTCCGAGCTCCTCGGCGACGATCTGCGGCATCGTCGTCTCGAGCCCTTGGCCGTGAGAGCCGGTGCCCATGCTCACGACGACCTTGCCGGTCGGATCGACGCGGATGATCGCGGTGTCGGTGCCCAACGGCTCCATCGAGCCCATGCTCGAGGGCTCGATGTAGAGCGAGATGCCCACTCCGAGGAGGCGCCCCTGCTCCGCGAACGCGCGCGCCTGTTCCGAGCGGAACGCCTCGTAGTCGAGCAGGCCGACCGCCTGCTCGAGCGTCTCTTCGGGCGTCACGATGTCGTACTCGAAGCCCATGGCGGTCGTGTACGGGAGCTCACTCGCGTGGATCACGTTGCGGCGGCGGAGCTCGAGCGGATCGAGGCCGACAGCCCGCGCGACCGCGTCCATCATCTGCTCGCGCGCAACCGTCTCCATCATCCACGGGCCGCGGTACGCGCCGCGCCCGCACGTGTTCGTCCAGACCGCGGTCGACTTCCAACGCAGCAGCGGCACGCGGTACGGGCCGGGGAACAACATGCCGACGAAGGGGCCGACCCCGCCGGTGCTGCCGACCGGGAACGCGCCGCAGTCCTCGAGGTTGTCGATGTAGCCGCCGAGGATGTGGCCGTCGGCGTCGACCGCGACCGTGCACGTCGAACGGTCGACGCGCGCGTGGTTCGACGCGATCAGGTTCTCGCGCCGATCCTCGATCCACTTGATCGCGCGACCGAGTCGCCGCGCGGCGAGCGCGACGACGAGCTCGTCGTGCGGTGTGAAGAACTTCTGGCCGAAACCGCCGCCGACGTCGCCCGCCGTGACCCGCACCTGGGCCTCGGCGACGCCCGTGACCCGCGCCATCGCGGCGCGAGCCTCGTGCGGGTTCTGCGTCGACATCCACAGGTGGAGCTCGCCGCTCCCGGGGTCGTAGTCGGCGACGATGCCCCGGGTCTCCATCGGGACGTTGGTCTGGCGGTGCTGGTAGAAGGTCTCGGTGACGACGTGCGCGGCGCCGGCAACCACGGCTTCCCACGCGTCGTCGAGCGGGAACGCCGACTGCTGCGCGATGTTCGTGCCCTTCTCGGGGTGCACGAGATTCTCGGTATCGGCCGCGGCGGTCTCGAAGTCGATGACCGCGGGAAGCGGGTCGAGGTCGACATCGACGAGATCGCAGGCGTCCTCGGCGATGTAGCGGTTCTCGGCCACGACGATCGCGACCGCGTCGCCGACGAAGCGCACATCGGCCTCCGCGAGCGGGCGCAGGGGAGCGTTGGCGGCGTCGTTGAGCAGCATCGTCGGCTGCATCGTTCCGGCGCCCGCGTTGAGGTCGGCGGCCGTGAGCACCGCGACGACGCCGGGCAGCGCGCGTGCCGCGTCGACGTCGATCGACACGATGCGCGCTCGGGCCATGTGGCTGCGCACGAACGCCGCGTGCAACATCCCGGGGAACGCGACGTCGTCGACGTACTTGCCGTGCCCGGTGAGCAGACGCGGATCTTCGCGGCGCTTCACCGATTGCCCGACAAAGCGTCCGGCGGGTGCGGTATTCATGCGGCTCCGATCTCCGCCGCTCGATCCGGACGGTGCTCGTCGGCTTCCGGGCTGACCGCGCCTGCGATCTGCGCCTGGCTGCTCATGCTTGACCCGCGGCTTGTTTCACGGCGCGGATGATGCCCTGGTAGCCGGTGCAGCGGCAGAGGTTGCCCGAGAGCGCGTCGCGGATGGCGGCGTCGTCGGGATCCGGCTGCTCGGCGAGGAACGCGGTGACCGACACGACGAGCCCGGGTGTGCAGAACCCGCACTGCAGGCCGTGACAGTCGCGGAACGCGGCCTGCACGGGCGAGAGCTCGCCGGGCGGAGCGAGGCCTTCGACGGTCGTGACCTCGTGACCCGTCGCCTGCACCGCGAACAGCAGGCACGCCCGCACCGCGGCGCCGTCGAGGAGCACCGTGCACGCGCCACAGACGCCATGCTCGCAACCCAGGTGCGTCCCGGTGAGCCCGCAATCCTCGCGGAGGAAGTCGGCGAGCGTCTTGCGCGCTTCGACCTCGGCGTCGTGAGGTTTGCCGTTGACGGTGACTTCAACGCGGGACACTGGTTGCCTCCTCGAGCGCGCGGCGGACGACCCGCTCGACGAGGCTCACGCCGACGCGCGCGCGGTAGGCGCTCGTCGCGTGGACATCGTCGGGAGGGTCGGTCGCGGCCACGGCCATACGCGCGATCTTGGCGATGTCGGTGTCCGCCGGCGAGCGGCCGGCGAGCGCGCGCTCGGCTGCGGGCGCGCGCAGCGGCGTCGAGCCCATCCCGAACATCGCGATCGCGCAGCGGGTCACGCGATCGTCGGCGTCGACTTCGACCACCGCGACCGCGCCCGCGAGCGCGAAGTCGCCGTGACGGCGCGCGACCTCGTCGATCGCCTCGCCCCGGCGACCGGTGCGGGGCGGGACGAGGATCGCGGTGAGGAGATCTTCGGGCTCGAGAACGGTCGTCCAGGTGCCGGTGAAGAACTCCGCCGCGGGCACGCGTCGGACACCGCGGCTGTTCGTGACCTCGAGCTCGGCGTCGAGCGCGAGCACCACGGCGGGGTACTCCGATGCCGGGTCGGCGTGGGCGACGGACCCGCCGATCGTGCCGCGGTTGCGGATCTGGAAGTGGCCGATCAACGGCGTTGCGCGGGCGAGGATGGGAGCGTGCTGCGCGACGAGCGGTTCGCGCCCGACCGCAGCCTGGCGGGCCCCGGCACCGATGCGAAGACGGTCGCCGTCGATCGCGATCGTCTCGAGCTCGCGGACACCGTTCAGGTCGATCAGGTGATCGAACCGGGTCAGCCGCAGCGCCAGCATCGGGACGAGGCTCTGGCCGCCGGCCAGCGGCTTGACCTCGTCGCCGAGCTCGGCGAGGAGTGTGGCCGCCTCGGCGACGGTGGTCGGCGAGTGCAGCTCGAACGGTGCCGGTTTCACGCGTTTCCTGACATCGGCGTCAGTCTCTCCGACGGCCCACTCCCGGGTCAACGCGTGACATGGTCGCATCCGCATGCGCTTCGCCGTTCGTAGCGTCCTCGTCACGGCGGTTGCGGCTGTCAACGCGTGACATGGTCGCATCCGCGTGCGCTTCGCCGTTCGTAGCGTCCTCGTCACGGCGGTTGCGGCTGTCAACGCGTGA
>JBBSEC010000023.1:0-46980 GCA_038240075.1 Acidimicrobiia bacterium
CGCCGGGTGCTGTGCGAGGGCGAGCGGGTCCACCTCCCGCCGACCGAGTTCGATCTTCTCGTCTACCGCGCGGCGCGCCCGTCGCGCGGCGCGACGCGCGAGGAGCTGCTCGAGCAGGTGTGGGGCTACGACGTGCCGTCGGGTGCGCGGACCGTCGACTCGCATGTGCGTTCGCTGCGGCGCAAGCTCGGCGCGTCGGTCGTGCGCACGGTGCACGGTGTCGGATACGCGGCCCAGGATTCAGCGTCGTGAGGCGGCCCGCGGCGGAGCGGCCGCTCGACCAGCTGCCGACGCTGAAGTTGAAGTTGAGTGTCGTCATCCTCGCGGCCGTCGCGGTCACCGACGTCGTCTTCTTCGTCGGCCTGAAGCTGGGGCTCTGGGCATCGCTCAGTGGCGCGGCCGCCGGTGCGGTTGCGCTCGGCGTCGTGTGGTTCCTCGCGCGCGGTATCACGTCGCCGTTGCGCGAGATGGCCGAAGCCACCGACGCGATGGCGCGCGGCGACTTCTCGCGCCGGGTCACCGCGAGCTCGCGTGACGAGATCGGCGCCTTGGCCCGCTCCTTCAACGCGATGGCCTCCGAGCTCGCCGAGACCGACCGCCTGCGCCGCGATCTCGTCGCCAACGTGAGCCACGAGCTGCGGACGCCGATCACCGCGCTGCAGGTGGTGCTCGAGAACCTGGTCGACGGCGTGGAGCCTCCCGATCCCGAGACCCTGCGCACGATGCTCGCCCAGGTCGAGCGGCTCGGACGGTTGGTGAAGCAGCTCCTCGACCTGTCGCGTCTCGAAGCCGGGGTCGTCCCGCTCGACCGCCAGCCGTTCGAGCTCGAAGTGCTGCTCGATCAGGCGGTGCGCGAGTCGCGCCTGAGCGCGCCCGACGTGACGATGACCGTGAACGTCGAGCCGACCGATCTCGAGCTCGAGGCCGACCAGGAACGTCTGCACCAGGTCGTGGCCAACCTCGTCGAGAACGCGGTGCGCCATTCGCCGAAGGGCGGCACGGTTGCCGTCACCGCGAGCCGGCGCGCGGATCGAGTGTCGATCGAGGTCAGCGACGACGGCCCCGGCATTCCCGACGACGAGGTTGCACGCGTCTTCGAGCGTTTCTACCGGCCCGATACCGCGCGCTCGTCGCGCGACGGTGGCGCCGGCCTCGGTCTCGCGATCGCGAAATGGATCGTTGATCTTCACGGTGGCGAGATCCGGCCGGAGCGGCGGGTGCCGCACGGTTGCCGGATGATCGTCACCCTCCCGGCGAGTCAGTCGACTCCAGCCCGAATCGCGTCGCGCGCCGGGAGCGCGTCGCCGTCTCCATCGAGAGGAACCCAATGGCCATGACCTCGATCGACGAAGCCTTGCGGCGCATTCGTCGTGGCGAGATGGTGCTCGTCGTCGACGACGAGGACCGCGAGAACGAGGGCGATCTCACGATGGCGGCGGAGTGGGTGACTCCGGAGTCGGTGAACTTCATGCTGCGGTGGGCGCGTGGCCTCGTCTGCATGCCGTGTCACGGAGACCGGCTCGACGCGCTCGAAGTCGGCCCCATGGTGCCCGCGGGCGCCGAGACGAACGACACTCCCTTTGCGGTGACGATCGACCACCGCAACGCGGGAAGCGGTATCGGCGCCGCCGACCGCGCGCTGACGATTCGGCGCGTGCTCGATCCCGCGTCGCGTCCGAGCGACTTCATGCGGCCGGGCCACGTCTTCCCGTTGCGGGCCAAGCGCGGTGGTGTGCTCGAGCGCCGCGGTCACACCGAGGCCGCGGTCGACCTCGCGGTGCTCGCAGGCTGCGCGCCCGTGGCGGTGATCTGCGAGGTGTTGCACGACGACGGTTCGCCGGCGCGGGTTCCCTACCTCCAGCTCTTCGCGCAGGAGCATCGCGTCGCGATGATCTCCGTCGATCAGGTCGTCGCGCACCGCATGGAGCTCGCCGATCGCGGCCAGACCGACGCGGTGCCACAGCTCCTGCTCTAACTCCTCCGAGCGTCCTACGCTCCTGCCATGGACACTCCGGAGACCACACTCGTCGCGTCGGGCCTCTTCTTTCCCGAAGGCCCGATCGCGATGGAAGACGGAACGCTGCTGTGTGTCGAGCTCGGTCGGCGCAGCGTCGACCGGGTGCATCCCGACGGTCGTGTGGAGGTGATCTCCGAGAACGGCGGGAGCCCCAACGGGATCGCCATCGGTCCCGACGGCGCGGTCTACGTGTGCAACAGCGGGGGTTGGGCCTTCGTCGAGGTGATGGGGTTCAAGATCACCGACACGCTGCAACCGCCCGACTACTCGGGCGGCCGCATCGAGCGCGTCGATCTCGCGACCGGCGACGTGACGGTGCTCTACCGCGAGTGCGACGGCCATCCGCTCATGGGCCCGAACGACATCGTGTTCGACACCGCGGGCGGGATGTGGTTCACCGATCACGGCAAGATCCGTGAACGCGAGCTCGATCACGGCGGTGTGTACTACGCCGCCCCCGACGGCTCGTCGATCCGCGAGGTCATCTACCCGCTCGACGCGCCCAACGGCATCGGCCTCTCGCCCGACGGCAGCAAGCTCTACGTCGCGGAGACCCACACCGGCCGGTTGTGGGCGTGGGATGTCACCGCGCCGGGCGAGGTCGCGCGCAACGGCATCAGCCGCAGCGGCGGCACCCTGCTCGTCGGGCTACCGGGCTTCCAGCTGTTCGACTCGTTGGCGGTCGACAGTGAAGGGAACGTGGTCGTCGGCACCCTCGTGAACGGCGGGCTCACGATCGTCTCGCCCGACGGTTCGTCGGTCGATCACATGGCGCTCCCGGACTTCATGGTCACCAACGTCTGCTTCGGTGGCGACGACCTCCGCACCGCGTACGCGACCTGCTCGGCGACCGGCACGATTCTCTCGTTCGCGTGGCCGCGACCCGGCTTGAAACTGGTCTACTGAGAAGCAGCCCGCGTAGGGTCCCGGCGCATGGGACCGCTGCAGGGTGTGAAGATCGTGGAGCTCGCGGGGATCGGGCCGGGCCCGTTCGCCGGGATGCTGCTTTCCGACATGGGTGCCGACGTCGTGCGCATCGATCGCGCCCAACAGGTGACCGGCGACTTCTCCAAGCCGAACCGCGACTCGATGTATCGCGGCCGGCGATCCGTCGGCGTCGACCTGAAGAACCCCGACGGCGTCGAAGCCGTGTTGCGGCTCGTCGAGTCGGCCGACGCGTTGTTCGAAGGCTTCCGTCCCGGGGTCACCGAGCGACTCGGTCTCGGACCCGACGTCTGCCTCGCCCGCAACCCGAAGCTCGTCTACGGACGGATGACGGGCTGGGGGCAGGACGGTCCGTACGCGCAGGCCGCGGGCCACGACATCAACTACATCGCGCTCGCCGGCGCGCTCGCGCACTTCGGTCGCGAGGGAAGCAAGCCGACTCCGCCGATCAACCTCGTCGGCGACTTCGGCGGCGGCGGGATGTTTCTCGCGTTCGGCATCGTGTGCGGCATCCTCGAGGCGCAGCGCTCGGGCCAGGGCCAGGTGATCGATGCCGCAATGGTCGACGGCAGCGCGATCCTCATGTCGATGATGTGGGGACTCAAGTCGATCGGGTTCTGGGACGAGGCGATGGGCGTCAACGTGCTCGACAGTGGCGCGCCGTTCTACGACACCTACGAGGCGAAGGACGGCAAGTTCGTGTCGCTCGGCTCGCTCGAGCCGCAGTTCTACGCGGAGCTCATCAACCGGCTCGGTCTCGCCGACGCGGGGCTGCCCGCGCAGATGGATCGCGCGGGGTGGCCGGTGCTGCGCGAGAAGTTCACCGCGCTGTTCAAGACCAAGACGCGTGACGAGTGGAGCGCGATCCTCGAGCACTCCGACGCGTGCTTCGCGCCCGTGCTCACCATGTCGGAGGCGGTGGCGCACCCGCACATCCAGGCCCGCGGCACGGTGATCAACCGCGACGGCGTCGACCAGCCCGCACCGGCACCGCGGTTCTCGCGCACCGGTGCTGAGGTCCAGCGCGACGCGCCCTGGCCGGGCCAGCACACCGACGAGGCCCTTACCGACTGGGGCTTCGACTCGGGCGCGATCGCCAAGCTCCGCGACGCGGGCGCGGTTCGCTAGCCCTACGGGATCAGCGACAGCAGCTGCTCGAGCCGGGGCGCGAGGGAAACGGCGTCTGGCGCGGTGAGCGTGACGTGGCCGACCTTGCGGCCGGGCCGCGGCTCCTTGCCGTAGTCGTGCAGGTGCGCCCCTTCGATCGCGAGCACCGCGGCGGGATCGGGCATCACGCCGAGGCAGTTGACCATTGCCGAGACGCCCACCGCGTCGGTCGCGCCGAGCGGTAGCCCGAGGATCGCGCGCAGATGATTCTCGAACTGGCTGGTGCGGGCGCCCTCGATCGTCCAGTGGCCGGAGTTGTGCACCCGCGGTGCGAGCTCGTTGGCGAGGAGGGCGTCGTCGGTCTCGAACAGCTCGACGCATCCCACCCCGACGAAGTCGAGCGCTCCGAGCACCGCGATCGCGTGGTGCTCGGCCGCGGCCTGCAACGCCGGCGTCCACGCGGGAGCCGGCGCGCGCGTGACCCGCAGCACGCCGTCGCGGTGCTCGTTCTCGACGACGGGCCAGCACACGGTCGTGCCGTCGTCCGCGCGCACGGCAACGATCGAGAGCTCGCGGCGGAACGCGACGAACGACTCGAGGATCAGCGGCACGCCGCCGAGGCGCGACCACGCGACGTCGACGTCGGCCGTGCTGCGGAGCACGTATTGGCCCTTACCGTCGTAGCCACCCCTGCGGGTCTTGAGCACCGCGGGCAGGCCCAACTCAGCCACGGCGGCGTCGAGCTCGCTGCGATCGTCGACCGGCACGAAGCCGGCCGTCGGGATCTGCAGGCTGTGGAACAGCGTCTTCTCGTCGAGCCGGTCCTGCGAGACCTCGAGCGCACGGATGCCGGGCGCGACCCGGTACTGCTGCGCGAGATGGCGGGCCGAGTCGGCGGGGACGCCCTCCCATTCATAGGTGACGACGGCGGCGCCGCGCGCGACCTCGTCGAGGGCGGTCGTGGAGTCGAGCGCGCCCGTGATCAGGGTGCCCACGGCCGCGGCGGGCGCCACCCCGGACGGGTCGAGGAACCGGAACGTGAGCCCCGACGCGACTCCCGCGAGGCCCAGCATGCGGCCGAGCTGCCCGCCTCCCAACACCGCAACGGTCGTCACGGGATGAGGATTATCACGCCTCGAGCGCGACCGGTGGGTCTTCGTCGACGATGGAGAGCTCGTGTGTCTGGCGGAGCGTCGCGATGCGGTCGAGCGGACGCTCCAACGCACGGTGTCGGCGGCCCATCAGAGTGTCGTACTCCTTGTGGACGCTCTCGAACTTCCGCTGCACGGATTCCATCGAGTCGACGTAGAGCCGCCACTGCTGCTCGAACTGGCCGAGCAGGCCGAGGATCTCGTTGCTCGTGCGCTCGAGACGGAAGTTGTCGACCGACTGGCGGATCACCGCGAGCACCGCGTACAGAGTGAGCGGTGAGCACAGCACGATCTTGTTGCGCAACGCGTCTTCGAGGATCGCCGAGTCCTGCTCCTGGATGAACGCGTACACCTGCTCGTTGGGGATGAACAGCAGGAGGCAGTCGACCGTGCGATCGGCCGCGTCGAGGTAGCCGCGGTTGGTCAGCTCCTTCACGCGGTCGCGCACGTCGCGCACGAACGTGTCGCGCGCCGAGCGCCGTTCGACGTCGGAGCCCGCCTCGATGTAGCGGACGAAGTTGTCGAGCGGGAACTTCACATCCATGTGCAGCACGAGATCGTTCGGCATGAGGAACGTGAAGTCGGGCCGCCCGGACGAGCCTTCGAGGGTGCGCTGGCGTTGGTAGTTGACGCCCTCGATGAAGCCGGCGAGATGCAGGACGTCTTCGGCCATGCGCTCGCCCCATTGACCGCGCACCTTGGTGCTGACGAGCGCCTCGCGCAGGCTTTGCGTGCTGTCGCGCAGCTTGTCCATGCCCTCGCGTTGGCGGGCCAGCTCGCTGCTGAGCGCACCGAACTTGCGCTCACGGTCGGACTCGAGCTCGCGCACCAGCTCGTCGACCTTCTGGATCTGACCGGTGAGGCCGTCGCGCGTCGCGTGCAGCTCCTGGTCGATGAGGGCCTTCTTGCCGTCGAGCTCGGCGAGGGTGCGGGCGCGGTCGCCTTCGAGGAGCGCACCGTGCAGCTCCTTCATCTGGTGGACGGCGGCCTGGATCGCGGCGTCGCGCCCTTCCTCGCTCGAGCGCCGCTGCTCGTCGGTGAGCCGGCGCATCTCGCGTGCGAGCGCGGCATCGCGGGTGCGGCCCGCGAGCAGGGACCCGCCCACGAGGCCACCCGCGCAGCCGAGCACGACGGCGACCACGATCGCCACCAGCATCATGAGCTCTGTCCCGGGTCGTTCATCGACATGCCGTTCATCAACGTCTCGTTCATCAACGTCTCGTTCATCAACACGGATGGTGACAGGCGGGTACGACACTCATGCTGATGCTCGGCTCACGCCCCGGTGACAAGCGCCCTCATGCCCCGGTGGCAAGCGCCCTCATGCCCCGGTGGCAAGAGCAAGGCGGGGGATGGCCGAGAACCCGAGCGGGCCGGCGACGATCCGCCGCACGGGGCCGCCGCGATCCTTCTCGTAGCGGGCGATGTCGTCGTTGAGCGGCGTGATCCCGGTGGGGATGCTCGGGTCGAGCATGCGCTGCCGGGCGGTCGTCACGGCCGGGTTCGCCTTCAGCAGGGGCGACGCGGTGACGAGCGCGTCGAGCCGGCGCGAGAACCCTTCGAGGGTGTTGGCCAGGGTGATCGCGTCGGCGACGGCGCCGCCGGCCGGGAGTGCCTTCCAACTCGTGTACGCGCTCTCGACCTGCCCGATCAAGGGATTCGTCGGCCCGCCGGCGGCGGAGATCGCACGCGCGAGCGCGTCGACGCGCGCGTACCGGGCGCTCAGGCCGGGCTGGACCGTGCGCCAATCGCGTTCGACGGCGTTGCGATCGCTCTCGAGGCGAGGTCGGCTGCTCAGCGCGAGGGTCGCGCCCGCGACGATCGCGAGCACCAGGAACGCGCCGAGCAATCGTCGCACGACGTGAACCATGACCACGACAAGCTAGCCGTGCGACCCCCCGAATCGGCCGATGGTGAACGTCACAGCCTGCCGGTAGGTTGGCGGCATGGCCCACTCCCGGGCCGTGGTCGTGGCCGCCGTGGCCGCCGCCCTGCTCGGGAGCATCGCGAGCGGGTGGTGGCTCGGCGGTGCGGCACCGGCCGTCGTCTCCGCCACCGTCGTCCATGTCGTCGACGGTGACACCATCGTGGTCGTCCTGCGCGACGGCCGTACCGAGACGGTCCGCATCCTCGGCGCCGACACGCCCGAGACCGTCGATCCCCGCAAGCCGGTGCAGTGCTTTGGTCCGGAGGCCTCGGCGTATTCGAAGGCGCACCTCGCAGGGAGGGCCGTGCACCTCGAGTTCGATGTCGAGCGCCGCGACCGCTACGGGCGGCTGCTCGCCTACGTGCTCGTCGACGGGAAACGCTACGAAGACGACCTGCTGCGCCGCGGCCTCGCGCGCCTGCTCGTCATCGCGCCTAACGGGTCGCACGCGCGCACGATGCTCGCCGAAGAGCTCGAGGCGCGGCGCGCCCGCCGCGGGCTCTGGGGCGCCTGCTGAGCCGCCGTGTGCTGCCCCAGCTATCTTTTGGCCACTATCGGGCGGGGAGTGAGCGTGTTGCATCGTCGAGGGTGGGGCTTCGGTCCGGCGCGTGGTCGCAAGGCGCGCACGGAGCGCGGGTGTGCATCGCCGATCCGCGTTGCGCTGTGTGTCGTGCTGTTCGCGGTCCCCGTTGCCGGCGTCGGTGCGACCGTCGTGGGGACGGCCGCGAACGCGGTCACGAGTGGCAACGCTGACGGCGTTCTCTCGTCGCCCCGAGTCGCGACGGTCCCAGGAGCGCCGACGGTCGGACACGTGTCGCCAGAGGACGCGTTTGTTTTCCTGCCGTTTGCGGCTCCGGGCGATGATGGTGGGAGCGCGATCGAGACGTACACGGCGACGTGTGTGTCGTCGGACGGTGGCGCGACGAGCTCGGCCTCCGACACGGAGTCGCCGATGGTGGTGTCTGGGTTGACCAACGGCCACACGTACACGTGCACGGTGACCGCGACGAACGCGGTCGGTGTCGGTCCACCGTCCGGGCCTACCGATGTGTTCGTGCCGGCAGGACTGCCGGGTTTCCCGACGGTCGGCGTTGTCACCCTGACCGGCCGCGTCGCGTCAGTGCCGTTCACGCCGCCGGCGCCGAGCGGCGGCGTGCCGATCCTCAGCTACACGGCGTATTGCGTCCTGTCGAACGGCACCGGAAGGCTGACAGGGAGCAGTGCTGCGAGTCCCGTCATGGTCACGCTCGGGCTCGGAAAGACGTATGTGTGTGCGGTCGCGGCAAGGAACTTGGCGGGTGAGGGTGCCTTGTCGTTCGAGTCGAACGCGGTGTCGGTGCCCGACCTCCCGACGGTCCCCGTGGCGGTACAGGCGATGTCGCGTCCGACAGCCATCGAGGTCGGTGCGTTGGCGGTGTCGTTCACGCAACCGAACTCGAACGGCGGCAGTTCGATTACCGGCTACGCCGCGCGGTGCTCATCGAGCAACGGGGGCGTCACGATCACGACGTCGGGACCGGTGAGCCCGTTGACGGTGACGGGTCTGACCACCGGAAAGACCTACACGTGCGCCGTGCTCGCGAGGAACGTTGTTGGTGGTGGACCCTTCTCGGCTGCCTCGGCTGCCGTGATTGTCGGTTCGCCCGCGCCGCCGACGGCCGTGCGCGCGTTGCCCGGCGCGGCGTCGACAACCACCGGGCTGTTGACGCTGACGTTCACGCCGGGTTTGAACAACGGAGCCGCAGTGACGAGTGACACGGCGACGTGCACGTCGACGAACGGTGGTGTGACGCGTTCCGTGTCGAGTGCCACCAGTGCGCTCACCGTCACCGGGCTCACCACGGCGAAGGCCTACACCTGCCGCGTGCAGGCTCGGAACGCGCGTGGCCTCGGCTCGAGCTCGGCTGCCTCAGTGGCCGTGATTGTCGGCTCGCCGATACCACCCGCGCTCGTGACGGCGGTGAAGGTTGCATCGGGTCGGTTCAAGGTGACCTTCACGCCAGGTGCGAGCAACGGCGCCGCGGTGACCAGCTACACCGCGACGTGTGCGTCAACCAATGGCGGGGTGATGCGGTCGGCTTCGTCTACCGCGAGCCCCGTGACCGTCGTGGGTCTCACGCCAGGCAAGACCTATATCTGTGCTGTGAAGGCAACCAACGGTCGAGGCACCGGTGTGTCGTCCTCGGCGTCGCCGGCAGTCGCCGCGTAGGTACCGCGCCTCGCCGGTTCGAGCGCCGAAGGGTCACGCCATCGTGGCGAGGATCTCGTCGACGAGCTCGAGCGAGGTGTCGGGGTGAAGGAACGCGAGGCGGGCGACGGTCTCGCCGTGCCAGCTCGACGGCGTGACGAACGCGGTCTGGGTGGTGAGCAGGTCGGCCGACCAGCGCTGGTAATCGTCCGGACCCCAACCGAGGCGCCGGAACACGACGATCGACAGCTCGGGCGCGCGCACGAGCTCGAGGTTCGGAGTCGCGGCGATTCGCTCGGCCGCGGCGTGCGAGGTCGTGAGCACCTTTTCGATCGCGTCGCGGTACGCGTCGCTACCGTGCACCGCGAGCGAGAACCACAGCGGCAGGCCGCGCGCGCGACGGGTGAGGTGGTACGCATAGTCGCTCGGGTTCCACTCGGTCGGATCTTCGTGGATCACGTCGAGGTACGACGCCTCCTGCGTGTGGAAGACGCGCGCGAGCTGGGGCTCGCGATAGAGGAGCGCGGCGCAGTCGAACGGCGCGTACAGCCACTTGTGCGGATCGATCACCAACGAGTCGGCGCGTTCGATCCCGCGGAAACGGTGCCGGGCGCTCGGCGCGAGGAGCGCGCCGCCGCCGTAGGCCGCGTCGACGTGGAGCCACATGCCGCGCTCGCCGGCCACCTTGCCGACGCCGTCGAGATCGTCGACGATGCCCGCGTTGGTCGTGCCGGCGGTCGCGACCACGGCGATGACCGACGCGGGATCGGCGTCGGCCTCGAGCGCCGCTCGCAATGTGGCGCCGGTCAGGCGATCGTCTTCGGTCGCCACGATGAACGGGTCGACATCGATGATCCGCAGCGCGTTCACGATCGAGGAGTGCGACTGGTGGCTCACCGCAACGCGACGACGCGCGGGCGTTGCGGCGGAGCGGCGCTTCGCCGTCTCGCGCGCGACGACGAGGCCCGAGAGGTTGCCCGCCGAACCGCCCGACACGAAGCACCCGCCGGCGCCTGCAGGGAGGCCGGCCAGGTCGGCGATGAACCGCAGGACCTGGTTCTCGGCGAACACCGCACCCGCGGCTTCGAGCCACGAGATGGCCTGCAACGACGATGCCGATACGACCATGTCGAACAGCAGCGACGCCTTCGTGGGCGCGGCCGGGATGAAGGCCAGGAAGCGCGGGCTGTCGCACGAGATGACCGCGGGCGCGAGCACCTCGGCGAAGATGCGCAGCACCTCCTCGGGGTCGTTGCCCGAGGCGTTCAGCAGGTTGCCGGCGCGCGCCTGCAGCTCGTCGCGGGGCACCGAGTGGTCGAGGGGCACCGGCTCGAGCCGCAACCGGTCCTGGGTGTACGCGAACACGGCCTGCGCCATGCGATCGGTCAGCTCGTCGTAGTGGTGCATCGCGCTATTCCCCTGCGTCGGCGTGCCGGGCGACGAGCACGAGCACGTCGTCGCCGTAGAGCTCGGCCTTCGTCGGGCCGATCCCGGTGACGTCGAGGAGTGCGTGCACTGAGGTCGGGCGCACGCGGGCGAGCTCGAGCAGCGTGGCGTCGCGGAACACGACATAGGCGGGCACGCTGCGGGCGCGGGCCAGATCACGGCGCCAGTCCTTGAGTGCCTGGAAGAGCGCGTCGTCGTGAACCGGAACGTCGGCCGGGCGCCGGGCCCGCAGATCGGACCGCACGCCTGCGAGGCGACTGCGCGGGTGCGCGGGCGGCGCGGCGCCGCCGTTGGCCGCGTCGATGACGTCGAGCCACGGGCTCGGTGTTCGCTTCGCCGCGCGGCCGCCCACGGTGCGCCGCCGCGCCCACGTGATGTGGAGGAACTGGCCGGCGCGGCTCAACGCGACGTGCAGGAGCCGCCGCTCCTCGGAGAGGGCGCCGGGCTCGGTCGCGTAGGAGATCGGCACCAGGCCCCGTTCGACACCGGTCACGCAGACCAGCTCCCACTCGAGCCCCTTCGCTCGGTGGAACGAGACGAGCTGCACCGAGTCGGCGCGCTCGCCGGCCGCGAGGCCGTCGTCGCCGCGCATCGACGTCTCGAGCCACGCGACGAAGCCGCCGGCCGAGCCGCCGCTGCCGTCGGCCGCGAGGTACTCCTTGCCGAGACGCAGGACCGCGTCGAGATGCTCGCGGCGTTCCTCACCGCCGAGTGGCTCTCCGGCCGCGAGGTCGGCGAGCTGGTCGGACAACGTGCGCCCGCGCGCGGCGCGTTCCATCGCCACCAGCTCGTCGAGCACGGCGCGCACTTCGGGCCGGCTCACGAACCCTCCCGCGCCGGGGAGGCGAACCGGCACACCCGCGCGTGGCAATGCGGTCTCGAACGGCACCGACTGCGCGTTGGTGCGGTAGAGCACGGCCATGTCGGACCAGCTGACTCCCCGCGCGTGCGCGCGCTTGAGCAGGTTCGCGACTCCGGCGGCTTCCGCGTCCTCGTCGTCGAAGGCGAGGATCTCGGGCACCGGCCCGTCGCCCCGCGGCGCGTCGACGTGCACGCGCGGGCCGTCGAGCACGGCGGCCGCGGCGGCGACGATCGGCGCGGTGGAGCGGTAGTTGGCTCCGAGCCGGACGGCCACTCCGCCGGGGAAGTGCGCGGCGAAATCGCGCAGTGGGCCCGGGTCGGCACCCGCGAACGAGTAGATCGCCTGGGCGTCGTCGCCGACGACGCACAGATCGGGACGGTCGCCGAGCCACGCGCGCACCAGACGCACCTGCGCGGCGCTCGCGTCCTGGAACTCGTCGACGAAGAACGACCGGAACCGGAAGCGCTGGGCGGCCGCGAACGTCTCGTCGCGTTCGATCATCTGCGCGCACCAGCGCAACAGGTCGTCGAAGTCGACGAGATGACGTTTGCGCTTCTCCTGTTCGTAGCGCTCGTAGACGCTCGCGATCTCGGGCGCGGGACGCGGCGTGATCCGACCGGCGGCGGCGACGGCAGCGGGATAGTCGCCCGGCCCCACGAGGCGCGCCTTGGCCCACTCGATCTCGCCCGCGATCTCGAGCACCGCGACGCGGGCGGCGGGGCCGCGGCCGCCGACGATCGGGCCGATGATGCGCCCCTTGGCGCCGAGGACCGCCGGTGCTTCACGACCGAGCTCGAGCGAGTGGCGACGGAGCTGCGCGAGCGCGAGCGAGTGGAAGGTCCCCGCGGTGACGTGGCGCACGCCGAGCCGGTTGAGCCGGTGTGCGAGCTCGCCGGCGGCCTTGCGGGTGAACGTGACCGCGAGCACGTTGCCGGCCGCGACGCGGCGCTCCTCGATGAGCCACGCGATCCGCCGGGTGAGCACGCGCGTCTTGCCCGAACCTGCGGGCGCCAGGATCGCGAGGGTGGTGGCCTCGTGGGTGACGGCGGCCCGCTGTGACGGATCGAGATCCGCGAGCAGGGGATCGGCGACGATCGCCCGACCCGCGGCGCGTTCGGGCACGGTTGGCGCGGTCACGGTCGATTCGGTCACGACGGGGGCATCGGGCACGTCGATGACCCTACCGAGAGGCGACGACAAGTACCGCGACGCCGGCCGTTCCGGGAGGCGCCGACGCCCGGGGACGCGAGGAGGCCCCGAGTAGTCATCCCCGCTTGCGCGGTTCCGAGCTCCTCGGGGCCCCTGCGTCGCGAGACCGGCTTGCTCTGCCAACCCTTGCGGGCCCGCATTTGCGTGCCGACCGTCGTGACCAAGTGACCGACCCGAAAGCCTGTCACCTGCCGTGCACTTCGAGCCTGCTCCGAGTGCCTCGCTCGGTTGCCCGTGCGCTGCTCCCGGGAGATGTGCCCGCCGTGTCCGGCTCCGTCACAGTACGACCGGCCACCCGCGCGGTCAAGCGGAAAATTGGCGGATCGAGCTTGCACGCGCGCGTGCTGCGAGCTACGCGCGAACGGCACATCGCGAGACACTTTTGCCCGTGCAGAACACCGCAGCACGAGTCATGGAACGCCGCGGCTGCACGCTACGTTCGGGGTCATGGAGGTCGAGCTCGTCGCGGGAACCCGCCGTCGCCGGCACGTCGAAGGTGTGCTCGTCGGCGACGTGTTGCGCGTCGCGTATCCGCCGCGCATGAGTCGCATCGAGGCCGAACGCATCGCCGCCGAGCTGCGCGTGCGCATGGAACGACGCGTCGCGTCGGATCGTCTCGATCTCGCGGCGCGTGCACGCGCGCTCGCGCGTCGCCACGAGCTGCCGCTGCCGACCCGTGTCGAGTGGTCCGACCGTCAACAAGCACGGTGGGGGAGCTGTGACCCGGCCGACGGGTACATCCGCGTCTCGCGTCGGCTCGCCGCCTATCCGGTCTGGGTCCTCGACTACGTGCTCGTCCACGAGCTCGCGCACCTCGCCGTCCCCGACCACGGGCCGCGCTTCCAGGCGCTCGTGGCGCGCTATCCGAGGGCCGAGCGTGCGGTCGGGTTCCTGATCGCCAAGGACCTCGGTCCCGACGACGCGTCCGACCCCGCCGACGGGGTTCCTGCCCCGCTGCCCGAACCCACCTAGCATCGCCGTATGCCGTTCCCGCGTCGGCTCCTCAACGAGGGCGAGGAGATCAGTCTCGACCTCCGGCCGCACTGGTGGTTCTTCGCGAACCACATCTTCACCGGCGTCCCGTTGCTCGTCGCGCTGCTGCTGATCCAGAGCGAGACCCACGGCGACGTCCGCAGGCTCCTGTACTGGGTCTGGGGTGTGCTGGCACTGGTCTGGGCCGGATGGCTCGGTCTCCAGTACCTGAAGTGGAACTTCACCCACTTCGTCGTCACGACCGACCGCGTGCTGTTCCGCACGGGTGTGCTCTCGAAGAAGGGCGTCGAGATCCCGCTCGAGCGCGTCAGCAACATCAACTTCAAGCAGTCGATCTGGGAACGCTCGATCGGCGCAGGCGATCTCAACATCGAGTCGGCCGGACGCGACGGGCAGTCGACGTTCAACGACGTGCGACACCCCGAAGCGGTTCAGCAGGAGCTCTACAAGCAGATGGAGCTGTACGCGCGCAAGCGCGCGGGTTGGAGCCAGACGCCGGCTGCGGCACCTGCTCCGTCGGCGCCCGGCCCGACGATCCCCGAGCAGCTCGAGCAGCTCGCGGGCCTGCGTGACCGCGGCGTGATCAGCGCCGCAGAGTTCGAGGCGAAGAAGGCCCAGCTCCTCGAGCGCATGTAGCTGGAGCGGAAACAGCCGGCGCGATCCCGCTCTACGGTTGCGCCCGTGCGCGTCGTCTCGTTGGTTCCATCGGCAACGGAGACGCTGATCGCGTTGGGTGTCACACCGATCGCGTGCACACGGTTCTGTGAGCAGCCCGACATCGTGACCGTCGGTGGAACCAAGGATCCCGACCTTGCGGGCATCATCGCGCTGCATCCGGATCTCGTGGTCGTGAACGACGAGGAGAACCGCTACACGGATGCCGTGGCGCTCATGGACGCGGGCATCGCGGTGTACTCGATGTCGCCGCGTTCGGTCGAGGACGTCGGCGAAGCCGTGGTCGATCTCGCCGCGCGCGTCGGTGCCGCCGCGCCCGCGGAGTTCGCGCCCGACGCGTGGCACGCGTGGTTGACGACGATCCTCACGCCCCGCTGGTACGAGGCGTTCGTCGCGGTCTGGCGACGCCCGTGGATGTCGCTCGCGGCCGACACGTACGGATCGTCGTTGCTCGATCTGCTCGGCGTCGGCAACGTGTTCGCGGGCTCCCTCGAGCGGTATCCCGAAACGACGCTCGACGACGTGGCGACGCTCGCGCCGAACCTCATCGTGCTCCCGAGCGAGCCCTATCCGTTCGCCGAACGGCACGTGACCGAGATCGAGCGCGATGTGCCGGGAGTGCCGACCGTGCTCGTCGACGGCCGGGACCTGTTCTGGTGGGGTTTCCGGACTCCCGCCGCGGCGGAGCGCCTGCGCGACGCGCTACCAGGCCTCGGCGCGTCGGACCGGTAGACGCACGCTCAACCGGCTGCGCCCGCGACCTCGGGACGGCCCATCGCCCGCAACTGCTCGCGGATGGCGTCGGCCGCGGCGTCGAGCGACTCCGCGGTTGCGCGGCGGTCGATCGCGCCGAAGCTCAGCTCCGAGACCTCGTTGATCGGTACCACGTGCACGTGCGTGTGGGGCACCTCTTCGCCGACGATCATCACGCCGATGCGGCGCGGCGAGAACGCGGCCGACTGCGCGCGTCCGATCACGCGCGCGACCTCGAAGACGTGCGCACACAGATCGGCGTCGAGATCGATCCAGTGTGCGACCTCCTCGCGCGGGACGACGAGGGTGTGGCCGGGGCGCATCGGCTCGATGGTGAGGAACGCGACGCAACGGTCGTCCTTCCACACGAAACGGCCGGGGATCTCGCCGTTGATGATGCGGGTGAACAACGTCGGCATGGTCCTCCGATCAAACGGTTTCGATCAACGCGTGACGGGCCCGGCTCCGTCGACCGCGCGCACGGGAAACCCGGGCGCGTCGAGCCCGGTGCGGGCACGGTAGTGGTCGACGACGGCCTCGACGATGCGCGCCGACTCCTCGGCGGGAACGAGCGCGACGATGCAACCGCCGAACCCGGCACCGGTGAGGCGGGCTCCGTAGGCACCGTGCTCGACGGCCAGTGCCACGAGCAGATCCAGTTCCGGCGTCGAGACTTCGAAGTCGTCGGCGAGGGAGCGATGGCTCTCGACGGCGATCTGACCGGCTCGCTCCAGGTCGCCGCCGCGCAGCGCGGCAACGAGCTCGATCACACGGGCGTTCTCGCTGACGACGTGACGCGCGAACGGATCGTCGGCGACCTGCGTGGCCGTCGCGTCGCGAAGCGCCGGTACGCCGAGCCGCGCGGCGGCGGCTTCACACGCGGCGCGCCGTTGCGCGTACGCGCTCGATTCGAGTGCGCGCGGAAGCCCGCTGTGCACGACGACGATCCCGAGTGCCGTCGGGAGCGGGACCGCCTCGACGGCGAATGAGCGGCAGTCGAGCAGCAACGCGTGATCGGCGCGTCCCGCAACCGAGGCGAGCTGATCCATGATCCCGCACGGCATTCCCGTCCCGATGTGCTCCGCTTCCTGTGCGGCGAGCGCGAGCGGGAGACCCGCGAGCGGCCAATCGGCGGCATCCGCAAGCGCGGCGGCCAGCGCGACCTCGCACGCGGCGCTCGACGAGAGCCCCGAGCCGATCGGAACGGTCGACGCGACGGCCGCGTCGATACCGACGGCGGGCCGTCCGCGTGCCGCGAGGACGCGGACCACACCGGCAACGACCCGCCCCCACCGCGGCTCGATGTCGGCGGGGTCGTCGTGGCCGCCGGCGTCGAGCTCGGCCGTGCCGTCGAAGTCGACCGACCGCACCGTGATGCGGCCGTCGTCGCGCGGTCGGTACGCCACGACAACCTCGCGGTCGATCGCCACCGGGAGGCAGAAGCCTTTCTGATAGTCGGTGTGATCACCGACGAGGTTCACCCGCCCCGGTGCGCGCCAGAAGCGGGCGTCGGGCCCGAGCGCGTCGACCAGTGTTTGGAAGCGGGACGGATCGGCCGGCACGGCTCGGGAGGGTACGCGCCGCGATCGGGAACCGCGTTCGCCGGCCCCTACAATTGCCGCCGGTATCACTGCGACCGCACCGGGTCGCTCGAGGAGGAACACAACGTGGGTCGATTCCAGAAGTCGTTCGCCCTGGCCAAGTCGTCGTGGGCGATCCTGCGCTCGGATCGTGAGCTGATCCTGCTGCCGTTCTTCTCGTTCCTCGCCACGCTCGCCGTCGCGGCGACGTTCGCGCTCCCGATCCTCGCCACGAGCCACTCGTCCGGAGCCGACAGCGGGCACTCGTTCGGTCCGGTGCAGTACATCCTCGGTTTCGTCGGGTACGTGGTGCTCGCGTACATCACGATCTTCTTCAACGCCGCGCTCGTCTCCGCGGCCGACGAGCGCATGCGCGGTGGCGACCCGACCCTGGGGAGCGCGCTGCGGGGTGCGGCGAGCCGGGCCGGTCAGATCCTGCCGTGGGCGATCGTGAGCGCGACGGTGTCGCTGGTACTGCGCTCGCTGCAGGAGCGGGGCGGCATCGTCGCCCGCATCGCGGCCGGCTTCGCGGGGATGGCGTGGTCGCTCGTGACGTTCCTCGTGCTCCCGGTGCTCGTGATCGAAGGCCTCACCGTGGGGAAGGCGATCAAGCGTTCCTCGGAGCTCTTCAAGCGCACCTGGGGTGAGCAGGTGATCGCCAACGCGGGGATCGGTCTCGTCGGGCTTGCCGCCGTGATCGCCGGTCTTCCGGTATTGCTGCTCGCAGCGACGGGTATCGGGGTCCTGACCGTCATCGGCATCGTGGCCTTCGTCGCGTGGGTCGCGCTCGTGGTGTGCGTCACCTCGGCACTCACCGGCGTGTTCCAGACCGCGCTGTACCACTACGCGGCCAACGACATGCCGCCAACCGCGTTCGCCACTGTTGAGCTCGAGCACGCGTTCGTGCCGAAGGGCAACCGGAACCGCAACTAGAGGCTCGCTCGCTGGGTCTTACCCGTTCTCGACGCGGCCCGCGCCGGCCGCGGCGCGGACGAGGAACGGCCGCGGCTCGCGATGGGTGCGCGTGCGGTAGTCGGTGCTCACGCGCTCGGCGATCGACGGGGCCCGTTCTTCGGGGACGAGCGCCACCGCGCAGCCTCCGAAACCCCCACCGGTGAGGCGGGCGCCGAACGCGCCTGCGTCCATCAGGCAGTCGACGAGCGCGTCGAGCTCCGGGGTCGAGACCTCCATGTCGTCGCGCAGGGACGCGTGGCCGGCGAGCATGAGACGACCGAGCGCGTCGACGTCACCGTGCCGGAGCGCGGCCGCGAACTCCTTCACGCGGGTCATCTCGGCGACGACGTGTCGCGCTCGCGGGTGGTGGGCGACATCGTCGGGGTGCGCGTCGCGCAGGACGCGCAGGCCGAGTTGTGCCGCCGCGGCCTCGGTCTCCGCGCGGCGCGCGGCCCACTGGCTGCCTTCGAGCGTGCGGGGGACACCCGAGTGCACCACGAGCACCACGACGCCCGGCGGCAGGGGGAGGGCCTCGATGGCGAGGTCGCGGCAATCGATGACGAGCGCGTGATCGGACACGCCCGCGAGCGCGACGAGTTGGTCCTGGATCCCGCACGGCACGCCCGTCGCGTCGTGCTCGGCCTGTTGGCACGCGAGCGCGAGGGAGTGGACATCGGTGCTCCACTCAGCTGCGGTACCAAGCGCGAGTGCGATCGCGACTTCGAAGGCCGCGCTCGACGACAGGCCCGCGCCGATCTCGAGGTTCGTCGACACCGCGGCGTCGATCCCGACCGCCGGGCGTCCGGCGCGCGCGAGCACGCCGACGACACCCGCGACGGTGCGGCCCCATGCGGGCTCGACGTGACGCGGCTCGGTCGACCCGTCGGCGGCGACGTCGACGGTGCCCTTGAGGTCGAGCGAGCGGACGGTGACCCGTCCGTCGGTAGTCGGGCGCGTGCCGATCACGACGTCGCGGTCGATCGCCATCGCGGCGACTCGACCTTCGTGGTAGTCGACGTGGCCGCCGAGGAGATTCACGCGTCCCGGCGCGCGCACGTAGGCCGCAGGCGCGGCTCCGAGCGCGTCGCGGATGAGCGCGAGCCGCGGATCGGTTCCTTCGCGTGACGCGCTCACCGCGCGGCCACCGCGCGCAACTCGGCCGCGGCCTGCTCGGGCAACACCGGATTCGCGAGGAGGCCGCCGCCGAGCTCACCCGACGCGACGAAGCGCAGCACTCCGGGAGCGCGAAGCGGGGGCGCGATGTGCGCGTGCAGGTGGTACTCGCCCTCGTGGTGCGCCGGTGCCTGATGGAACCAGAGGAGGTACGGGAACGGCCCGTCGGCAGCGCGCGGCCAGAGGCGGTCGTAGCGGCCGAGGACGTCGGAGAGCGCGCCGGCCAGTGCCCGGCGACCGTCGGCGTCGAGGTCGGAGAGCCTGCCGATGTGCGCTCGGGGCGCGAGGCGCAGTCCGTAGGAGTGCGCGGATGCGAACGGGACCCACGCCATCCACTCGCCGTCGTCGAACACGACCCGGCGCGCGTCGGCCGTCTCCGACGCGACCTCCGCGCACACGGCGCAACCGCGACCCGCGGCCGCCGCGATCTCGAGCGCCGGGGTCGGAGGCACGAACGGGTAACCGTAGATCTGGCCGTGCGGATGGTGGATGGTCGCGCCGACCGCCGCGCCGCGATTCTCGAAGACGAGCACGTACTCGATCTCCGGCCGCGCGAGCAGCGCTTCCGTGCGTTCGATCCACGCCGCCACGACTCGCAGCACACCGTCGACACCGATCGTCGCGAGCGACGCAGTGTGGTCGGGCGAGAAGAGCACGACCTCGGCGGCTCCACGCGCCGGCACACTCTGCGCGCCCAGTGCGTGGAGTGCGGCCGCATCGATCGGCTTGCCTGCCAGCAGTGGCGGCCACCGGTTCTCGAACACGCGCACGTCGTAGGGATCCGGCGCTTCGAGGCCGCCGACACAGAACGGGCATCCCGTCTCGGGAAGGTTGGGTCGGGCCTGGCGGTGAGGAGCGATCAGCACCCAGTCGCCGCTGAGGCGGTCGAAGCGCAGCGCGTGCGCAGCTTCGCCTCCGTCGTACGCGTCGATCCCACGGTCCATCGCGCCATACTGCCCCGGTGACGACTGCGCCGGTAACGCCTCGGATCCGAGCCGTGCGACCCGACGACGTCGTTCCCCTGGCGGCGAGTCAGGCCCGCGCCTTCTTCGACGATCCGTTGCAGGTGTGGGCGCTTCCTGACGAGTCGACCCGGCTCGACGTGCTCACCCGCCTGTTCGAGCTGATGATCCGCGTGGTGTCGGTGCCGCTCGGCGAGTCGTACACCGACGACAGCCGATCGGTCGCGGCGCTGTGGGCACCGCCCGGTCAGTGGATGGTGGAGGGACCGGCCGCGGGCGAGCTCGCGGGGATGGCGACGATCGTCGGGAGCGGGCTCGCGCGAATGCGCCAGTGCTGGGAGACGATGGCCGCGGTGCATCCGGTCGCGGCGCACTTCTACCTCTCGGGTCTCGGCACCGATCCGCCCCGCCAGGGAGAGGGTCTCGGCTCGGCCGCCCTCACGCCGGTGCTCACGCGCTGCGACGCGCAGGGCATCCCCGCGTATCTCGAGAGCTCGAAAGAACGCAACATCGCGTTCTACGAACGGCACGGCTTCGTGCTCACCGACACGCTCGTCGTGCCACCCGACGGACCGAGTCTCTGGACGATGTGGCGCGAACCTCAGCGCAGCTGAGGCAGGACTTCGCTCGCGAACCGTTCGAGACCGTCGCGGTCGAACGGCGCGCGCATCGCGAGGATCACCCAGTCGGCGCCCGCGTCGGCGTAGGCACCGACGCGGTCGACCATCTCCGAGACGCTGCCCGTGAGCACGCCCGGCCGCACGAAGTCGGCGAGGTGTCCGAACTGCGTGCGCAGCTCGTCGTCACTGAACGCCATGCCGACGTTGACGCCGCGTTCGATGCTCGCCGGATCGCGTCCGAGGCGCGCGCAGTGCTCATCGAGCACTGACGACTTGTGGGCCCACGCGTCGGGCGCGATGAACGGCACGTTCCAGCCGTCGGCGTATTGCGCGGCGAGCCGCAGCGTCACCTTCTCGCCGCCGCCACCGACCCAGATCGGCAACGGAGACTGCAGCGGCTTGGGCTCGCACCGCGCGTCGGTGAGCGTGAAGAACTCTCCCGAGAAGTCCGTGACGTCGTCGCGGAGCAGGCCGCGCACGCACACCAGGCTCTCCTCGAGGAGGCGCAGGCGCGTTCCGGCCGACGGGTAGGGGATGCCGTACGCGTCGTACTCGAGCTTCGCCCAGCCGGCGCCCAACCCGAGCGTGACCCGGCCGTCGGCAAGCTCGTCGAGCGTCGCCATCGCGTTCGCGAGCACCGCGGGATGGCGGTAACCCGCGCAGTACACGAGGCTGCCGCAGCGGACGCGCGTCGTGCTCGCAGCGAGCGCGGCGTGACTCACGATCGCTTCGAGGCACGAGGGATCGCCGGTGTTGTCGGCCGCGTAGAAGTGGTCCCAGATCGAGATCCAGTCGAAGCCGAGCTCCTCGATGCGCGCCCAGAGCGGGCGCAGCTCGCGCAGGCTCGCGTTCTGGAGCCCGGTGTGGACACCGAAGCGAACCTTCGGGGCACCCACGCCCATGCTCATGATGCGCTCACATGCGGCGCGATCTCCGACGCGATGAGGCGGAGGTGGTCGTGATCCGCGAGGTCGAGCACCTGGAGGTAGACGGTCTCGGCGCCGACGGCCGCGTAGGCCTGGATGCGTTCGACGATCTCGCCGGGGAGGCCGCCGAGGTTGTTGGCGCGCAGGCCCGCGGGATCCTGCCCGATGGCCGCGGAGCGGCGCGCGAACTCGGCTTCGGTCGCGCCGCAGCACACCGTCTGCGCGACGGTGGTGCGCAGTGTCGCGGGATCGCGCTCCGCGGCTTCGCACGCGCTGCGGACGCGTTGCACAGCGTCGCCGAAGAGCTCCACGGGCGCGAACGGCAGGTTGAACTCGGTGGCGTACCGCGCCGCGAGACGCGGTGTGCGCTTCTCGCCCCACCCGCCGACGATCACGGGCACCGGCTGCTGCACCGGTTTCGGCAAGGCCGGCGAGTCGGCGATCGTGTAGTGCTTCCCGGTGAACGAGAACCGCTCTCCGACCGGCGTCGACCAGAGACCGGTCACGATCGCGAGCTGTTCTTCGAGGTGCTCGAAGCGGGTGCCGACCGGTGGGAACGGGATCCCGTACGCGGCGTGCTCACCGTCGTGCCAGCCGGTGCCGAGCCCGAGTTCGACCCGTCCGCCGCTCATCTCGTCGACCTGCGCGACGGAGATGGCGAGCGGACCGGGATACCGGAACGTGACCGGGCTCACGAGCGTGCCGAGCCGGATGCTCGTGGTGTCACGGGCCAGGGCGGCGAGCGTGAGCCAGGCGTCGGTCGGTCCGGGGAGCCCGTTGCCTTCGAAGGCCATGTAGTGATCGGACCGGAAGAACGCGTCGAAGCCCAGTTCCTCGCTGAGCCGGGCGAGCGCCGACAAGTCGGAGTAGTGCGCGCCCTGCTGGGGCTCGGTGAAAATTCGCAGCCGCATGTCCGGACGCTACCTCCGGCCGGCGGCGGTGCCCGATGGGTCAGCACCTAAGGTGGACAGCGTGCTGCGCGCCGATCAGTGGCCCGAACTACGCAAGCCGGTGATGGTCTTCGCCTTCACCGGCTGGGTCGACGCGGGTTTCGCCGGATCGGGCACCATCGCCGCGCTGGGTGAAGCGATCGGCTCGGCGCGCCGGTTCGCGTCGATCGACCTCAGCGAGCTCCTCGACCTGCAGCAGACCCGGCCGACCGTGCGCATCGCCGAGGGTGGCGTCCGCGCGATCGACTGGCCCACCGTCGAGCTCTGGGCCGGCACCGCGGGACGCGATGTCGTGCTCGTCCACGGGCCCGAGCCGTCGCTGCGCTGGGCATCGTTCTCCGCAGAGATCGTCGACGCCGCGCAACGCGTCGGCGTGACGCTCGCGATCTCGGTCGGCGGCATGCCGGTGCTCGCGTCACACCGCCATCCCGTCTCGGTGTTCGCGACCGCGACCTCGCGCTCGTTCGCGCAGGAGCTCGGCGCGTTGCGTCCCGACTACACGGGACCGACCGGGCTCAACACCGTGCTGCAGCACCAGCTCGGTCAGCAGGGGATCCCGTCGTTCGGACTCTGGGCGCAGGTTCCCCAGTACGTCGCCGGATCACCGTCGCCGCCCGCCG
Organism: Acidimicrobiia bacterium; assembly: GCA_038240075.1. Lineage (GTDB taxonomy): Bacteria > Actinomycetota > Acidimicrobiia > IMCC26256 > PALSA-610 > DATBAK01. The sequence goes on from JBBSEC010000023.1 coordinate 23,059, forward strand.
TGCGCGCGTTGCTCGGACGTGTCGCCGAGCTCGGCCAGCTGACGCTCGACCTCGACACCCTCGACACGCGGTGCGCGGAGTACACGGCACGCGTGGAAGAGGGTTTGTCGCAACGGCAAGACGTCGCCGAGCTCGTCGACCGGCTCGAGGCCGCGACCGGCGGCATGCCGTCGGGCGACGAGCTCGTCTCGGAGATCGAGCGGTTCCTCCGGTCGCAGCCCGACCAGGACGAGTAGCACAAACCGTCCGCAGAAGCGCGCGCTACGACGGTCGGAAGCGGGTCAACGCGTCGCGGAGGATCTCGGTGCAGAGCGTGCCCGCGTCGCAGCTGACCTTCGCGACATCGACGTTTGCCGTCGCGTTGCTTGCGTCGGGGTAGACGGCGAAGCCGCTCGTCGGTCCGTGCGTGAAGGTGACGAGGTCGGCGTCGACCGGCTTGATCTTCGTCCCCTTCGGTGGGTGATCACACAGCTGACCGACGCGCGCGGCCGCGCTCTTGGGGAAGTAGCCGCAGACGAGCGCCTGGCCGAAGCCGTGGGCCGTGTTGTCGGTGTTGACGAACACGCCCGTGTAGTCGAGCTCGGGATTCGTCGAGCTCACGCTGCCGACAGGGACCACGAACATCGCGAGCGAACCGTCGGCGCCGATGCTCGACGAGCAGATCCAACTCGCAGGCGCCAACACGGTGGTGCGACCGTCCGAGTACAGCCACAACCGATCCGCAACCGCAGTTGGCAGGTTGAGGGTCTCGCGCGCGGGAGGCCGGGCCGGCACCGGCTCGGTTCCCGAAGTCGTCGTCGCGCACGCAACGACGGGCAGGGTGGCGACCGTCGTCGACGGCGGCAAGGCGTCGCTCGCAGGCGACGGAGTGGTGGCGCGCGCGTCCGAATGGTGGCTCGTGCTGCAAGCCGAGAGCGCGAAAACGGCGAGCACCGAGAGTGCCGCGACCATCGTCTTCGAGTCGTTCACGCGCGCCGCCTGCCCCCGAGGAAGCCCGAGCGTATGGTGCAGCCCGACCGAACCGGGATCACCAAGGTGCCGGCATCGCGAGACGACGAAAGCCGACGACGAAAGGACGCGCGCCGTGCACGAGACCGCCGACGATCTTCGGGCGCTCCAAGCCCTCCTCGACCGCAGCTACGACGCCGCGGGCGAGCACCTGCGCCGGATCACGACCCCTGAACGGCGACTGCGAGCCGAAGACCTGTCGGAGCAGTTGACCGGGATGTGCCTGTTGACGCTCGCAACCGTCAGCGGCGACTGTCGGCCGTTCAACGGGCCCGTCGACGGCATCTTCTTCCGCGGCGCGTTCCACTTCGGATCGGGCCCGGACTCGCTGCGGTTCCGCCACATCCGGAAACGACCGCAGGTGAGTGCGACCCATCTCCCGCGTGAAGAGCTCGCGGTGACGGTGCACGGCCGCGCGGTGCCGATCGACGTGAAGGCACCTGAGCACGCCGAGTACCGCGCCACGCTGCTCGACATCTACGTGCCGCGCTACGGGCCCGACTGGGAGACGTTCCTCGACTCGGGCCCGGTTCAGGCCCGCATCGACGCCGACCGGATGTTCACATACGCGAACCAGGAGTGAGGGCTACGACTCCGTCGTTGCCGGGTCGTTCGCGCGTTGCTGCGGAAGCCGCACGTGCAGGCCCGCGTGCGAGTCGGGGTGACCGATCACGTCGAGGCGGCCGCCCAACGAGCGTGCGAGCTCGTGAACATGGCGGTGATCACCGGCCGACAGGTTGTCGGAACGATCGGTGCTCGGAACGATGATCGTCACGTCGCCGTTGCGGCGTTCGACCGCGATGCGCACCGTCCACGCGGCCGGTTGGAGCCGGCTTGCGAGCGCGAGCAGCTCGACGAGCAGCTCGTGCAGACGCGGCGCGTGGCTGGTGATCGCGAGTGAAGGAGGGGCGTCGATGAGCACGCCGCGACCGCCGAGCGCGTCGCGCGCCGAGGCCGCCGCGTCTTCGAACGCGGCGCGCATCGACATCGTGTCGTGCCACTCGCGCGGGTCGGTCGGTGCGACCGGCCGGTCGAGCAGCTCCGCGATCACCGTCTGGAGATCGCGTACGAGAGTGCGTGCCCGTCCGAGCAGCTCGTGGTCGGGAGGCTCGATCTCGCTGACGAGCCGGTAGAGCTGACGGCGCTGTAGGGCGCGTACGAGCTCGCCGAGGGGTTCCTCGAGCTCGTGGACGACCGCGTCGTTGCGCGCGTTGCGCGGGCTCAGCGCAGCCGTCTCCACGTCACTCGTCTCGGTTACTCCCACTGGCGCTCCTCGGTACCGCGTCCCCGGCAATCCCCAATCGGCGTCCCGGCCGTCCCACTTGAGGTATGGGGAGGCGCGCCAGGGGCCGGTACCGGCCCGCCTGCTTGCACGCGACCCGCCCGGGGCGGTGAGAATGGGCCCTTCCACGTCCAGGAGGGGTCATTGACGCTTGAGACGAGCCGGCCCGATCCGGTCAACACGCAGCTCACGGGGCCGGAAGGGCCGTTCGAGATCGTCGTCGAAGACGTGCTCGGGACGCCCACCCAGGTCTACCGCACCCGGATGCGCTGCCTCGGGGAGCTGGTCGCGCAGAGCGCGGCCCGCCCGGATGTCACCTGGCTCGTGCAGGGAGACCGGCGTTTCACCTTCGCCGAGCACGACCGCGCGGTCCGGAGTGTCGCCGCGGGCCTCGAGGCGAACGGCGTCGAGCGGGGCGACCGGGTCGCGATCGTGTCGGCGAACTGCCCCGAGTGGGTGATCATGTTCTGGGCCTGCGCGCTGATCGGTGCGGTCGCGGTCCCGCTCAACGCGTGGTGGAAGACCGACGAGCTCGAGTTCGGTCTCTCCGATTCCGGTGCGAGCGTGCTCGTCGTCGACAAGAAGCGTTTCGATCTGGTTGCGCCCGTGCTCGGGTCGCTCGCCGCGCTCGAGCACGTCTTCGTCGTGGGGGACGACGCCGCGCCCGACCCGTCGGTCCACTCGTTCCGTGAGCTGCTCGACACGGGCACCGACCCCGTGAACGCGGCCGTCGACGAGGACGACATCTTCGCGATCCTCTACACGTCGGGGACGACGGGCCGTCCGAAGGGCGTGACGATCACGCACCGCCAGATCATCGCCAACCTCCAGAACATCATCGTTCTCGGTGTCGCTGCCGCGATGCGTGGAGCAGCCGCAGCTGCCGAGACCAGTGCCGAGCAGAACGGCGAAGCGCACGCGGATGCGACAGTAGAAACCGTGCAGGCAGCGTCGTTGCTCGTCGTGCCGCTCTTTCACGTCACGGGATGCCTCTCCACCATGACGGTCGGCTACGCGACCGGCGGCAAGCTCGTCCTCATGCCGGCGGGGCGCTTCGACCCGGTCGCGGCGATGCAGGTGATCGAACGTGAACGGGTGACGTCGATCGGCGGTGTGCCCACGATCATGTGGCGCATCATCGAGGCGCCGGAACGCAGCCAGTACGACCTCTCGTCGGTGCAACGCGCGAGCTACGGCGGTGCGCCGGCGGCACCCGAGCTCGTCGACCGCATCGCGGAGGCGTTCCCGAACCTGCGCAAGACGCTCACGACCGCGTACGGCCTCACCGAGACCGCGTCGGTCGCAACTGCGCACGGCGGCGACGACTACTTCGCGCATCCGGGCTCGGTCGGGCGTCCCGCCCCGACCGTGGAGCTCAAGATCGTCGGTGACGACGACCGGGAGTTGCCCACCGGCGAGCCCGGCGAGATCTGGATCAAGGGTCCCAACGTCATGGCGCGCGGCTACTGGAACCGTCCCGACGCGAACGCGGAGTCGTTCACCGACGGGTGGTTCCACACCGGCGACATCGGCAAGGTCGACGACGACGGCTTCGTCTACATCGTCGACCGCGCGAAGGACCTCATTATCCGGGCCGGCGAGAACATCGCGTGCGTCGAGATCGAGAACGTGCTCTTCCAACATCCCGATGTCGTCGACGCGGCGGTCGTCGGGGTTGCGCATCCGGTGCTCGGTGAAGAGGTGAAGGCCGTGGTCCAGGTGCGAACGGGCTCGACCGTCACCGCGGAGGAGCTGCGCGACTTCTGCCGTCCACATCTGGCCAACTTCAAGGTGCCGGAATACGTCGAGATCCGTTCGGAGCCGTTGCCGCGCAACCCTGCGGGCAAGGTGCTGAAGAACCTCCTGCGGGGCGGCGACTCGGCGTTCGCGGCGGCCGACGACTCCGCGCTGTAGCCCTCGAGGAGCAGGTGCGCGGTCGGCTCGGTGCGGTGGGCGAAGCTGGACGCGCGGCATAGCAAGCATGCGACCATGGAGTAGAGAGGGAGCGTCCCATTCAAGCGCTGTTCGACTTCCACCGGGTCTGGGGCTACGTCGCGATCGTCGCCAACGCGCTCGCGGGCATCGTCGGCCTCATCGCGTGGAAGAAGCCGAGCTTCCGCGGCCGCCACGTGTGGATCGCGACGATCGCGGCCGAAGGCGCGATCCTGCTGCAGGTGCTCACGGGCACGATCCTCGTGTCGGGCAAGCACTACACCGCGCCGCGCTTCCACATGTTCTACGGGTTCGTTGCCTTCATCACCGTCGGCCTCGCGTACTCCTACCGGTACGCGATGAAGGGGAAGCTCGAGATGTGGTACGGCCTTGTGGGCCTGTTCCTCATGGGGGTGGGGATCCGCGCGGTGCTGCAGGTCTTGCACTGATGGCCCGCCGCCTGCGCGTGCTGCTGCTCTTCGGCGGTCGCTCCGCTGAGCACGACGTGTCGTGCGTCACCGCGGTCGCCGTGGCGCGCGCGCTCGATCCGGAGAAGTACGAAGTGGTGCCGGTCGCGATCACAACCGAAGGCGAGTGGCTGCTCGCGGGCGAGGCGCGTGCCGCGTTGGAGAAGGGCGAGACCGAGCTGCCGGCCGCCTTCGCCGTCGAGGGCGAGCCCGTGAGCATGCCGAGCGGCCCCGCGCACCGCGAGATCGTGTCGCGTGCCGATCGCTCCGCCGCGGCGGAGGGGTCGGGACTCCGGCCTGACGTCGTGCTCCCGCTCCTGCACGGTCCTTACGGTGAGGACGGCACCGTGCAGGGCATGCTCGAGCTCGCGGATCTTCCCTACGTCGGTGCCGGCGTGCTGGGTTCCGCCGTTGCGATGGACAAGATCATGATGAAGCGCGCGTTCACCGCCGCGGGGTTGCAGCAGGCGCGCGCGCTCTCGTTGCGCGACGGGCACGACCGCGACGCGTTCGCACGCAGCGTCGAGACCGAGCTGGGGTTCCCTGCGTTCGTCAAGCCTTCCAACATGGGCTCGTCGGTCGGCGTCTCGAAGGCACACGACCGGGCCGAGCTCGACGCGGCGATCGCGCTCGCCTTCGACTACGACGAGTGGTGTATCGCGGAAGAGGCGATCGTCGGGCGCGAGATCGAGGTCGCGGTGCTCGGCGACGATCCACCGGTCGCGTCGCTTCCCGGCGAGGTCGTTCCGGCCGACGAGTTCTATTCGTACGCCGACAAGTACGAACGCGACGAGGCCCAGCTGATCGTGCCGGCCCTGCTCTCACCGGAGCTCGTGGCCGATGCCCAGGCGCTCGCGGTGCGAGCCTTCGAGGCGTTGCGCGGCGAGGCGATGGCGCGCGTCGACCTCTTCTTCGAGGACCGGCCCGGCGGCCGCGGCTTCCTCGTCAACGAGATCAACACGATTCCGGGCTTCACGCCGATCTCGATGTTCCCGAAGCTCTGGGAGGCGTCGGGGATCCCGTACTCCGAGCTGCTCGACCGGCTGATCGGCCTGGCCCTTGCCCGCCACGACCGCCGCGCCCGTCGAGCAGGCCGCCAGAGGTAGTCGGCGGCGTTCGCGCGAGCACCGGACTGGGGACTGAGGCGTCAGGAGCGGCGAGCGTCGGCGAAGCTCAAAGCTCGCGGCTCCAGTGCGCGGCAGCGAGTGCGACCAGGAATTAGAGATTGACAACTGGGCAGGTGAGGGTGCGGGTGATGCCCTCGACGAGCTGCACCTGCGAGACGACCATCTTGCCGAGCTCGTCCATCGTCTCGGCCTCGGCCTTCACGATGACGTCGTAGGGCCCGGTGACGTCGTGGGCGTCGACGATGCCGGTCAGCCGGCGAATCTCCTCCACCACGTTCGAAGCCTTGCCGACTTCGGTCTGGATGAGGATGTAGGCGCTGACGGCCATGCGGCGCTCCTCTGGAGCAGGTCGGGGAGACGGTGAAAAACCCGGTCGGAGGGATCGTAACGGTCGACGACGACCACCCGCTTGGACGCGTCGCGCAGGGTCGGGCATACACTCATCAACCCTCCCGACCCTCACCATGGACGGCTCGGGATGTCGACGAGGATGGCGCCCCGATGAGCTCGATGAAGCCTCTGACCCGGCACCAGCCGCTGATCGACTGGGTCGAGCACTGGAGGAGCATCCTCGAGCCCGATCGGGTCGAGTGGTGCGACGGATCCGACGAGGAATACGCCGCGTTCTGCCAGCTCCTCGTCGACGGAGGAACACTCCTTCCGCTCAACCCGGAGCTGCGTCCCGACTCGTTCGCGGCGCGCAGTGATCCCGCCGATGTCGCCCGCGTCGAGGACCGCACGTTCATCTGCTCCGAGCGCGAGGAAGACGCGGGCCCGACGAACCACTGGCGTGAACCGGCCGAGATGCGCGCCGAGCTCGGCGCCCGCTACCAGGGCTCGATGCACGGCCGCACGCTCTACGTCGTGCCCTTCTCGATGGGCCCGCTGCGGTCGCCGATCGCCCACATCGGTGTCGAGCTCACCGACTCGGCGTACGTCGCCGCCAACATGAAGATCATGACCCGGATGGGTCAAGAGGCGCTCGACGTGCTCGGCACCGACGGCGAGTTCGTGCCGTGCGTGCACTCGATCGGCGCGCCCCTCGCGCCCGGTGCGGCCGACGTCGCGTGGCCCTGCAACCCGGACCACAAGTACATCGTGCACTTCCCCGAGACGCGAGAGATCTGGTCCTACGGATCGGGCTACGGCGGCAACGCGCTGCTCGGCAAGAAGTGCTTCGCGCTGCGCATCGCTTCCACCATGGCGCGCGACGACGGCTGGCTCGCCGAGCACATGCTCATCCTCAAGCTCACGAGCCCGGAAGGCGACGCCCGCTACATCGCCGCCGCGTTCCCTTCGGCGTGCGGCAAGACGAACCTCGCGATGTTGGTGCCGACGATCGAAGGCTGGACCGCCGAGACCATCGGCGACGACATCTGCTGGATGAAGTTCGCGCCCGACGGGCGGCTGCACGCGATCAATCCCGAGTTCGGGATGTTCGGCGTCGCCCCCGGCACGAGCGAGGACACGAACCCGAACGCGCTGGCCGCGCTCGACCGCAACACGCTCTTCACCAACGTCGCGGTCACCGACGACGGCGACGTGTGGTGGGAGGGCATGACGCGCGAGCCGCCCGCGCACGCGATCGACTGGCTCGGCAGCGACTGGACGCCCGCGTCCGACACCAAGGCCGCCCACCCCAACAGCCGGTTCACGGCGCCGCTGTCGCAGGTGCCGTCGGTCGCGCCCGAGTGGCAGGACCCGGCCGGTGTGCCGATCTCCGCGATCTTGTTCGGAGGCCGGCGCGCGAGCGTCGTCCCGCTCGTCACCGAGGCCTTCGACTGGACGCACGGCGTGTTCCTCGGCTCGATCATGGCGTCGGAGACCACCGCGGCCGCGGCCGGCGCGGTCGGGAACCTGCGCCGCGACCCGTTCGCGATGCTGCCGTTCTGCGGCTACCACATGGGCGACTACTTCGGTCACTGGCTCGAGATCGGGACCAAGACCGATGCCGACAAGCTGCCGCGCATCTTCTACGTCAACTGGTTCCGCAAGGGTGCCGACGGCAAGTTCCTCTGGCCCGGCTACGGCGACAACAGCCGTGTGCTCGCCTGGGTGCACGACCGGGTGTCGGGTCGCGGTGCGGCCGTCGACACGCAGATCGGGCGGTTGCCTGCTCCCGGCTCGATCCACACCGCGGGTGTCGACGTCACTCCCGAGGCGCTCGTCGAGTTGCTCGACGTCGACGTCGAGGCGTGGCGGGCCGAGGTCCCGTTGATCGAGGAGCACTACGCCCAGTTCGGCGAGCGGCTCCCTGCCGCCCTGCACGAGCAGCTCGACCAGCTCGACAAGCGCCTGAGCGAGTAGCCAGCCGTTCCCACCCCTCCCTGGCATTCGTGTGCATCAAAGCGATGCATTCGGATGCCAAGGCCGGGACGGGCGCGTCAATCCGGGGTTGACGCACGCGTGTCGTCAACTTATGGTTGACGCATGACGCCGGGACCCAACCTCCAGGACATCATCGACACCGTGAAGGCCGACGCCGCGAGCGCCGACCCGCTGGACCAGCTCGCGACGGCGTCGACGACCGTGGCCGAGCTCGAGGCCGTGGGCGACTCGGTGCTGTCGCACTTCGTCGACCAGTGCCGCCGCAGCGGCCGGTCGTGGTCGGAGATCAGCGCCGCCCTCGGCGTGAGCAAGCAGGCCGCGCACAAGCGGTTCTCGCTGGCGGACGCGTCGATGGAGCGCTGGACGCAGCGGGCGCGAACGGCACTGCGCGCGGCTGCCTCGGCCGCGCATGACCTCGGACACGGCTACGTCGGAACCGAGCACCTGCTCCTGGGTCTGTTCGAACCCGCCGGTGGCATCGCCGCGCGCATCCTCGACGAGCTCGGATTCGCCCGTGCCGCGGTCGAGGCACAGATCGTGCTCGTCACGCCTCGTGGGTCGTCGACGGTCGCCGAACCACCATTCACGCCGCGGGCCACCGCGTCGATCGAGCGATCGGTGGCCGAAGCCGTGAGCCTCGGGCACAACTACATCGGCACGGAGCACCTGTTGCTCGCGCTCTTCGGCGACCCGGACGCCTTCGCCGCGAAGATTCTCGGCGAAGGCGGCGCCCGGTACGACGACGTCAAGCGCCGCGTCCTGGCGAAGCTGGCAAGCTTGACCGCGTGAACGACGACGACGTCGCGGCGTATCTGCGCCGGCTCGATCTCGAAGCCGAGCCGCCGTCGGTCGAAGGGCTCCGCCGGCTACATCGCGCGCAGGTGGAGAACGTCCCGTACGAGACGGTGTGGCTGCACCTCGGCGAGCCGTGGACCGTCGACGCCACCGAGTCGATGCGGCGCGTCGCCCACCGCGGGCGCGGTGGCTACTGCTTCCATGTCAACGGTGCGTTCAGCGAGTTGCTGCGCGCCGTCGGCTACGACGTCACCCGGCACGTTGGTGGTGTTCACGGGCCCGACGGTCCGAGCGAGGACGCGATGGCGAACCATCTCGTGCTCACGGTTGCGGGGCTGCCGTCGGACGACAACCCCGACGGCGAGTGGTACGTCGACGTCGGTCTCGGCGACGCGCTCCACGAGCCGTTGCCGCTCCGCGAGGGTGAGTACGCGCAGGGTCCGTTCCGCTACACGCTGACCGCGACGCCGGGTGCCGTCGGCGATTGGCACTTCACCCACGACCCGCGCGGATCGTTCCCCGGCATGGCGTGGCGGTCGGCTCCGGCGGAGATGCGCGACTTTGCCGAGAAGCACACGTACCTCTCGACCTCGCCCGAGTCGGGGTTCGTGAAGCTCGTCAGCGTGCAGCGCCGCGACGCCGCAGGAGCCGATGTCATGGTGGGCCTCGTCTTCCGTCGCGTCGAAGACGGAGAGCCCGCGTCGCCGCAGACACTGACCGATCGCGCCGACTGGTTCGACGCGCTCACCGACGTCTTCCACCTGCGGCTCGACGGCGCCGAACCGGAGGCGATCGACCGCCTCTGGGAGAAGACCCTCGCCGTGCACCGCGCGTGGGAGGAGAAGCAGGCGACGCACCCTCAGTAGGGTGTCGACGTGGGTGTGATCGGGTGGATCGTCGTCGGGTTCGTCGCCGGGGCCTTCGCGCGCGCGATCACGGGCTCGAGCCGGCTCGGCTGCCTCGGCACGATCCTCGTCGGCATCGCCGGTGGCCTGATCGGCGGCATCATCTTCAACGCGGCCGGCGCGGGCGGGATCGGCCGCTTCGGATTCCGGTCGATGTTCGTCGCGTTCATCGGCGCGGTCGTGTTACTCGTGGTCGTCGGGTTCCTCACCGGCGACCGACGCGGCGCGCGCCGCGGTCGTTAGCTCAGAACGGTCGCTAGACCTGCGCGGTGGGGAGCCCGAGATCGGGCTCGGCGCCACTGCGGATCTTGAACGCCCGACCGTCGGCGTCGAGGTCGAAGTTGATCCGTTGCCCCTGCCGCAGCATTCGGAAGATCGAGCCGTCGAGCGCGCCGGCGGCGAGCACGAACTCGGCCCGGTCGGCATCCGACACGAGGACCCCTTCGTTGGTCAGCGTGTCGAACATCTTGATGACGCCCTGCATTTAGGGCTTCACGACCTTGCCGGCCTTGATGCACGACGTGCAGACGTGCAGGCGCTGGGGCGAGCCGTTCACGATGGCGCGCACCTTCTGCACGTTGGGGTTCCAACGCCGCTTGGTGCGACGGTGCGAGTGGCTGATCCGCATGCCGAAGTTCGGACGCTTGCCACAGACCTCGCATACAGACGCCATGACGCAACAACCTCTGATCGGTGATGTCGAGGACGGACGGATTGCGGGCCGGGCGGAATTGCTGAACACCGGCAGCCCCGAGAAGCCTGAGGACGATAGCAGCCGGGTAGTGTCGGCTTCGTGCCCGGCCTGACGAGCCTCGGACCGGCCGACCTGCGCCGGGTGGTCTTACGGTTCCGCGATGCCCTCCGTTCCCATCAGGAGGAGCTGAACCGGCTCAACGTCTACCCGGTTCCGGATGGCGACACGGGAACCAACATGGCGCTGACGCTCGAGTCGGTCGCGCTCGAGCTCCAGACGGCCGAGGCGATGACCGAGGTCTGCACCGCGATGTCGCGGGGATCGCTGATGGGTGCCCGGGGCAACTCGGGCGTGATCCTCTCCCAGATCCTCCGGGGCGTGGCCGAGGTGTGCTCGCCGCTCACCACGCTCGGCCCGGCCGACCTGGCGGCGGCGATGCGCCGCGCCGCCGACGCGGCCTACGAGGCGGTGCTCCGCCCGGTCGAGGGCACGATCCTCACCGTGGTGCGCGAGACCGCCGAGGCGATCGAGGCCCTCCAGGGCGCGGATCTCGACGCGCTGCTCACCCGCGCCGCCGAGGCCGCCGACGCGGCCGTGGCGCGCACACCCGACCTGCTTCCCGTGCTGCGCGAGGCCGGTGTGGTCGACGCCGGGGGCAAGGGCTTCACGCTGCTGATCGCGGCGTTTCTCGAGGTCGTGGCCGGCCGCCCGATTCCCGAACCGACCCTCGGTGGATTCACGCCCGCGTCGGTCGAGGCACACATGCGGGGCGACGACGTCGCCGGCCTGCGCTACGAGGTGATGTATCTCCTCGACGCCCCCGACTCGTCGATCGGTGCGTTCAAGGAGACGTGGGGTGCGCTCGGCGACTCGATCGTCGTGGTCGGCGGCGACGGCATCTGGAACTGCCATGTGCACACCAACGAGATCGGCGCCGCGGTCGAAGCCGGGATCGAGGCCGGCCGCCCGCATCAGATCCGGGTCACCGACCTGTTCGAGCAGGTCGCGCACGAGCACGAATGGGTCGCGGCCGGCGGCGATCCCGGCGGCAACGGCGAGGTCGCGGCCGGCGCGGCGTGCGAGACCGCGGTCGTTGCGGTCGCCGTGGGCAACGGCGTCGGCCGGCTGCTCAGCAGTCTCGGTGTGCAGATCGTCATCGCCGGTGGGCAGTCGATGAACCCGTCGACCGCGCAGATCCTCGAAGCGGTGGAGTCGACGTCGGCGAACAACGTCATCGTGCTCCCGAACAACAAGAACATCATCCCGGTCGCGCAACAGGTCGACGCGCTCACCGAGCGCAATGTCGAGGTCATCGCGACGACGAGCCTCGTCGAAGCGCTCGCTGCGTTGGTCGGGTACGACCCCGCTGCCGATCTCGGTGCAAACGTCGCCGCGCTCACCGAGGCGGCTGCCCGTGTACGCACCGGCGAGGTCACGCGTGCCGTGCGCGACGCGACCACCGACTTCGGCCCCGTGCACGAAGGCGACTGGATCGCGATCGACTCGCGCGGCATCTGCGCGGCGACCGCGACCGCCGTCGACGCCGTGACCGCGCTCCTCACCCGCCTGGTCGACGACGAGAGCGAGATCGTCACCGTCATCATCGGTGCCGAGGCCCGGCCCGGCGACACCGCGCACATCCGCGAGCACCTCGCGTTGGCGCACCCCGAGGTCGAAGCCGAGTTCCACGACGGCGGCCAACCTCTCTACCCGTATCTCGTCGGCGTCGAGTAGGAGCAGGCGCAGCAACCGTGGCTAGTGCGACGCACGACGGTGAAGCGCACGCGCATGCGACCATGAGTACCGCGCCGCTCACGCTGCGCGACCTGCGCGCGATCCCGGTCAGCCGGCTGACGGGCGTCGGGGTCGCGCTCGAGGAACGGCTCGCGATCATGGGCATCGAGTCGGTGCTCGACGTGCTGCAGCACTACCCGCGCCGTTACATCGACCGCACGCACAAGTCGGAGATCGCCGCGCTGGAGGTCGGCGAGGAAGCCACGGTGTTCGCCGAGGTGCGCCGCGCGTCGGGCCGCCGCACGCGCAACGGTCGCGCGCTCGTCGAGGTCGTCGTCACCGACGGCACGTCGTACCTCACGTGCACGTTCTTCAACCAGGCGTGGCGCGAGCGGCAGCTCACTCCGGAGACCGAGGTCGCGCTCTTCGGCAAGGTCGACGTCTACCGGGGCAAGCGCCAGATGACGAACCCGGTCGTCGACGTGGTCGGTCCGGCGGGGGAGACCGACCGCACGGGCAAGGTGGTGCCGATCTACCCTCAGTCGGGCAAGGCCGACATCGCGACGTGGCAGATGGCCAAGCTGGTGAAGGACGCGCTCCGGCGGTGTGAGAAGCGCAGCTTCGCCGATCCGGTCGCGGCGATCAGGGAAGAGCTCGACCTCGAGTCGCGCGACGCGGCCTACCGCGGGATCCATCAGCCCGAGCACATCGGCGTGGTGCAGGCGGCCCGGAAACGCTTGATCTTCGACGAGTTCCTGCGCATGCAGGTGGGGTTGGTCGCGCGCAAGCGTGCGGTTGCCGCCGCGCAATCCGGGATTCAGCACCGCGTCGACGGCGAGCTCGTCGGCGCGTTCCACGCGCGGCTGCCGTTCGATCTCACCGGCGACCAGCGCGACGCGATCGCCGAGATCGAACGCGACCTCGCGAGCCCGGCACCGATGCACCGGTTGCTGCAGGGCGACGTCGGCTCGGGGAAGACGGTCGTCGCGTTGAGCGCGCTGCTCGTCGCGGTGCAAGGTGGGTATCAGGGCGCGTTCATGGCGCCGACTGAAGTGCTGGCCGAGCAGCATCACCTCTCAGCCACCGCGATGCTGGCCGACCTCACGGTGCCGAGCGACGGGGGACTCTTCGACGAGCGCCCGGTGCGCGTCGAGCTGCTCACGAACCGTACGACCGCGGCCGAACGACGACGGCTCGTCGGCGGGCTGGAGCGCGGCGAGGTCGACATCCTCGTCGGCACCCACGCCCTGCTCTACGGCGACGCGCCGTTCTCGCGCCTCGGCGTCGTCGTCATCGACGAGCAGCACCGCTTCGGCGTCGAGCAACGCGCCCTCCTCACCGGAGCAGCCGCAGCCGGCGCTCCTAGCGCTGAACAAGATGGTGAAGCGCACGCGGATGCGACCATGCGAGCAGACGTGCTCGTGATGACGGCGACGCCGATTCCGCGCACGGCGGCGATGCTCATCTACGGCGATCTCGACAAGTCGGAGCTGCGCGAGATGCCACCGGGGCGCACGCCGATCACCACCAGCCTGGTCGGCCCGAACCCGCTCGACCGCGCGGCCGCGTACGCGACGCTGCGCGCCGAGGTCGACGCCGGCCGGCAGGCCTACGTCGTGTGCCCGCTCGTCGAGGGCAGCGCCAAGATCGAGGCCAAGGCGGCGACGGAGGAGCTCGAGCGCCTGCAGGTCGAAGACCTCGCGGGGTTGCGGATCTCGCTGCTCCACGGGCAGCTGCCGTCGCGCGAGAAAGAATCGGTGATGGACGCGTTCCGGCGCGGCGAGATCGACGTGCTCGTCGCGACGACCGTGATCGAGGTCGGTGTCGACGTTCCCAACGCGACGGTGATGATCGTCGAGGACGCCGATCGCTTCGGCCTCTCCCAGCTCCATCAGCTCCGTGGTCGTGTTGGCCGCGGCGGTGGTGCGTCGTGGTGCTTCCTCTTCGCCGATCCCCAGACACCCGACTCACAGGAACGCATGGCGGCGATGGAAGCGTCGACCGACGGGTTCCTGCTGGCCGAGCGCGACCTCGAGATCCGCGGCTCGGGCGAGGTGTTCGGCGATCGGCAGTCGGGTTTCTCCGACCTCAAGCTCGGCCGCATTCCACGTGACGAGGAGCAGGTGCTGCTCGCGCGCGCGTGCGCCGAACGACTGCTCGACGAAGACCCCGATCTCGACAAGTCCGTGGAGTTGCGTGAGGAGGTCGAGGACCTCCTCGGCGACGCCGTCGAGTTCCTTTTCAAGAGCTGATACACACGCGGCGCCGTTCGCGCGCGAACATCCCGCAGTGGCACAGCATCTTCGAGTGATCTCGGGAAGTGCGGGAGGGCGACGCTTGAGCGCGCCGCCCGGTCACGCGATCCGTCCGACGACGGGCCGTGTGAAGGAAGCGTTGTTCTCGGCGCTCACGGCGCGCGAGCGGGTCGAAGGCACCAAGGTGCTCGATCTGTACTCGGGCACGGGCGCACTCGCGATCGAGGCGCTCTCGCGAAGCGCCGCGCACGCGGTGCTCGTCGAGAACGACACGGCCGCGCTCGAGATGCTCCGCCGGAACCTGTCGGTGACGGGCACTGCGGCAGCGGCCTCGGTCGTCAACGCCGACGTCGCCGCCTTTCTCGGCGGCACGCCGCCTGCGAACGCTCCGTACGACGCACCGTTCGATCTCGTGCTGTGCGACCCGCCCTACGACGTCGAGAGCGCCGCGCTCGACAAGGTGCTGACTCCGCTCGGCCGACGTGAGTGGACGGCAACCGACGCGTTGGTGGTCGTCGAGCGACCGGCCGGCGTCGCCGCGCCGAAGGTCGAGGGCTTGCGGATCGTATGGGAGCGGTCGTTCGGCGATACGCTCGCGTTCTTCCTGTCCACGTGACGGCTGGTGGAGTCGTCTGATCGTCGTTTCGGAGCCAGCTTCGTGTCGATCGCTCTTTGTCCCGGCTCGTTCGACCCGGTGACCCTGGGTCATATCGACATCATCGAGCGCACCTCTCGTCACTTCGACCAAGTGGTGGTCGCGGTCATCCGCAACCCGCAGAAGACGCAGTCGCTGTTCACGCTCCAGGAACGGCAGGAGATGCTCTCGGAGTGCACTGCGCATCTCGGCAACATCCGCATCGAGTTCTTCAAGGGACTGCTCGTCGAGTTCGCGCGTGAGCACGGTGCGAACGCGATCGTGAAGGGTTTGCGCGCGGTCTCCGATTTCGACTACGAGCTGCAGATGGCGCAGATGAACCAACGGTTGTCGGGGATCGACACGTTCTTCCTGTCGACCAGCCCCAACTACTCGTTCCTCTCATCGAGTCTGGTGCGTGAAGTCGCAAAATACGGCGGAGACGTTTCGAGCATGGTGCCCGCCATCGTCGCCAAGCGCCTGCTCGACCGTTTCCAGGGGGAGGCCCCATGATCGACGGTGAAACACGTACTGAGGACACCGAAGGCTCGCTGCTCAAGATGCGCGAGCTGTTGGAGAGCTCCGGGACCGTGCCCTTCTCGTCGTCGCCGCGCGTGAACCGCGACGACCTGCTCACGCTCATCGACGACGCGATCGAGAACCTCCCCGAAGAGTTGAAGCGCGCGCGATGGCTGCTGAAGGAGCGCGACGAGTTCCTCGCGAAGGCCGAGCGCGAGGCCGACCAGATCATCGAGGCCGCGCGCGTGCAGGCAGAGCGGATGGTCGAGCGCGACGAAGTCGTGCGCGCCGCGCGCCGTCATGCCGATGCGCTCGTCGAAGACGCGGAAGCCCGCTCACGCGCGTTGCAGCACGAGGCCGAGGACTACGTCGACCAGCGGCTCGCCGCGTTCGAGATCGTTCTCGACCGCACGATGCAGACCGTCCAGCGCGGACGCGAGCAGCTCCAGGTGCACACGGGCACGCCGGCCCTCACCGATCCCGAACCCGTCGACGACGACGAGCCCGGCTTCTTCGATCAAGATAACTAGTTAGCGATCGATTTCGTTCGTGCCGACGACGGTGCCGGCGGTCGCGCGGCAGGTCGCGATGAGCCGGGCGAGCCCGAGCGTGTCGTTCAACACCGCGGGTGCCTTGCCCGCGTTGACGCCGGCCACCGTTGCCTGGTCGGTCACGGCGTCGGCCGTGCACGTGGCGATGTCGGGCGGCGCGCCCTGATCGACGAACTCTTCGATGATCTCGTCGCGGAACAACAGGAGCCCGTAGGCCTGCGTGCTGCGGTTGGTGACGACCTTCGCGGCCACGCCGGGGTCGCACGAGTGCAGTGACAGGGTGTTGTCGGCGTTGGCCTTCACCGCGGCGGTGCCCGCCGGCAGCGCGGCGATCCACGCGTGCAGCGCATCGAGCATCTCGTCGTTGTCCTGCAGCGTCTCGCCGCGGTAGTGGACCTCGACGCAGGTCTTGGTCCCTTCGCGAGCGTCGGTGTAGGAGTCGGCGCCCCAGCCCAGCGCGGCCTTCATCGCGACGTGCGGGTCGATCCGCTCGGACAGCACGAGGTACCACATGAGCGCCCCGAACTCCTTGCCGCTGTCGAGCTTCTTCGCGCCGTGGGGCAGCACCGGGGCCGCGATGGGCCCGGGCTGGTCGCCGTCGAGATAGGTGATCGGGTCGATCACCTGCTCCTGGTCGATCGGCGGCGACTTGAAGGCGCGGTTCACGCGCGCCTCGCCACCCTGCTTGCGCAGGATGTCGACGAAGAGCGGCCCGAAGTCGTAGGGCCATTCGCCGAGGGTCTCGAAGATCTGGGGCACACCCTTCAGGTCGTTCGGGCCGACCGCGTCGTCCTGTGAACGTTCGTACGCGCGCTGGTCGGCGGGTGAGAGCTTCGCGGTGTACTTGTTCTGCACCCACACCGCGTCGCCTTCGATGAGCGCGGTGACGGCGTCGGTGTCGTGCTGGTCGCCGATCTTGTTCACCTTGTCGAGGTCGAAGTGCTCGTCGTCGAGGGTGTGGGTGAGCTCGTGGGCCAGGGTCACGCGCTGCTCGACGTCGAGGGTCGAGCCGGGGATCACGATCTCCTTCTTCTTCTCGTCGTAGTACGCCTCGGTCACCGCGCCGGAGAGCTGGTTCTCCTTGGCCAACAGGTCGACGTTGCCCTCCACCATGCCGAGGGCGCGCAGCTCTTCGAGCGCGTTCTGGAGATCGCGCTTGTCCTTCGCCGTGAGCTTGCTGTCGTCGGTCGTGACCCGCCTCTTGAACTCGGCGGCCGACAGGAACACGACCTTGACCGGGTGCGTGTAGTCGAGGAGGCGCTGGGCCGCATCGAACCGGACGAGGGAATCGACCCGGGGATCCCAGGTCGACGGGAACGTCGTGGTGGTCGCGGCGGCTCCGTGGTGGCCCTTCGAGCCGCCCGCGGTCAGGCCCACGAAGGCCCCGACTCCGACGGCCACGGCGACCACGGCCGCGAGGGCGATGACGGCCGCCTGCGGGTCCCGGGCCCCGACGGACCGGCTGGCGCGCCCGGTGAACCCGGCGGGCCGGGGGGCGGTGGGGCCGCGGGGGCACCCGGCGGAGGCGGGGCGAGCACCGGTCCGGCCGCGCCGGCCGAGTAGGAGGCGCCGCAGTGGGTGCAGAACAGGCGCCACTCGTCGTTTTCCTGCCCGCAGGCCGCGCAACGCGTCATCGGAAACCCTTCCGGCAGGCCCCGGCCAGCACCTTGTTCAACCGGTTCATCGGCACGGGCGCGGCCGACCGTAACGGCCGGCGTCGGCCGCCGGTCGCACCCTCGTTCGACCCATCCGCCCTGGCAGGAGGCCCTGTGAGTGGGCTCCCTGCTACCATCGGACTTCCGGCGGCCCGCCGTCTGCAGTCCTGCGCCGAGCCCTGGTCAGAGCTTCGGTCACTCCCTCCCGCCCCGCCGTCCGGCGCCGCGGTCCCTGAACGATCGTCGCGAGATGTCCGTTTCTACCGGTTTGCGAATCATCGTCGCCGACCTCCTGCGCCGGCCGGGGGCCCAGCGCGACGTCCACATCGACGCCCCACTGCCTGATCTGGCGGCGGGTCCAGTCGCGATCCCACCCGAGTTCCCCGTCCACATCGACGCCACGCTCGAGCGCATCCCCGAGGGCATCGTCGTGCGGGGCGAGGTCGATGTCGTGTGGGCGTCCGAGTGCAGCCGGTGCCTCGAGCCGGTGGAGGGCACGCTCGTCGTCGGAATCGACGAGCTGTTCGAGCCGAAGCCGATCGACGGCGAGACCTACCTGCTCGATCACGACACCATCGATCTCGACCAGGTCGTCCGCGACGCCGTCCTGCTCGAGCTGCCACCGGCGCCGCACTGCCGCGAGGATTGCGCGGGGCTGTGCCCGACCTGCGGCGCCGACCGCAACCTCGTGCCCTGCGGATGCGTCGAAGTCGACGACGATCCCCGCTGGGAGGCGTTGCGCTCGCTCGAGCTGTAAGCGCCGTCGCCCCACCCTCTGTCCGAATCCCAAGGAGCCCCCGTTGGCCGTCCCCAAGCGCAAGTTGAGCCGGTCCCGCACCCGATCCCGGCGTTCTGCGAACTACGCCATCGCGCCGGCGGCGCATTCGCTGTGTCCCAACTGCGGGGCGTCCCGACTGCCCCACACGGTCTGCGTCAACTGCGGTTGGTACCGCGGGCGTCAGGTCGTCGAGGTCGAGTGACCGGGTGAACCCCAACGGCCGGGTGACGGTCGCGATCGACGCCATGGGCGGCGACCGCGCCCCCGAGGCGATCGTTGCCGGCGCGCTCGAAGCCGCGGCGACGCTCGATGTCGACGTGCTGCTCGCGGGACCGCCCGATCGCCTGCAACCTCTCCTCGAGGCCGGCGAACCGGGGCCGGGCGGGCGCGATCGCGTGACGATCCTGGCCGCGTCCGAGGTCATTGCCATGGACGACCCGGCCACGGCCGTGCGCTCGAAGCGCGACGCGTCGATGGTGCGGTGCGCCGAAGCCGTGCGCGACCGGAGGGCTGACGCGATGGTCGGAGCCGGCAACACCGGCGCGACCATGGCCTCGGCGCTGCTGCGATGGGGCCGGCTGCCGGGCATCAACCGTCCCGCGATCGCGGTGCCCGTTCCGGTCGCCGGATCGGGTGCTCGCCAACTGCTCGTCGACGGCGGCGCGACCGTCGACCCCGAGGCGCAGTGGCTCGTCCAGTGGGCGCTCCTCGCACGCGAGTACGCGCGGGTCCGGCTGGGCGTCGACGAACCGACGATCGCGCTCCTCTCCAACGGCGAGGAGGCCGGAAAGGGCGACGCCCTCCGCAAGGAGGCGTTCGAGCTGCTCTCCGGCGTCAAGGGTTTCATCGGCAACGTCGAAGGCCGCGATCTCTCGCGCGTCGCGGCCGACGTCATCGTCACCGACGGGTTCACCGGCAACGTCGCGTTGAAGACGCTCGAGGGCGCGATGTCGGCACTCGCCGGCCTGATCTTCTCGGTGCTCGACGAGCCCGATTTCGCAGCGGTCTCCGGACCGATCAAGTTGCGACTGCTCGAGGCCGCGTCCGATCTCCTTCCCGACGAGACCGGTGGCGCGATGCTGCTCGGCGTCGACGGCGTGTGCGTGATCTCGCACGGTTCGTCGTCGGGCCGGGCGATCGTCAACGCGGTTGGTGTCGCCGTCGCGTGCGTCCGGGCCGATGTCGTGACACGGCTCCGTGGGGTGATGGCCGATGCCGGCTGAGACCCACAGCCAACGCAGTCCGGTCGATCGCGAAGAGGTCACGCGGCTCGTGCGTGAGCGCCTCGCCGAGATCCTCGAGGTCGACGAAGACGCCGTGGTGCCGCGGGCGCGGCTGCGCGACGACCTGAACGCCGACGACCTCGCGCTCATCGAGTGGGCCGAGACGCTCGAGGACGAGCTGGGGGAGCGCACGGTCGGCTTCCGACTCGACGACGACGATCTCGTCGAGCTCGTCACCGTCTCCGATGCCATCGACTGCGTGGTCGCGAGGCTCGCGGCGCCGAGCAACGGTGCCGTCCCGGCCGACGCCGCGCTCGCCGCGATCACGACCCCCGCGATCACGACCCCCGGTACCACCGATACCGCGGATCCGGCCGACCCGGTCGCGGCGCTCGAGGCCTGCATCGGCTACACGTTCCGCGACCGCGCGTTCCTCGACCGCGCGCTCTCGCACCGCTCGTGGTGCGCGGAGAACGGCGGTCACGAGTCGAACGAGCGGCTCGAGTTCCTGGGCGACTCCGTGCTCGGCCTCATCGTGACCGACGACGTCTACGTCCGGTTCCCGCACCTCCCTGAAGGTCAGCTCTCCGAGGTGCGCGCCGGCGTCGTGAACGCGCGCGCGCTCGGCGATGTCGCCGTCGAGATGCGCCTCGGTGAGTACATCCTCCTCGGCAAGGGCGAAGACGCGGGCGGCGGTCGCACGAAGCAGTCGATCCTCGCCGATGCGCTCGAAGCATTGATCGCCGCGGTCTACCTCGACGGTGGTCTTGGCGCCGCGAGCCGCCTCGTCCTCAAGTGGTTCGACGATCGCATCGGCGAAGCCGCGACCGGTCCGGGCGGGCGCGACTACAAGACGCGCCTGCAGGAGATCGCGGCACAAAGGAGTCTTGGTCGGCCCCGCTATCTCGTCCGTGACGAGGGGCCCGACCATGCCAAGCGGTTTTTCGCGACCGTGATGCTCGACGGTGAGGCGTCGGGCGCGGGCGAGGGGAACTCGAAGAAGGAAGCCGAGCAGGCGGCAGCGTGGATCGCCTGGTCGGGTTTGCAGGAGGGGGATCCTGGTGCCGGAGCTACCTGAGATCGAGGTGTTGCGCCGAGATCTCGAGCGCGACATCGTCGGACGCAAGATCAAATCGGTGGAGGTCGACGGGTTGAAGCCCATTCGACGCCACCGGACCAAGAAGCAGTTCGTCGGCGCGCTCGACGGTCGCAAGATCACCGGCGTCGAGCGGAAGGGCCGCTACCTGCTGCTGCGCCTCGACGGGCCTGATGTGCTGCTCGTCGACCTCGGCGCGACCGGGTCGCTCATACGCGCGAAGACGGCGCGCACCACGGTCACCAAGGGCACTCACGTCGTGATCACGTTCACCCAGGGCGGACAGCTCCGATACTCCGACCCGAAGACCACCGGCGAGATGTTCGTCACGCCGTTGGAGGGGATCGCCGAGCAGGTCACCGACTACGCCACCACGGGTCTCGATCCGCTCGAGGCGTCGATCTCGTGGATCGACTTCGGCCGCCTCATCGCGGCCCGCCACGCGAAGTTGAAGGCGCTGCTCATGGATTCGGCCGTCCTCACCGGAATCGGTCCCGTGTACAGCGACGAGATCCTGTTCGCGGCCGGACTGCGCTGGGACCGTGAGAGTGATTCGCTCACTGACCAGGAGATCCGCCGCTTGTACCGGGCGATCGTCGAGACCGTGCAGGAGGCCGTGAAGTACGCGGGCTCGCGTGGCGACGACAACGGCATCGACCACTCGGCGTCGGGGGAACCGCACCACTTCAAGGTCTACGAACGTGAGGGCGAGGCGTGCCGCCGCTGCCGGCGGCCGCTCGTGAAGCTGCGGGTCTCGAACCGCCCCGTGTTCTTCTGCGAGGCCTGCCAGGTGTAGGAGATTTCGAGCCGATCGAACGCGGGTGCGCATCCGCGGGTAGCGCCGACCCTCTCGCCTACGCTCCGGCTCCGGAGGAGGGGCCCCGTCTTGCCGAGATCATGTCGCTGAAATCATGTTTCTGAAATCACTGACCCTGAAGGGTTTCAAGTCGTTCGCCGAGAAGACGACGCTCGAGTTCGAGCCGGGCGTCGCGGTGGTCGTCGGTCCGAACGGATCGGGGAAGTCGAACCTCGTCGACGCGGTCGCGTGGGTGCTCGGCGCGCAAGGCGCGCGTGCATTGCGCGGCGGGAAGATGGACGACGTCATCTTCGCGGGAACCGCCGACCGTCCCGCACTCGGCCGCGCCGAGGTGTCACTCACGATCGACAACGCGTCGCAGCTGCTGCCGATCGAGTTCTCCGAAGTGACGATCACCCGCACGTTGTTCCGCACCGGTGAGTCGGAGTACGCGATCAACGGTGCGCCCTGCCGCCTGCTCGACATCCAGGATCTGCTCTCCGACTCCGGCATCGGCAGGCAGCAACACGTCATCGTCGGCCAGGGGCAGCTCGACACCGTGCTCAACGCGCGGGCCGAGGATCGCCGGGCGATCATCGAGGAGGCCGCGGGCGTCCTCAAGTACCGGAAGCGCAAGGAGAAGGCCGAGCGGCGCCTCGAGGCGACCGAAGCGAACCTGCTGCGCCTCACCGATCTGTTGCGCGAGGTGCGACGCGCGCTGCGCCCGCTCGAGCGACAGGCCGACGCCGCGCGCCGCCACGACGGGCTGAGCGACGCGCTACGCGAGATCCGGCTGCACCTGGCCGGCCGCGACATCGAAGTGCTCACGACCCGGCTCGGTCGTCGCCGCGCCAGCCGCGCGGAGCTCGGCACGAACGAGGCGGAGCTGCGCGCGCGGCTGCGGGTGCTCGACGCCGACGTCGCGAGTGCGGAGCACGATCTCAGCCGTCCCGACGACGACGACGTCGCCGACCTGTTGATGCGGGTCGAATCGGCGCGTGAACGCGGGCGTGGTCTGCAGGCTCTCGTTGCCGAGCGCGCTCGCGGTCTCGAGCGCGAGCTGGCCGCCGCCGCCGACGAGGGAGTCGTCGAGACGTTGGTTGCCGACGCCGCGGCAGTGCGCGACGAGCTCATCACCGTCGAAGCCGATCACGAGGCACTGCGACCGCACCTCCACGCCGCGCGCGAAGCCGTCGCGCGCGCCGATGAATGCCGCGCTGCGCTCGACGACACGAGCGGACCCCCGCCCGACGCGCGACGCGCGGCCGAACAGGAGCTCGAAGCCGCGACCGACCGTTGGCGCGAAGCCCTTGCGCACCACGACGCGTTGCGCGCCCGCATCGACGCGCTCACCGACGACCTTCCAACGGTTCGCGAGCAGCTCGAATCGGCGCAGGTCGCGTTGCGCGCGCTCGAGCCCGAACGCCGGCGCGCGCACGAGCAACGCGCGATCGCCGCGGAGGCGCTCCGCGCGATCGAGGCGATGGTGGAGCCCGAGCACGGGCCCGAGGGTGACGAACGCCGGCAGGCCGAGGCCGCACACGAGGCCGCCAACGCGGCCTTGCGGACCAACGAATCCGACGCGGCCCGGTGGCGGGCGCGCGCCGAGACGCTCGCGGTGGCGCTCGAAGAAGAGCGCGCGGCGGCGGGTGGCGCGGTGGTCCGCGACCTTCCCGGCGTGCTCGGCCCGCTCCTCGATCATCTCGACGTCGTCCCCGGTACCGAACAGGCGGTCGCGGCCGCCCTCGGCGAGCGCCTGCACGCGCTCGTCGTCGAAGGCGGTCCGGCGGCGCGGGTCGCGGTGGAGCGTCTGCGCGACGGCGAAGCCTCGGCGCTGCTGCTCGTCGCCGACCAGTTCACGCGGCCGACCGCGTCGGCCATGACCCATCCCGCCGAAGGCCGGCCGATGCTCGAGTGTGTGCGCAGCCGCCGCGCCGACCTCGACGCACTGGTACGTGCGCTGCTCGCACGGGTCGTGCTCGTCGAAGCCGGTTGGCGGGCTGCGCTCGACCTTGCGCTCGACGATCCCGAGATCGTTGCCGTGACGCGCGACGGAGACCGCTTCGGCGGTCCGACTCCGTGGCGCGCCGGTCCCGTGGGCAAGTCGGCCGTCACTCCTTCGGCCCTCGCCGACGCCCGGGCC